>NZ_PYNV01000002.1:0-499970 GCF_003026095.1 Photobacterium sp. GB-72 | reverse complement strand
TTTTACTTCTCAATTAGATGGTGCCCCGGGCCGGACTTGAACCGGCACAGCGCGAACGCCGAGGGATTTTAAATCCCTTGTGTCTACCAATTCCACCACCAGGGCACGCAATTTCTTGCGATGGTTAGACACCATCTGTGATTACCGCTTTCGCCATAATCTTTAATTTGGAGCGACACACGAGGTTCGAACTCGTGACCTCAACCTTGGCAAGGTTGCGCTCTACCAGCTGAGCTAGTGTCGCATAGATTCTCATAAGAGAATGGAGGCGCGTCCCGGAGTCGAACCGAGGTCCACGGATTTGCAATCCGCTGCATAGCCACTCTGCCAACGCGCCGCAAAATTCCTAAAGAAGTTATCTTCTCCAGAATTTTTTGCCCTCAACGAGTCACCTCGCTGCGGTACGTGGTGTAATTTACTGATTTTACAGAATCAGTCAACGAAAAATTATGACTTTTTATTTAACTGGTTAAATTCCATAACATCGAACCATAAATCAGCCCATAAATGATCAAAAACCAGACAATCTTATTGTTTGAATTTAGTTTGCTTATAAGATTGCAGATCGCGATAACGATGCAGCAAAATCCTCATAACTAAATTCATTAAGTTTTTCGATACTGCCATTACTGCGACGGCAATAAATACTTGGCATACGTAAACCATTAAACCAATTTAACTTCACCATGGTATAACCTGCGCTGTCTGCAATATGTAATTTCTGTCCAATCGTTAATGGCTGTTCAAAACTGGCAACACAGAATTGATCGCCTGCTAAACAAGAACAGCTACCAATCACGTATTGATGGCTCCCCTCTTTTGACGATTCTGTGATTGTTGCGGGTTCATTATAAATTAAGGTATCAAGCCGATGTGCTTCTGTCGCACTGTCTACAATGGCAGTTTTCATACCGTTCTCGACAATATCAACCACAGTCACCACTAAGTCAGTCGTTTGGGTAATAATAGCTTCACCCGGCTCAAGATATAACCGAACATTAAAACGCTCTGAAAATGCTTTTAATGCAATAGCTAACTTTTCTAGCTCGTAATCCGGCCAAGTAAAGAAAACACCGCCACCTAAACTCACCCAATCAAGTTTTTCAAGATAACGCCCGAAACGTTCTGATATAGAGTCTAATAACGCAATAAACGCATCTGCACTTTTATTTTCACAGTTCATATGAAACATCGCGCCATCGAGTTCATCAAACAGTTCATCTGTTAATAGGTTTTCTTGCACCCCTAGACGCGAATATTGACGAGCAGGATCAGCTAAATCTTGCCCTGCACAACTTATCCCCGGATTTAAACGTAGACCAACAGACGCTTTACCGTCAGCCAAATGGCGATGAGCTTGCAATTGAGAAACAGAGTTGAAAATGATTTTATTACAGTACTGTAGAACATCTTCTACGTCTTCTTGACTATATCCCACACTATAAGCATGCGTTTCACCACCAAACTTTTCAGCACCTAATCTAACCTCAAACGGCCCACTGCTGGTAGTACCATCAAGATAAGGCTTCATGACATCAAACACGCCCCACGTGGAAAAACATTTTAATGCAAGGACGAGTTTTACTCCGGATAATTGTTTTAACTTTTTAGCTTGTTCTAAATTGTTGATCAGCTTCTGCTCATCAATCATGAAATATGGCGTTTTCAATACGGCTTTCTCTTTTATATAAGTAAGAAAGCGAGCCTGCTTCTATATACAAGCTCGCTTAAATAGCTGTGTCTTATTTCAAGATGTGAATATCAGGTTGACCAACAGGCAATTCTTGAACATGCCAATCTAAACCAATGGTTGGCATTGTTGCTAAAAATGGATCTGGGTCGAGCTGCTCCATATTGAACACACCTTTATCAGCCCACTTACCATTAAAGAACTGTAATGCGGCAGTAATAGCAGGAACACCTGTTGTGTATGAAATTGCTTGATGCTCTACATCTTCATACGCCACTTCATGATCAGCGTTGTTGTAGATAAACACACTGCGCTCTGTGCCCTCTTTTTTTCCTTGTACCCAAGTACCGATACAGGTTTTTCCTGTATAGCCAGGAGCAAGCGATGTTGGATCCGGTAATAACGCTTTAAGAACGTGCAGTGGTTGTACAACAGTACCATCATGCAGCGTGAGTGGATCTGGGCTTAATAAGCCAATATCACGCATACAATTGAAATAATTGAGGTATTTGTCACCAAAGCCCATCCAAAATTCAATACGTTTTGCTGGAATAAATTCCTGCATTGAACGTACTTCATCATGTGCCATAGAATAAACTTTATGCTTACCGACTAACGGGAAATCAAATTCAAGCATACGGCTATGGCAACCCACTTGTTTCCAATCACCGTTTTCCCAATAGAATGAATCACCTTGAATTTCTAACATATTGGTTTCTGGATCAAAGTTAGTCGCAAATTTCTTACCGTGATCCCCTGCATTCACATCCATGACATCAATGGTGTCGATTTCATCAAACAAATGCTTTACGGCATAGGCTGCAAACACACTAACAACACCCGGATCAAAACCTGCCCCTAAAATGCCAGTGATCCCCGCTTGCTTGAACTTCTCACGGTAACCCCATTGCCAATCATAAGCTTGAGGCACTTGCTGACCTTCAGAGCATAAATCAACAGCAACAGATGTATCGAGGTAAGAAACTTTCGCTTGATAGCACGCTTCCATGATTGACATATTGACCCACGGAGGCCCTGCATTAATAACCAAATCAGGTTTCACGTCTTCAATTAAAGCAACTAATGCATCAACATCGTCTGCATTGACGGCACGTGCTTGAATTGTCTTTGTCGGATCTTTTAGATTACTTTTCTTATCAATCGAGCTAATGATCTTTTCACATTTGCTGATTGTACGGGAAGCTAATGTAATATCACCCAATACATCATTATTCTGCGCCGCTTTATGTGCGACAACCCAGCCCACACCACCAGCACCAATTTGTAAAATAGCCATTATTTCTTTCCTTTTAAATTCATTTATCTGTGTGGTTGTCTTACTGAGTTGAAGACAATAGCGATTGACCTAATTGAGAGACTTTATTCAATAAGGTTTTAAAATCGTTAATAGTTAAACACGGGTTTAAAATTGTGAACTTCAATGCCACTTTATCGTCAACAACAGTTTCACCCAGTACAGCTTGTCCTTGTACTAATGCATCTATACGCAATTGTTTATTCAATTGGTTAAGCTGCTGCTCACTTACGTTTGCTCCTTCACCTACAAAACGGAAAAGCACGGTAGATAAAGCAGGATCGGCCAATAACTCAAATTGCGGTTGTTGATTAACTAAATCGGCGACATGCTGCGTTTGATTAATAAGATGGTCGTACATTTTACCTAATGCATCAGCGCCAACGCTTTGCATAGTCATTAACACTTTTAAAGCATCAAAACGCTTAGTTGTTGCTATTGATTTATCCACTAAATTTGGCAGTAAATCATCTTCACGGTTAAGATAATCAGCATGGTGGAGCAGGTATTTAAAGTGCGCTTTATCTTTCACTAACACTGCACCACAGCTAATCGGTTGAAAGAAAAGCTTATGAAAATCAACGCTTAAAGAATCCGCTTTTTCAATGCCATGTAATCGACTTTGATGACGACTTAAAATCAGTGCGCCACCGTATGCGCCATCAACATGGAACCAAAGATTGTGACGAGCGGAAATATCTGCCAATCCGGTAAGATCATCAATTGCACCGTGATCTGTTGTCCCAGCAGTGCCAACGACGGCAAATGGAATAAGATCATCGGCTTTTAATGCTTCAATCGTGGTAATCAATGATGCTAATTGAATAGTGCCATCAGGATTGGTATCAACACAGACTACAGATTGTTCACCAAGCCCCATCAACGACGCTGATTTTTGCACCGTGAAATGGGATTTTTTCGAGCATAATATACGTAGTTTATCCGCGTATGATGGCAAACCTTGTTGCTGAATATTATGACCAGAGATCGTGTCTGCAGCCCAATCACGTGCTAACAATAATCCCATCAGATTGCTTTGTGTTCCCCCACTGGTAAACACACCATCTGCTTGTTGGCCTAATTGATAAACATCGCACAACCAGTCAACAATTTTCTGTTCAACAAACGTTGCTGCACTGGCCTGATCCCATGAATCCATTGACTGATTCAATGCAGCAATAAAAGCTTCTGCTGCAATAGCAGGGATAAGTGGCGGGGTATGCAAATGCGCTATACAGTGTGGATGTTGCACCATAATTGAGTGCTTCGCGATAAGATCGCCTGTTTGATCAATCACGGCATCAAGTGAGGATTGTGGCTGATTTAAATCAATGCCATTAATTAGCGTTTTTAATAATTGAGGATCCATCCCCGAATAAGGCTGATTGGTTTGTTCAAAGACTTTTTTCAGTACTTGAGTCGTTTGATTCAGTGCCGTTTCAAAGCTCTCAGATCCGCCTTTACCCGTTTGAATAAAGTACTCTTTCCAATTAGCTTTATTATCCGACTCTAACACCAATCCTTGTTCAATCGGTTCAACATGGACCTCAATAGCCTCTTTAACCGTATTAATCACAAAATCAAGTTGTTCAAAGCTAATGATAAGAGGCGGTAAAAAGCGTAGTACCGAGCCTTGACGCCCACCTTTTTCAATAATCAAACCGCGCTCTAATGCAGAGCGTTGAATTGCAGCGGTTAACTCAGGATCGGCGATCGGCTCACCAAACTTATTCTTACTACCATCAGATTGGACAATTTCGATGCCCAACATTAAGCCTTTACCGCGCACTTCAGCAATACAGCTAGTTTGTGCTGCCACTTTTTCTAAACCGCGACGCAGATACATACCGGCTTTTTGGGCATGCTCAACTAAACCATCTCGTTCGATAATTTCTAACGTTTTTGCGCCTGTTGCCATCGCAAGCTGGTTGCCACGAAATGTGCCGGTATGCTCTCCAGGATTCCAACTATCAATCTCTTTATTAAAAACAAGGACTGACATTGGCAAACCACCGCCCACCGCTTTTGATAAACAAAGAATATCTGGCGTGATCCCTGATTCTTCAAACGCAAAATTGTGACCAGTTTTACCAATACCGCATTGGATCTCATCAAAGATAAGTAGAATGCCATGCTCTTGCGTTATTCGACGTAATTCTCGCAGCCAAAAAGCAGGCGCAGGAATAACCCCACCCTCACCTTGTACAGGCTCTACAATAATGGCAGCAGTTTTTTGAATGCCGCTTTCATCGTCACTCAGCATACGTTCGATATAACGTAAGCTTTGTTTTGCGCCTTCATCGCCAGACAAACCATACGGACAACGTAATGAATAGGGGAATGGCAGGAAATGTACATCAGCCATTAACCCTTGACGGCGAGATTTAGTGTTTAAATTTCCCATCATCGCCATCGTGCCATTGGTCATTCCATGATAAGCACCATGAAAAGCGGCCAGGGTATTTCTACCTGTCGTTTGTTTGGCAAGTTTAATCGCAGCTTCTACCGCATCAGCCCCTGTTGGGCCACAAAATTGTACACAAGCATTATTCGCAAACGATTCGGGGAGGAAGTTCAACAATTGCTTAATGAATTTATCTTTAGCAACCGTTGTGATATCGAGAGTTTGATATGGTAGACCTGATTCTAATTGGTCAACAATTGACTTATTAATTTCTGGGTGATTATAGCCAAGTGCTAGTGTTCCTGCCCCAGCTAAGCAATCAATAAATAATTGCCCACGGGTATCTTCAACTAATACTCCTGCTGCTTTCGCTATTGCTAAAGGTAAACGTCTTGGGTATGAACGTACATCCGATTCATAATGCTCTTGGCTTAATAGCAATTCATCAAGCGTTAAGTCATATAAACCATTAACAACAGGCACTGTTGTTGATAGATCAGTGTCGCCAAAATTAAAAAGTGTAGACATATTTCGTTCCTGTCATCACTTAGCTTTTGCACAAAAAACGTAACAAAAGATAAGCAAAAACCATATTAATAACGATATAAATACCGAGTTAAGATTTTTAAAGATGAAACCACACTCAAAATACAAATATGCAGAAGCAATAAGCACCTGCAGTAATATGCAACTCTATGTTTAGTGTGATTTTTGATCAGGAACGATCAAGGCTCCGTAATAATACGGTATTTCGGTAAATGAAAACCAAAATGAAATGAAAGTGATAATAGATCCACTGTTGGGTCCCTTAAATATGTGTCAGCTATTACAAAGCTGAACATCGTATAAATTCCCTTCTATTTATGCTGATAAGCATAAATACCTACTGCGTAATTGCTAGATGAACTACGTTATTATCTTACTCAAGCTAAGACTGGGCAAAAATACCACAACCCATTAATAAAAAACAATATTGAAAAATAAAAAGATATAAACTTTTACAATTAATTATGTTCGAAAATTTAGCCATAATTCGACTGTTACTAGAGCTAAAACAACCTTTAACATTACCCCACAAAAAGCCCAATAAATATAAATATCATTATAATTCAATAAGGTAAAATAATTAACAACATACAAACTAATAGAATCGAAGACGCTTTGTTATAAAATCGTAAATCTAACGTATTGATTTTCTGAAATACCACTAAAGTAGTATTTAGAATGCTACTTGATTTAAATCATATTTCTTCACATTTTGTCTTAATACACTACAACCAATTTAAGGTATGGTGAAGTAGGTTTTATGAGCAAAATTAAATTGGCAATTATCGGCAACGGTATGGTCGGCCACCGTTACATCGAAGAATTAATAGATAGATCGAATATCGAAAACTACGAAGTAACCGTGTTTTGTGAAGAACCCCGTGTCGCATACGACAGAGTACATTTATCTTCTTATTTCTCTCACCATACAGCTGATGAGCTTTCTCTTGTTAAGCAAGGACTTTACGAAAAACATGGAATCAATGTTTTGCTCGGCGAACGCGCCATTAACATTAACCGTGAACAAAAGCTTATTCTCTCTAATTCGGGTCGTGAACTTCGCTACGATAAACTCATCATGGCAACCGGATCTTACCCTTGGGTTCCACCCATTAGAGGTAGCGAAAACAAAGACTGTTTTGTATACCGCACGATCGAAGATCTTAAAGCGATTGAATTAACCGCTAAACGCAGTAAAAGTGGCGTTGTCATCGGT
Organism: Photobacterium sp. GB-72; assembly: GCF_003026095.1. NCBI lineage: Bacteria > Pseudomonadati > Pseudomonadota > Gammaproteobacteria > Vibrionales > Vibrionaceae > Photobacterium > Photobacterium sp. GB-72. The sequence continues at coordinate 492,799 of NZ_PYNV01000002.1, read as the reverse complement.
GGCGGTCTACTTGGCTTAGAAGCCGCTGGCGCACTAAAAGCACTGGGCGTTGAAACTCATGTTATTGAGTTTGCTAATGTCCTTATGGCTGAGCAACTTGATCCTCAAGGTGGTCAACAACTACGAAACAAAATAGAACAACTCGGCGTAAATGTTCACACCGGTAAAAATACCCAAGAGATCATCCCTTCCGGTGAAAATGCACGTAATACCCTGCAATTTGCAGATGGCACTTCTCTTGAAGTTGATTTCATCGTGTTCTCTACCGGCATTCGCCCACAAGATAAATTAGCTACACAATGTGGACTAACAACAGGTCAACGTGGTGGTATTGCCATTAATAACGTTTGCCAAACATCAGATGCCGATGTTTACGCCATCGGTGAATGTGCTTCTTGGAATAACATGTTCTTTGGTTTAGTGGCGCCAGGTTACAAAATGGCACAAATCGCGGTTGGTCACTTATTAGGAGAAAAGCAGCAATTTGAAGGTGCTGACATGAGCGCCAAATTGAAGCTACTCGGAGTAAAAGTTGGCAGTATTGGAGATGCTAATGGCCGTACTAAAAACTGTAAAAGCTATGTTTATTTAAACGAACAAGAAGAAGTGTATAAGCGCATTATTGTTTCTGAAGATGGGAAATATCTTCTAGGAGCCGTACTTGTTGGTGATACATCAGATTACGGTAACCTTTTGCAGTTATCGCTAAATAATATTGAGCTACCAGAAAACCCTGACAGTTTAATCTTACCTGCTCATGCGGGTGCAGCAAAACCAGCCATGGGCGTGGAATCCCTACCAGAAAGCGCCGTGATGTGTTCATGTTTTGATGTGACTAAAGGTAAGATTGCAGCAGCGGTTGCTGAAGGACATACGACATTAGGCGAAATCAAAGCCGTTACCAAAGCGGGTACAGGCTGTGGCGGTTGTTTACCTCTTATCACGCAAGTGCTAAACAGCGAACTCGCAAAAGCCGGTATTGAAGTGAATAATCACCTATGTGAACACTTCGCTTATTCTCGCCAAGAGTTATTCCACTTGATCCGTATTGAAGAGATCAAGTCATTTGATGAACTTCTATCGAAATACGGTAAAGGTTACGGCTGTGAAACCTGTAAGCCAACCGTTGGCTCTATTTTGGCTTCTTGTTGGAATGATTATGTACTAACGCCTCAAAATACCCCACTGCAAGATACCAACGACATTTTCCTTGGCAACATGCAAAAAGATGGCACTTATTCAGTGATCCCTCGTATGGCAGGTGGTGAAGTAACACCTGCTGGATTACTCGCCGTTGCACAAGTCGCTAATGATTATAATTTATATACCAAAATCACAGGTGCACAACGTATCGGTTTATTTGGTGCACAAAAAGATGATTTACCAGCCATTTGGCAACGTTTAATTGAAGCTGGATTTGAAACAGGCCAAGCCTATGCCAAAGCGCTACGTATGGCCAAAACCTGTGTCGGAAGCACATGGTGCCGCTTTGGTGTACAAGACAGTGTCGGCTTAGGTGTTGAACTAGAAAACCGCTACAAAGGTATTCGTACTCCTCACAAAATGAAGTTTGGTGTATCAGGTTGTACCCGCGAATGTGCTGAAGCACAGGGCAAAGACTTAGGTCTTATTGCAACAGATGCTGGCTGGAATATGTATGTTGGTGGTAACGGTGGTATGAAACCTCGCCACGGTGATTTACTGGCCGCCGATCTCGACCACGACACCTTAATCAAATATGTTGACCGCTACCTCATGTTCTACGTACGTACAGCTGACAAACTTCAGCGAACATCAACATGGTTAGAAAACCTTGATGGTGGTGTTGAATACCTTCGTGAAGTGATCATTAACGACAAACTGGGTATTAACGATCAACTTGAAGCTGATATTGAAAAGCTGATTAACTCTTACCATTGTGAATGGTCAAATACGTTAGATAACGAACAGCAACTAAAACGCTTTAGTCACTTTATTAACAGCGATAAGCGTGATGATAATGTCGTGTTTGTACCTAGCCGTGACCAACATCGTCCTGCATCTAACGAAGAAAAAGCCAACACTTACACCATTTCATTGGAGGAGAATGTATGAGTTCTTGGATCACTGCATGCCAATTAGACGATTTAATCCCTGGTACTGGCGTGTGCGCCCTTATTGAAGACAAGCAAGTTGCCATCTTTCGTCCCGATCATAGCGAACAACTGTTTGCGATAAATAATATGGACCCGTTTTCAAAGTCCAATGTGTTATCTCGCGGGCTTATTTGCCAGCACCAAGATGAATTATGGGTCGCTAGCCCATTAAAAAAACAACGCTTTTCACTGCTTGACGGTCGTTGCTTAGAAAATTCTGCAATGAACATTGAAAGCTACAAAGTCACAGTCAAAGACGGCAATGTGTTAGTCCAACTGTAACGATAAGAATGGGAACTAGCCTCAGTGCTACTTCCCACTTTTTGGCATAAGTAACAAGCCCAGTACCGAACTTATTTATGCCAAAGAGTTTAATTTTATACAGGGACAAAACTATGTACGCAGACACAATTAAAAAATGTTCAGCCAATGCCGCACGTATCGTTGAATTTGCAGATAAGGAAAAATTCGGGTTTTGGTTAAGCTCAGCCATGGCGGGGGCTTATGTTGGTCTTGGCATCATTCTGATTTTCACTTTAGGCAATATGGTTGATCCCTCTATTCGCCCACTTGTTATGGGAGCGACCTTTGGTATTGCTCTTACCCTCGTAATTATTGCGGGCTCTGAGTTATTTACCGGACACACTATGTTTTTAACTTTTGGTGTTAAAACAGGCCAAATCACTGTCGCTGATACACTTCGCGTTTTACCACAAACATGGATGGGAAACTTACTGGGCTCAGTTGGCGTCGCGTTACTGTTTTTCTACGCAGGTGGCGGAAAACTATTACCTGATGCAAATAGCTTATTAAATAACGTCGCTCTTGCAAAAACAGACGCTTCAGCATCGGTACTTTTATTTAAAGGTATTTTATGTAACTGGCTTGTGTGTTTAGCCATTTGGATGTGCCAGCGTGTTGAAGGCTCAGCTAAATTTATTGCTATTTGGTGGTGCTTACTGGCCTTCATCGCATCAGGATATGAGCACTCTATTGCTAACATGACCATCTTTGCTCTTTCATGGTTTGGTCAACATAAGGAAGCATTCACTCTAGCGGGAATTGGTCATAACTTATTCTGGGTAACGCTAGGTAATACAATTTCAGGTGTTGTATTTATGGGCTTAGGCTACTGGTTCGCCACACCGCGTAACCAACGCCCATATTTAGGCTCTGCACAGAAAACAGAACCGCAACAGCAAGCCGCTTAATTGACAACCTAAAATAAAAATCAGCCTGGAGCTAATAGAATGACAACGAATGAAACTGTGTTTTCACTGCCAACCTCAGAAGAAGAACCTGCTGCTATCGGTAAAGTAATACTTGTAGGTGCAGGTCCTGGTGATCCTGATTTGTTAACAGTAAAAGCATTACGTTGTATTCAACAGGCTGATGTCATTGTCTATGATCGCCTTGTATCTAACGACATTGTTGAACTATTCCCTCAACATTGTGCACGCATTTTTGTAGGCAAAGAAGCAGGAAATCACTGTGTACCGCAAGGTGACATAAACCAAATTCTAGTAGCACAAGCACTCAGCGGAAAATTAGTGGTTAGACTTAAAGGCGGTGACCCGTTTATTTTTGGTCGAGGTGGCGAAGAACTAGAAGCCTTATTGCCATTTAATATTCCCTTTGAAGTGGTACCTGGTATTACGGCCGCATCAGGTTGCGCCGCTTATTCTGGTATTCCATTAACCCATCGCGATCATGCACAAAGCGTTCAATTTATCACCGGCCATTTAAAAGAAGGGAAAGATCAAATTGACTGGTCATCACTGGCTCGCGCTAACCACACTTTAGTCTTTTATATGGGGTTAAACCAGAGCCATGTTATTCGCCATAAACTCAGTGCGTATGGCATGTCGCTGGCAACACCTATTGCTATTATTGAACGTGGTACCAGTTCACAACAACAAGTACATACTGGTGATTTAGCACACTTAGAGATATTAGCCAAAGAGGCTGAAAGCCCAGCGCTTATTGTGATAGGTAGTGTTACGACCCTCACTCATCGCTTAAATTGGTTTAAAGCAAGACAAGAGATAGAAACACAAAGCTATCCAAAAGTTTATCAATATCAAGTAAACCGTAAGGTAAGCTAACGCAATCAAATAAAAGGCACTAAAGTTTATTACTAGTGCCTTTTTTAATACGTTTGTGACGATCATTTTTACAAGCAAAATAACTCAATTTACAGCCAAGCCATAACTGCAGTAACAAATAGTCCAATAAGCCCCAGTAAACTCACCGCGAAAAAGATACTGCGTAATACTTTTAAATTAAAGTAATAACACAACATATGCCCTATTCGTCCGAATAAATAAACCACAGCGAAGCCATTAATCCAGTGAGCAATGGGCTGAGAAAATAATGCAAACAGAACGAATACAATAAAGATCCCAAGGCTTTCATTACTATTAGCTAATGCTCTATTAGCACGAAATAAAAAGTGTTCATGGTTAGCTTCAATAGTAAAACCGGGGATATGCTTTTGACTAAGAATAGCAATATCTAATACGATTAATTGCAATAGTAACAACAATCCCAAAGAGCCAATAACCCAAATTGTCATTTTATAGGGAAGCAAAAACTCCATTGAATTATCCTTTTCTATTCGTTCTCGGTTTGCCACACCTCATAATGGCGTTCAACATTTGAAGTGACTCTCCCCCATTCAGATGCTTTGACTCGCCTTTGGTGATGTTCGAACGCAGTATTACTAGAAAACTCTTCATAAACATCAAAATAACAAGGAGAATGTGAACGTTGATAAACATTAAACACTAGACAACCAGATTCTTGCTTCGTTAATTCGACGTGTTTCTCAAGTGCTTTGCTAACAAGATTAAGTTCTTCTTCAGGAACGACAATAAATCCTTTTAATATCACTTTTCCCATATTTTCAATTTCCTCAATAATCTGGAATGTTCTGCTTAATATCTACTTTAAAAAGAGATTCAATCGGCTTATCAACAAAATAGGCCCATACATGATCAAAAACACGGTGCTGATTGGGAAATGGCGTTAGTGCTTTTGCTTCTTCTAGTGTGCACCATTGATAATCTGTATGTTCGTGATTAAGTGTTACGGCTTGATTTGGAGGGCACATCACCACAAAAACAGGAATAATTTGCAGCACATTAACGTTGGCTTCAAAAAACTGTTGCAGATATTGGGCGTTATAAAGATCTACCACTTCAATTTGGGTCTCCTCTTTAAACTCACGGACAATGGCTTGCCAACCCGTTTCATCACCTTCGATAGAACCGCCAACATGACACCAATATCCACCTTTAACACGCTTCATGAGTAGCATCTTCATCACGCCATCAATTTCTGATAACGCAACGCCCGCTACAATCGAAGAATCAATCGGGATCATCATCACTCCTTAATTTGTTGATCACTACCCTTTTCTAGTTATACACGAATAGTTATAAAAAAACGGCTGCACATTGAGCCGTTTGATCAGTATAGAAAATTAACGTGATGAACTAATAAGTAAAACTCAGAAGCTCACTTTATCTGCATCAAAGTAATAGCGTGCTGGCGCGATATTCATACCACCTGTAACCGGCAAACAAACACCTGTAATAAAACCTGCCAGATCACTTGCTAAGAAACTCACCGCATTAGCAATATCTTCAGGCTCCCCCATACGTTTAATTGGCTGCGTCGCTAAGAAATTATCAATAAACTCTTGGTTTAAATTATTTTTCACAGCATCTGTCGCGATCATTCCTGGTAGTACTGCATTACAACGAATACCAAAACTCGCGTATTGAATCGCGATTTGACGTGTCATATGGTTAATGGCATTTTTTGCCGTGCCGTAAGAGATGCTCGACATTTCAGCACTTAAAGAAGACAGTGATGAGATGTTTACAATGCTCCCACCACCATGTTTAACCATCGTTGGAATAACTGCTTTTGATGGAATAAATACGCTATTTATATTAGCAAGCATATTCTGTTCCCAATCAACCACTTCAGTATGGGCTAAGTCACGATCTTTACGTAAATCTACACCGCCAAAGTTGTTAACCAGCACATCAATCTTTCCTTCTTTTTCAAGAATAGAATCAATCAACGGCGCGTAAGAATCATTATCGAACGCATTAAAAAACATCCCCGTTGCTTTACCGTTATTTTTGGTAATTTCATTAGCCGTCGCTGTTGCCTCATCAATATTCCAATCAGCAACATAGACATTGGCGCCTTGAGAGGCCAATAACTTACTACATGCCTTACCAATTCCTTGTGCGCCTGCTAGTACTAACACTGTTTTATTTTTAAACATAAACCACCCGATATCGAACAACGTTTTTATCCATTATATCTGTCACTTACAGGGAATAAATATAGATATTCGTCCAAATAATTACTGTTAACCATATGCGTAATAAATAGTAAATAAGATATCTTATTGCACAGCGCCTTGTTAATATAAATAAAAACCATTCTCAATTGGTGGCTCATGAATAACGAAGTAACAGTAATAAACAGCGAAACCATCACAACCAATATGCAACGAATCACTTTACAAGGAGAGTGCTTATCTGCATTTTCTAAGAATAGTGCAGGAAACTATATAAAATTACTTTTTGCTGAAAATGGCAGTACTGATATTAGTCTTGTGCCGAAAGGGCAACGACCAGTGATGCGTACCTATACGATTAGAAAATATATTCCAGAAGAAAATAGTATTGAAGTCGATTTTGTTCGTCATAATACAGATCAAGGCGATCACAGCTATGCCGCTAAATGGGCGAAGCAAGCATCATTAGGCGATAAAATTAGTCTATTAGGCCCGGGGGAAATTAAAGACCTCAATCATGATGCAGATTGGTTTTTTATGGTTGCCGATATGACCGCGCTACCATCATTAACGACAAAAATACAAAGGCTGCCAATAGATGCGAAGGGATACGCCGTTATTCAAGTTATTGATAAAGAGGATATACAGGAATTATCTAAGCCTGAAGATATTAAAGTGATCTGGATAACAGCCTCTGAATCGCTAGCAGATACTGCCACATCATTACCTTGGAAAGATGGCAAGGTTTCTGTTTGGTCAGCCTGTGAATTCGATACCATGCGTGAACTACGACAATATTTTCGCAATGAAAAAAACGTTGAAAGAGAGTTCATTTACATTAGCAGTTATTGGAAAAACGGTGTGTCAGAAGATGGTCACAAAGACATTAAACGCCGAGATGCTATGAGCATATGAAAAATATTTAACACTTATATAAGCAGCAAATGTACCGACGTTTTTAAAGTTATGAACTAGACTAATAAACGAAATCTACTGATAACAGAGGCATTTATGGCTACTCAAAAAACTAAAAGTTCAACGCATGAAAAAATGGAACACCGTTACGATGATGATGTAGAGCATAAACATAATAAAGATCATGAAGAATATCGCGGCCATGAACCCTCTCATGGACATCATATTCACGGTGGAACAGGAGCTGCACATAAAGGTACACATCACCACCATTATACCACTCACCACCACCATCATTATTATGGTCCTGTCACCATTATTAATAGTAACGATGAAGATTAGCTTGCCATTAAGACAAGAAATCAACATGCAGATTATATAATTTCAACAAGAAAGAGTGATAAATCTGCATGTTGAACATTAATGAGCATTATCTTTTATACACAGGTTAGGATCTAACGCTTGCTTATCAAAAGTAGGAAAATGAGGAGCTTGTAGATACCCCCAAGCAGCAAGTAATAAAAGTAAGAAGGGAATTGATAAGTGCATAGCTGATACTAACCCAGCCAAAAATCCTGTTTTTACTTTCGTTGGTCGATAGACTTTTACGGCTTTAGGTGGAAAGCGCCCTTCACGAATTCCAGCGATAGCTCGCGGTATCAATATCCAACTCATCGTAAAAGCAAATAGTGGCACACCAACCATCACTAAATACCAAAAATAATCAGCGAGATTAAACCCCAACCATTCAAAGCAATGTGGACGAGATAAACATCGTTAATAATAGGTATCAGCCAGATTGTATGAAGAAAGTAAATGACGCTCCCAACGAATACTCCAGCCAAGATCCGAACCGCTTTTTCTTTCTTTGAGTATTCTTGAGCATATTCCACTGCGCTGATCCCTCATCCTTAATCGTTTAATTTTCACTCAATATAACTAAGAGAGGGTGTATTAACAAATACTCGAGATATAAAAAAGGCCTGATTAATCAGGCCTTTTTCAAAAATAGGACTTACTAGTGATTTTCTGCGTTAAGCAAATCACCTTTGGCTGCTTTTAAATATTGCACCATTGACCAGTACGTTAATACCATTGCAACATACAAAGATACATAACCTAACCATACAACGTATTCATGCGGATGCCATAACAACAATAATAGAGCAAACATCTGAGAGGCAGTCTTCACTTTCCCTACCCAAGAAACGGCAACACTTGCACGTTTACCAATTTCTGCCATCCATTCGCGTAATGCTGAAATAATAATCTCACGACCAATCATAGTGACAGCAGGGATCGTAACCCATACTGAATGATAATGCTCAACCACGAGTACTAAGGCCGTTGCTACCATGAGTTTATCAGCAACAGGATCAATAAAAGCACCAAACCGAGTTGTTTGATTTAATTTACGAGCAAGGTAGCCATCGAACCAATCGGTGACACCCGCAACCCAAAAAATTAACGCTGTTGCAAAAGCAGACCACTCGTACGGCACATAAAAGGCAATAACAAAAAATGGGATAAGCATGAGCCGAACGAAACTTAAGATGTTAGGTATTGATAAACGCATAATATTATTCTTATGTTCAAAATCAGAGTTCAATCTACTTCCCTAGCCTACTCCAAAGTCTGCTTAGGTGCGAATTTATCAGTAAATTAAACCAAAAAAGTGCAGCGAACTAATTATGTTGCAATGCATCGACTATTTTTTCTGCTAAAGCAGGACTAATACCAGGTACTTTAGCAATTTCTTCTTTACTTGCTTTCTTCAGTTCTTGCATACCACCCATATATTTGAGCAACGCTTGACGTCGTTTAGGCCCAATACCTTCTACATCTTCAAGGCTACTACGCTTACGAACTTTTGCACGTTGGGCGCGGTGACCACTAATAGCATGGTTATGGCTTTCATCACGAATATGCTGGATCAAATGCAACGCTGGTGAATCACTTGGCATAGAAAACTCTTCGCCTGTAACAAAGATGAGCGTTTCTAAACCAGGCTTACGTGTCGTACCTTTTGCCACACCGACAAACAAAGGTCGTTTTGGCCAATCAGCAATATACGGCTTCACTACATCATACGCTGTTGATAACTGACCTCTACCGCCATCTATGAAAATTATGTCTGGAATTTTATCTAATTCCATATTTTTGCTGTAACGACGCTCCAAAACTTGTGCCATTGCTGCGTAATCATCACCACCCGTAATACCCGTTATATTATAACGACGATACTCTTGCTTTAATGGCCCTTCCTGATTGAATACAACACATGAGGCAACCGTTTTTTCACCCATAGTATGGCTAATATCAAAACATTCCATACGTGAAATCGGCTTTAAGTTTAAAGCTTGTTGCAGAGCAAAGAAACGCTCTTGTATCGTTAAACGGTGATTAATTTTGCTTGTCAGTGCGGTTTCTGCATTCGTCTTTGCCAATTTTAAATACTGAGCACGAGTTCCTCGTGGATTGTATTTAAAAATGATAGTACGCCCAGCCATTTCCGTTAACGCTTTAGCAATAGTTTCACCTTCTTCTCCCAGCGTTTCACTTAATAAAATGACACTCGGGATAACTCGACCTTCAACTTGGTTGAAATAGTATTGAGTAACAAACCCTGAGAGAACTTCTGTTAACGTTGCATCAATTGGCACTTTAGGAAAATAACTGCGACTACCTAAGATCTTACCTTGACGAATATATAAACCATGGATACATGCAAGCCCATTACTGTGCGCAATACCAATGACATCAATATCATCTTCATTGTCTTGGCTTACAAACTGCTGCTCTTGAATACGCCTTAGTGCTTGGATTTGATCGCGATATCGTGCCGCTTGCTCAAACTCTAACGCTTGGCTTGCTTGCTCCATTTTCTCAACCATAATGCTAATCACTTGGCGATCTTTACCCTGTAAAAATAATCGTACCAATTGCACTTGCTGTTGATAGTCATCATCGCTGATCAACCCTTCGACACATGGCCCAGAGCAACGCCCAATTTGATACATCAAACATGGACGACTTCGATTAGCATATACTGAGTCTTCACACTGACGAACCGGAAAGATTTTTTGCATAAGATGCAAGCTTTCGCGTACTGCACCTGCATCAGGATATGGGCCAAAGTATTCACCTTTGCGACGCTTAACACCGCGGTGAATCGACAAGCGTGGATGCTTGCTTGCACTTAGAAGAATATAAGGATAAGACTTATCATCACGCAGTAATACATTATATTTAGGTAAATACTGCTTGATATAGTTATGTTCAAGGATAAGTGCTTCAGTTTCAGTATGGGTTACCGTCACATCCACATTGCAGATATTTTTAACTAAAGCACGTGTTTTTTCACCCGCAACATTAGTTCGAAAATAACTAGAGAGACGTTTTTTTAAATCTTTTGCTTTACCGACATAAATAACCACACCAGTAGCGTCATACATACGATAGACGCCTGGCTGGTGTGTTACTGTTTTCAGAAAAGCTTGAGAATCAAAACTTTTTTCGTTTGGAACATCTGACACTATAACGTCTCTGTATCAAGCATTCCATGTCGAATGGCAAGATGCGTTAATTCAACATCACCACTAATATCCAGTTTGTTAAACAAACGATAGCGATAGCTATTAACGGTTTTCGGACTCAAATTTAATTGCTCCGAAATATCTGTTACCTTTTGTCCTTTCGTTATCATCATCATTATCTGAAGTTCGCGCTCAGAAAGCTCTTTAAAAGGATTCTCAGAATTTGAAGCAAATTGGCTTAACGCCATCTGCTGCGCAATTTCAGGTGAAATGTAACGCTGGCCACTATTTACCATTCTTATCGCATTAACCATTTCATCAGGTCCCGCTCCCTTCGTTAAGTAGCCCGCAGCACCGGCTTGCATGACTTTTGTTGGAAATGGGTTTTCGGTATGAATTGTTAAAACAATAATTTTTACATCGGGATTGAATCGTAAAATCTTACGGGTTGCTTCAAGTCCACCAATACCAGGCATATTCATATCCATAAGAATAATGTCGGCATGATTGCTACGGCACCATTTTACGGCTTCCTCACCACTGATGGCTTCTCCTACCACTTTAATACCACGGACATCTTCAAGAAGACGTCTAATCCCTGTGCGAACCAGTTCGTGATCATCTACAAGGAATACATTAATCAAGCTGTATCTCCAATGATTTGGCTCTGCACCCAGCCAGAATGGCAGGATAGCTACTACATAATTCTACCTTAACTTAACACTTCGCCAATTGCTGATTCTGTGTATCAGAGCAAAGTTTAGTATTAAGTTAAAGCTTGACAATAAGTTGTTTTATTACACGCTTCAAAATAAAGCGTGCACATTGATTATTTCCTATTTGGAAAAAAAAATAAAGCGGAAAATATAATATTTCCAATTAGTTATAATTATCAATCAAATAACAGTTTGTTACATCATTTATGATTTATAAAATTTAGAACTAATGCTAATTTCGAAATGACTTTTGCTCTCTCCACTCCATTGAGTGTAATTGATTATGTGATTTTTTTTAACTCGAATAGAAAAATAAGCGCAAAAAAACACCAATAACGAATGTACATCAACCTCTTAAATCTCTATGACTCCAGTTTTTACATCAAGATCCATAACCTATACAAACAACGAACACATTGTAAAAATCGCGTTTTACCTACTCTATAACGTATTGAAACATTGAATAAAATAACAGCAAATACTGACTAAATTTTAGTTTTGAATATTTATTTAAATAAAGTCGTTCATTCTTTAGACGTCTAGATGTAAAGCATTCCCATCGCTTACTTAATAGAGTATTATGTGCGCCGCTTTTGGTTCTACTCTTTTTTCGATATCTCGAACTCAGAAATTAGGCCGACACCGCTCTTGTTTTATAATGGATTATTCGCGTTGAGTGACAACATTTAGCATAACTTGCTATTTATTATCACCAACTTTGGCATGGCTGCTGAACCGGTGACATTTACTTAACCATAAAGCATACGCGAATCCAGTTTTTATATGTGTTGTTCAATATTCGTTGAATAATTATCAAGAGTTTACAAGGTTTAGTTATGAGTCTTTCAGCCAAAACGGTTGTTCTGATTGCTATCGGTGCTGCACTTTACGGCATTGGGGGGTTACCTATGTTTGGTATTCCTGTTTTTGCAAACACAACTTTAAAGCCAGCTATGGCTGTACTGGCACTATTCGCTGTTCTATTTGGCCCATTAGTTGGCTTTCTTGTTGGTTTTATCGGCCACTGGGTAACAGATCTGTTTGCCGGATGGGGAGTTTGGTTCACTTGGGTTTTAGGCTCTGGAATCGTTGGTATGATCATTGGCTTATATCCTAAACTCACCCGCGAACGCTTGGAAAAAGGCCTTTTTTCTAAACTTGATTTCACTCTATTTGTAGTACTCGCATTCTTAGGCAATGTGATTGGTTATGGCTGCTCTGCCTTTTTAGACTCAATTCTCTATGCCGAACCTTTTGCCAAAGTCTTAGCGCAACTTGTCATTATTGCGGCAGGTAACACAACGTTAATTGCCGTTGTGGGACACTTTATTTTGACATCTGTTGCTAAACGTAAACAGCAAAGCTACAACCTCAAAGAGGCATATTAAGCATGGCTATTCAATTTACTGATTTTTCATTTAAATATTGGGCACTTGAAAAGCCAACATTAAAAAATATCAATCTCACCATTAACGCTGGTGAGAAAGTCGTGATTGTTGGCCCTAGTGGTAGTGGTAAATCAACATTGGGACAATGTCTTAATGGTCTCATTCCATATGCAATCAAAGGTGATTGTTCAGGTACACTCACTATTAATCAGCAAGATACTCAAAAAATGGGCCTCGACTACTGTACAAGTATGGTTGGTACAGTATTGCAAGATACTGATGGTCAGTTTGTAGGGTTAAGTGTCGGCGAAGACATTGCTTTTGCGCTCGAAAATCAAATGATCCCACAAAAAGAGATGCACGATATTGTGCAAGCAACGGCTGACATGATTGATTTGAACGCGATTATTGACCACTCTCCATTTGATTTAAGTGGAGGTCAAAAACAGCGTGTATCTTTAGCCGGTGTGATGGTTGATGATGTTGATATCCTGTTATTTGATGAACCTTTAGCAAGCCTTGATCCCAAAACAGGTAAAGCCGCAATAGAGATCATTGATAAGCTGCATAAAGATACAGGCAAAACAGTGATTATCATTGAACACCGTTTAGAGGATGTGCTCCATCGTCCCGTTGATCGCATCATTATGATGAATCGTGGTGAAATTGTTGCAGATATGACGCCTGACGAATTATTAGCAAGTACGGTGCTTGAGCAGCACGGTATACGTGAACCTTTATATATTTCTGCTATTAAAGCGGCGGGTTGTACACTTTCAAAAGACGATCACCCCGCTTATTTCTCTACCCTTTCGCTAGATAAATTTAAGCCACAACTAGAGCAATGGTTTCATCAGGTGGCGCCAGTACAAAAGCCTGAGCTTAGCGAAGTATTATTGAGCGTGAAAAACTTGTCTTACTCCTATGATGGCGTAAAAAACACCCTTAATGATGTTAGCTTTAATGTCCATAAAGGTGAATTTGTTTCGATTATGGGAAAAAATGGTTCGGGCAAGTCAACCATCACCCGTTTAATCATGGGAGTATTGGAGCAAGATAGCGGTACTATTTCGTTAAACGGTAATGATCTCGCCAGTTGTTCTATCTTTGAACGCAGCCATAAAATTGGCGTGGTATTACAAAACCCCAATCATATGATTTCACACCACATGATTTTCGATGAAGTCGCATCTGGGCTTCGTAACCGTGGTGTTGACGAAAATACAGTAAAAAACAAAGTTAATCACATGCTTGAGCTCTGTGGCTTAGGTCGTTACCGTGAATGGCCGATTGATGCACTGAGTTTTGGCCAAAAGAAACGTGTAACTATTGCGACTATGCTTGTGTTAGAGCCTGAACTGTTGATCCTTGACGAGCCAACAGCAGGACAAGACTACCACCACTACACCGCAATGATGGCATTCATTAAAGAGCTTAATGAAAAGCTTGGTATTACCATCATTATTATCTCGCATGATATGCATTTAGTACTGGAATACACACAGCGCGCCATTGTTATTGCTGACAGCCAATTGCTAGCAGATGACAGTGTCTACCGTATATTTAGCCAGCCAACCCTACTTGATAAAGCTAACTTAACAGTGACAAGCCTTTACACTTTAGCTGAGGCTATGGGCATTACACGTATCGACAACTTCATCCGTTGTTTTATTGAGCACGAAGCAAAAACGAAATAATCATGAAAACCAATAAATTCAAATTTGGTATTAGTTATATTAATACCCATTCATGGCTACACTCGCTAAACGGTATTACTAAACTCATTCTCTTTATGGCTTGGGTTACCATGGTATTATTGACGTTCGATCTACGTGTTATTTGTGGATTGATTATTTTAGGTCTGTTCTTACTTAAAGAAACCCAGATACCTTTTAAGGTTTATAAACCGTTACTCATGGGTACAGCTGTCGTTTTACTGATGAACGCATTATTTATGTTCTTGATTGCACCGCAGCAAGGCACCGATTATATGCACAGTAAAACCGTTCTGATCCATCTCTTTGGTCATTACGATATTACGCTTGAAACATTGTTTTACTTGTTAACAGTGACACTAAAATATTTCAGCATGTTCCCGATCGCATTGGTGTTTGTGTTCACCACTCATCCAACAGAGTTTTCAGCAAGTTTAAATAAACTGGGGGTACCTTATCGTGTTGCTTACGCTGTTAGCTTAACCTTACGTTACCTGCCAGAAGTGATGAAAGACTTCACTAATATTATGCATGCTCAACAAGCACGTGGGGTGGATATTTCAAAAAATGCACCAGTGATGACACGTATCCGTAATGTAGCAAAGATTCTTGGCCCATTAATTTTTTCAAGCTTAGATCGTGCAGATGTCATTTCCAATGCAATGACTTTACGAGGTTTTGGTCGCAATAAAAAGCGTACTTGGTATAGCTTAAAACCAATGACTAAAAATGATGTCATTGCTTTAGTCATTATTGTAGCAATACTTGGT
Source organism: Photobacterium sp. GB-72 (assembly GCF_003026095.1). Classification (NCBI taxonomy): domain Bacteria; kingdom Pseudomonadati; phylum Pseudomonadota; class Gammaproteobacteria; order Vibrionales; family Vibrionaceae; genus Photobacterium; species Photobacterium sp. GB-72. The sequence continues at coordinate 477,303 of NZ_PYNV01000002.1, read as the reverse complement.
TTTGGTATTTTCCACCGCGTTGAATCCACCAGCTTATTTTGGTATCCGTTCCACTGATTACTTTAGCTTTTCAGTATCAGTTAACAGCAACAAAAAAGCCGATCATGAGATCGGCTTTTTGATATCTTCAGTGCAAATCGTTTTAACTTTGTGATTCTCGCGCTAATCGACGCGCTTTTTGACCTCGAATCACCAAGATAATACCAGCAATAATAAATGGAATACTTAACAGTTGACCTGTATTAAGCACAATATCTGTAGAATAGTCAGCCTGATGGACTTTAATAAATTCTAATAAGAAACGTACTGTCATCACTAATACTAAGAACCAACCTAACAGTAGCCCCTTATACTTACCAATATCTGTTTTACGATAAAGCGCAAACAATAAAACAAAGATGGCTAAGTAAGAAAACCCTTCATACAACATAACAGGGTGACGCGGGATCATATCAACCCGTTCAAAAATAACAGCCCATGGAAGATTACTCGGTGTACCAAGAATTTCTGAATTAAAGAAATTACCCGTACGAACAAAGAAGCCGAACAATGCTGTCGCGATAGCTAAACGATCAAGTAACCACATGAAGTTAATTTTGTAGCGCTTAGTATAGAAGTAGACGGCTAGAATAACACCTAAACCACCACCGTGACTTGCTAACCCACCGTTCCATACCGCAATAATCTGGCCAGGGTTCGCCCAGTAATAGTCTGGATCGTAGAACACTACATGAAATAAACGCGCGCCAACAATAATACCAACGACGGCGTACATTAATAATGAATCTAAACTTTCTACCGGCTTATCTTCACGTTCATACACTGACTTCATAACTTGGAAACCAGCAGTAATTGCTAACGCAAATAACACACCATACCAATGAATCTTCAAGCCGAAGATTGACACCATAACGGGGTTTACATCCCAAACAAAATGTTCCAACGAGATTACCTTCTCAGTAATATAGTGTCCAAACAAGATGGACGACTTACAATAAGCACAGGTTATCAAGAAAAATCACTATGGTGAATAAACGTTAGCTTAATTTAAGTAAATTTAATCCTATCCGTCAGTTCATAACTATCTTTATGTCTGTTTAAAGCGAGATAGATAAACAAATTCGGCCTTTTTCTTACTCTTATAAAATGCATTGTCTGTCCGTGTCATTAATATTTCAACGTCATCATCATCGTGAGAAATAGCCGCACCAATAAAAAATGGTTATGCCGTTAACTCGTTAATTAAATTAATAATTATTGCGGCCACTCTTTTTCTAAATATAAACAACACATGAATATATCTGCTATAACTTATTAAGCGGCTCTTTTTATTACCATAAAAACAAGGACTGGTTATGATGAAGATTTTCGTTATAAGCTTATTTTTCTCATCCGCCTTACATGCTGCACCTTCATTACATCACCTCGATTACTCAATTGATTTCCATAATAAATACGGCACTGATGGCCTACTTATTTCAAGCCCGAACATTCAATTTATTTACAAAGAAATCGATAGACATTGCTATAAAATTGTCAGAGATCGTAGTGCTAGAATTTATTGGTCACAGGCTAATAATAAAAAGTGCTTATTGAAGTAGAGCTGCCTAAAATGCTTTAACTAAAAAACGTTTAAATCTTTAATCTAATAAACTACTGCTGTATACCGCAATGTTGATGCTTACTATCACATGCGTAAGATGATGCCTCAATTTGTACTGTCACATGTTCAATGTCAAAGTGATCATGAACATAATGTTTGATTTCATCAGGTAAACCTTGCCCCTCAACATACTCATCAACAACAAGGTGAACTGTCATGGCATTTTCAGTAGTACTCATCGGCCAAACATGTAAATCATGGAAAGTATTAACATGCGGCAACTCTGCTAAATAGGTTTTTAATGCTGATATATCAACGTTGTTCGGCACCGCATCTAATGAATAATTGATTGAGTCTTTTAGTAAGCTCCACGTACCGATTAAAATTACCACGACAATCGCTAAGCTCATCGCAGGATCTAACCAATCCCACCCAGTAATATTTATAATCAAAGCGGTAATAATCACACCAAGAGAGACTGCGGCATCACCCGCCATATGAAGGAAAGCCCCTTTCATATTTAAATCATGCTTTTGTCCTTTGGCAAATAACATCGCTGTCGCAGCATTGATGATCACACCAATAAAAGCCACCACCATCACCGTGGTACCAGCCACTGGACGGGGGTCAGAAAATCGTAGAACCGCTTCCCATGCAATTGCTCCAAGCGCAAACAATAATAATAACGCACTTGTTAATGAAGCTAATATTGTCACTTTACGGAACCCATAGGTTCGCTGCTCAGTTGCCGCTTTTTTTGCTAATGCAAAAGCTCCCCATGCCAAGACCAAAGTAACAACATCGCTAAGGTTATGCCCTGCATCGGCTAGTAATGCTAAAGAATCAGTAATAAAACCATAAGTCGCTTCTACAATGACATAAAGAAGGTTTAGTACAATCCCTATTGCAAAGGCGGAGTTGTAATTTGAAACATGGTGTTCATGTGAATGCGCCATTGGCCGTTTTCCATAAATTTAATTTCTATTAATTTTACTCTTTCTAATAAAAATCACATGCAACCTGATATTACAGATGTAAAAAAAGCAGCCAACGCTGCTTTTTATCACTTTCGATTTATTGTGTTATGTCTATAAAAACAACACGATTATTCGGCTTCAACCGTCGCAGATTCATCACCACGAAGGTTGATCTGTAATGCTTGTAAAAAGTTACGTAGTACCTGATCTTTACACTCACGGTAGTGTTTATGATCAAGCTTACGGAAAAACGCACTTAATTCATGCTTACTTAAACGGAAATCCACCAGCTTAAACAAATCTAATACATCATCTGCTTTTAGATTTAAGGCAATTTGCAGCTTACGGAAAATAATATTATTCGTTAGCTTTTGCTCTGGTACTGGTTGTGGACCTTCTTTCTTGCCACGCTTTTGATTGATAAAGCCGTTAAGAAACGTTGCAAATTCTTCATCTGAACAGCTTTTGTAATCGTCATTGTCTTCTGGCTTTAACCAGTTACATACTTGCTCACGAGTTACAGTTGCATCTGCTTGTGCAAAGATTTCAATTAGTTGGCTATCATTTAAATCAAAGATGTAGCGTACACGGCGTAAAATATCGTTATTAGTCACAGTTTTTCCAGTTTAGTAGGCTGTCCCTTCATGGGGATCACAGCTAAGTTTTGGCAGATACTAGCAGATGTTGCAGGGTTATTCACTTGCATTGATCAAAGATGACACATCTACCGTTGCTATCATTGCTTTAGTTAATGGGTTCTTCTCACTGGTAATTAAGAGTTTATTATCCTTATACCAATGCACAGCTTCCCACTGTGAATAAATTCTTAAACGCTTATATTTAGCCGTTGACCAATCCAATTGATTGTTTTTCACTTTGACTAACCAAATAAAGGAATAACCTAAAAAGATGTCTTTACGATAGCCTAATAACGCAAGTGTTGAGGTCTTGGCGTTATAATCAGCACTCGTAATGAGTCCTTCTGTTAAATAATCCCCAACCGGTGAGACCGTCTGGCTAGATTGAGTCGTACTGAGTCGGTATAGCTTGGTATGCTCATTTTGCCAGTTTTTGCTAAATAGCCATAATTGATCACCCACAACTGTTATCGCTTCACTATCGAAATTATGTTGATACGTTTTACCCGGTTTAAAATCTTTAAAACGGTATCGAATAGTTGAAACAGGCGTGACTGACGAGCCTTTTTCAAGCGAGGCGAGTGGTACTTTATAAATCACACCTCCATCACGGCGTGTTGAGTTATTTCCTGTATCACCAATGTATAAATAGCGTTTACTCTGCGCTAAATCTTCCCAATCATAATTTTTACTGCGTTTAACCGTCACCGTTTTTGTGACTGTTTGAAAATTAGAAGACAGTTGATAAATCTGATTTCGGCTGCCGCTGTCATTATGTGACCATACATGCCCATTAATAATCGCCAAACCTGATGATTCATTTAAAACTTCAGGCAAATTTGCCAGCACATCAACGTCTAAAGGCTTACGTACTGAATACGTAGACGCTGAACTACAACCTGATAAACCGAGTAACACTACCATCAGATAGATGTTTTTTTTAAATATATCCGCCACTGACACTAACCTATTAAATTTAAAATGCGTGATGACTTAGCATGTTTTTATTACCATTAGCTTGTTATTGGAAACCACAAATATTGCCTCAAACTCGGCACAAATAGCACTTACCAACCATACTTAGAGAATTAGTTTTTAGTGTACGCTGACATTTAGCACTTAATATATTGATATGCGAGATATTATGCTGATACGACTATTAATGCTCAGTTTTCTTCTGGTGGTCTCTATTCCTACCTACAGTAGCAGTGATAAAAAGCCACCAGCACTCGTATTGCCTGAGATTTTACAACCAGAACAAACAAATAATAATAACACGCCCATACCTTTTACTCGTACAGGCCCCACAATTCAAGTCGCGATCTTACTCGATGCTAGTGGTTCTATGGGAGGATTAATTAATCAGGCAAGAGAGCAGATCTGGTCAATCATTAATGCCATCGCAACAGCCAATAAACATGATCGCCCTGTTACTTTACAAGTTGCATTGTTTGAATATGGTGTTGAACATCAATCAAAATATGATGGTTATTTACGTTTACTCTCACCACTCACCTCAGATCTTGACCAATTTTCAGAAGCACTATTTGCAATAAAGATTGGAGGGAGTAAAGAATATGCGCCACAAGTAATTCAAGAGGCAACAAACCGTTTACAGTGGAGCCCCCATCAAGACGATCTTCGTTTAATCATCATTGCAGGTAATGAAGAGTTTCAACAAGGTGATATTCCGATTAGCCATGCTATTCCTCTAGCAGTCAGTAAAGATATCATCATCAACACCTTATATTGCGGCCCCCATTTAAAAGGTCGTAAATTACAGTGGGCAACACCTGCACTGCTGAGTCATGGCAAATATTTGAATATCGACCATAACAAGAAAGCCCCCCATATTGAGACCCCTTACGACGATGATATCATCCAACTGGGCCGTAAAATTAATGACACTTACATCGGTTATGGTACAAAAGGGGCAAGTAAGAAAAGCCAGCAAATCGCTCAAGATATGAATGCATCAAGCCTTTCTAAATCTAGTAGCACAGAGCGCAGTATTGCCAAAGCAGGAAAGCAGTATAAAACACAAGATTGGGATTTGATTTCGCTTGCCCAACAAAATTTAGAACAAGGTGTAGCGTTCGCGAAAAAAGATCAACAGCACTATCATGGATTAAATGAGCAACAAATCACCGAAAAGCTTAAACAACAAATCGCACAAAGAGTACAGCTGAAACAACAGATATCAACGTTAGAGCAAAAACGAAAACACTTCATAAAACAATCGAAAAATGAGAACACAAAGGCTAAGGATGATTTGGGAAATGCGATTATTTTAACCATACAGGATCAAGCTAAATCAAAAGGCTTTAGTTTCCTATGAACGTTCGACTAAAAAGGCTGTTATTACCTTTATGGGTATATCTGGCTTTACTCTTTACTTCCAGCACTACTTTAGGCTTAGCACTGTCCCCGCTCACAGGCCCAACTTACACTGGCGATCTTAGCGTCCTTGAAAAAAAAAGGGTGCTAAGAGTATTAGTTTCGGCTGACTTAGGTTTTTACTATATTGAAGATGGTCTTCCAAAAGGCATTATCGCTGAATTACTTCACCACTTTGAGTTAGATATTCATAAAACTTATCCAAAACTCAATATTCAAGTGATCCCTGTACATCGAGATCAACTCATCAAATTCTTAATTACTGGATATGGTGATCTTGCCGTCGCTAATTTAACCATTACTGAACAGCGCAAAAAGCAAGTCGCCTTTAGTGAGCCTGTACTTACCAATATTTCAGAAGTTATTATTAATAATATTGATTCACCTGAAATTACAAAAATAGAGCAACTCAGCGATCAAGATATCTGGGTAAGAAAAAGTTCGAGCTACTATCAAAGCCTACTTGAAGTCAATAATCGTCTATTACTCCAACGCCTAGCGCCAATGAAGATCCATTTTTTAGAAGAAACACTGCAAGATTATGAGTTGTTGGAAATGGTTAATCTCGGGTTGATGAATATGACCGTTTTAGATGATCATAAGATGAAAATATGGAACAAGATATTACCAAAATTACGCATGAATTCTGCTTTCGTTTTAAGGAAAAACGGTGAAATAGCCTGGGCAATGAGAAAAGATAGCCCTAAATTAATGAAATTAGTTAATAGGTATATTGAACAAATAAAATCAGGGTCATTATTAGGAAATGTTATTTATAACAAGTATTTAAATAATCAAGGCTGGATAACAAACCTATTGAACCATAGTAATATGGATAAAATGGAAAAACTTTCTGATCTGTTTTTTAAATATTCTACGGAATATGATTTTGATTATTTAATGATGATGGCTCAGGGTTTCCAAGAATCAGGGCTTAATCAGCATAAAGTCTCCAATAAAGGTGCCGTTGGCATCATGCAAGTACTACCAAGTACAGCAAGAGATCGATATATAAATATTCCTAACATTTATATAGCAAGTAATAATGTTCATGCGGGTATAAAGTATATGCGCTATATCCAAAATAATTACTTAGATGATAGCAGTCTAACCTATGATAATAGAATGTATATGACACTCGCCTCTTATAATGCAGGACCTGGCAATATTAGAAAAATGCGACGTTATGCAAAGGAAAAAGGCTATAACCCTGATATATGGTTTAATAATGTTGAAATTATTACCAGGAGATATATAGGCAAACAACCTGTTGTCTACGTTACAAATATAAATCGTTATTACATTGTCTATAAACAATTAATGCGTTTAAAAAAATACCGCCAGAAAGGTGTCCGACCTTTTGTTCCACCTTACCGGTTTAATGTCCCTACCATTCTTGAATAAGTATACTTACTTACGTTGAGTCGCCTTTCGTTTAGACGATCAACGTAAGTTAGCCATACATGCATTATTTAGCCTTTAAGCTTTTATTCAATCTTGTTTCATTACGCTGATCGTGTCGATGGAAGTACCATAGCTTACGATTTTTAGAGGATTTTTTCATCGTTTCTATTCCACTAAATTATCACGAATATAATATTTCATTTTGTAAGACAAATGAATATTAAGTGCAGCATTGAATCATATTTAAAAAATTCTGAAATTTATTTATCTAAAATATTATTTTCCATATTTATTAAACATAATAAAAAATAACATTTGATATACACAGAGACTACAATTGCCTATTTAATCATCGTGTTTTTACCGATTGGACTACTGCGATATTCCAAAACCACTAAAAAGTATTTTTCAATCATATTACAGGTGAGATTCAGTTCACAGTTATGCTCATTTGGCATGTTGATGATACAGTTATATGAGCGTATAACGACAACCCAGTAATGACAGGGCTCTTTCGAACTGCAATCGTTTGCCGCAATCGTAATTCATCTAAGCACGTAATAGTGACAGAAAATTACGCGACCCAAAAGTGAGACTTAAGTCACTTTTAGAGAGAAAGAAATATTTAAACATAAGTATATATCTTGATAAGAATCACACTGAGAGCAACCAAACATGGTCTATCTACATTTCGTTTTAGGGTTAATCGTTATCGCAGCCCTAGCACTTGTTGCAAGTAATAACCGTAAAAACATCAAGTACAGATATATTATTCAGCTACTGCTTATTGAAATGGGATTAGCCTACTTCTTGCTTAACTCCTCAATGGGTACAGGGATCGTTAAAGAGTTTGCTGATGGATTTAATGGATTACTCAATTTTGCCGCAGAAGGGACAAATTTCGTCTTTGGTAACCTATCTAACAATGATGGCTTTAACTTCTTCTTAAGTGTTCTAATGCCAATCGTATTCATTTCAGCACTGATTGGTATTCTTCAGCACATCAAAGTTTTGCCATATGTCATAAAAGGCCTTGGATATTTATTATCAAAAGTTAATGGCATGGGTAAACTTGAATCCTTTAACGCTATTAGTGCCTTAATGGTCGGTCAATCTGAAAACTTCATCACCTATAAAGATATTCTCGGTAGAATGTCTGAGCGTCGCATGTACACGTTAGCGGCAACAGCCATGTCAACCGTATCGATGTCTATTGTCGGTTCTTACATGAAGCTAATCGATCCTAAATACGTCGTGGCTGCCTTGTTTCTAAACATGTTTAGTACCTTCATTATTCTCTCTATCATTAACCCATATGACCACGAAGCAGAGATGAATATTGATGAGATGATGGCGGCTGAAAGTGGTGAGAAACTGACGTTCTTTGAAATGTTAGGAGAATATATTCTTACTGGTTTTAAAGTCGCGGTTATTGTAGCGGCAATGCTGATTGGTTTTATCGCGCTAATTTCAATGATTAATGCCGGCTTTGATGCTGCATTCGGTATTAGCTTCCAAGATGTTATTGGCTACGCTTTCTATCCATTTGCATGGATCATGGGTATCCCTGCTCATGAAGCCCTACAAGCAGGTAGTATCATGGCAACCAAGCTTGTTGCTAACGAATTTGTAGCAATGCTGTCACTACAAAAACAAGTAAGTGAATTAACACCGCACACCGTAGGTATTGTTTCTATCTTCCTTGTGTCATTCGCTAACTTTAGCTCTATCGGTATTATTGCTGGTGCTGTAAAAGGGGTGAACGAAGAAAAAGGTAATATGGTGGCACGTTTTGGTTTACGTTTGCTTTACGGTTCAACGCTCGTTAGTTTTCTATCAGCGTTAATTGCAGGCATCATGATTTAATCGTTGTCATTGCCATTCCTCCCTTAAAATGCCGGTCTTTTCTAATATGAAGGCTGGCATTTTTATTACATCGTAAATTCCCCCTCCCCTTATTTATCTGTAAATTGAGAATTTAACTTTCATTTTCAGTTATTTGATTTGTATGATGAATGTATAGAATTGTGCCACTCATCACATAAAATTCGAATTCACGAACAATGTCCTGAGCCTATTAACTTAATAAATATAATTTTGAGGCTTATATGTCGGATAAAACCGTCTCTGGTGCTGAACTGGTTGTTGAAACTTTAAATGCACATAACATTCCACACATTTTTGGTATTCCAGGTGCAAAGGTGGATGCTGTTTTCGATGCTGTTTGTGATAACGGACCTGAAATCATTATTTGTCATCATGAACAAAATGCAGCGTTTATGGCAGCAGCAACAGGGCGTTTAACGGGTAAAGCAGGCATTTGTTTAGCGACCTCTGGCCCGGGCGCATCAAACCTTGTCACAGGCGTTGCAACAGCGAACAGTGAAGGTGATCCTGTGGTTGCACTTGCAGGTGCTGTACCGCTTTCGATGTATTCTCACAATACTCACCAATCCATGGATACCCGTTCACTGTTTACTCCTATCACCAAATTTTCAGCAGAAGTGATGGATAGCGGCTCGGTATCTGATGTTGTACATAAAGCTTTTCGTATTGCAGAGCAACCTACCCAAGGTGCTAGCTTTGTTAGTCTACCGCAAGATATTCTAACTAACCGTATTCCTTACCAACCAGTACAACAGCCTAATCCAATTTTGTTCGGTGGTGCACACCCACAAGCTATTCGTCAGGCTGCTGATCGCATTAATGCTGCAAAAAATCCGGTGTTATTACTGGGTATGGATGCAAGCCAGCCTTTTGTTACTGATGCCATTCGCCAACTACTCAAACAAACACCAATTGCCGTTGTGAATACGTTTGCCGCAGCTGGGGTTATTTCTCATGATTTATACAACTGCTTTTTAGGTCGAGTGGGCTTATTTAAAAACCAACCCGGTGATATTGCGTTAAACAGCGCAGACTTAATCATCACCATTGGTTATAGCCCCATTGAATACGATCCGATTCTTTGGAATAAAGATGCAAATACCCCAATTATTCATATTGGTTATCAACAAGCAGATTTAGAAATTAGCTATAACCCTGTTTGTGAAGTTGTGGGTGACTTAGCGGTGTCTGTTACGTCTATTGCTTCTGAATTAGATAAGCGAGAATCCTTAGAAAGTAACCAACAAATCCAATTATTACGCCACGATTTACAACATATTATGCAGATGGGGATAAATAAAACCTCATCAAACGGCGTTCACCCACTTCGTTTTGTTCATGATTTACGTCGCTTTGTCAGTGACGACACCACTGTATGTTGTGATGTAGGCTCTATCTATATTTGGATGGCACGTTACTTCCACAGCTTTGAACCTCGTCGTTTATTGTTCAGTAATGGTCAACAAACATTGGGCGTCGCTTTACCTTGGGCAATTGCAGCTTCCCTTCTTCACCCTAATGAAAAAGTCATTTCCATGTCTGGTGATGGTGGCTTCCTATTCTCATCAATGGAATTAGCCACGGCCGTGCGTCATAAATGTAATATCGTTCACTTTGTTTGGACTGATCACTGTTATGACATGGTTAAGATCCAACAGCTTAAAAAGTATGGTCGAGAGAGTGCTGTCAGCTTTATAGGTCCTGATATTGTTAAGTACGCAGAAAGTTTCGGCGCACATGGTTTAGCGATCAATACTGCCGATGATATTGAGCCTGTTATGCGAAAAGCTATGAACTTAAGTGGCCCAGTATTGGTTAACGTCAATGTTGATTATAGCGATAACAGTCGCCTACTTGATCAACTTCATCCATGCCAACAAGATTAATAGGAGCATCACATGAGTGCCGAAACACATAACAAAACGTTCTACCAAACCTCAATGATGAGTGCATTAATTGCAGGCTTATATCAAGGTGATTTCACAATTGGTCAGTTATTAGATCATGGTAACTTTGGCATTGGTACCTTTAACGATCTTGACGGTGAAATGATTGTAATGGGTGATGACGTTTACCAACTTACAAGCACAGGCGATGTTCATCTTGTTGATCACGATATCACCACACCATTTGCTTCGGTTGTTAACTTTGAGCCAAAAGCAAAACTGAGTTTAATTGAACTAAGTAAAAAAGAATTTGAAACGTGCTTAGAGCAAGATCTACTCGCTCACAACGCGATTAATGCCATCCGTTTAACAGGTAAGTTCTCGTATGTTAAAACACGTACAGTGCCGGCTCAGCACCGTCCATATCCACCTATGGTTGAAGTTGTTAAACATCAACCTATTGCTGAAATGACGCATGTTTCAGGTGTGATGATTGGTTTTAAAATACCAGACTATATGATTGGTATTAATGTGCCGGGGTTCCACTTTCACTTTATTAGTGATGATCGTACTCAAGGTGGTCATGTGAGTGACTTTATTCTCACAGAAGGTAATGTTGAAGTTGAAATATTTAAAGATTTCCACCTTCGTATGCCCGCCTCACAAGAATTTGATCGCGCAGATCTTCACCCTGAAGATCTGCAAACTGCGATCCATGTAACTGAGAAATAAACATTGAAAAGATTAGGCATTTCTTAATGACAAAAGGAGCGTTTATTAACGCTCCTTTTCTTTTATCTCTTATTTTTCATACAGCCTAAAGTCACTCTGATCAAATACCCATGTTTGCGCAGGATTGCCAGGTAATGAAACGGTAATTTCTTTATTAGTAAATAAAATAACCTGACTCATTCACCAAACGGCAATTCATCAGGTTATTCATTGTTAATTATAAATAGGTTTATCTGACCATTAATCCATTTTGGGTCACCAGCTTCTGAGTTTCTACTTGGTACTCTTTCTCTTTTACCGTCGAAACAAAGTGCCACGTTGAAAGCACTTGCTGATGATCAAGATCTAAACGAATAAAACCACGTTGTTTTAAATTAACCCATTGAAGTTCTGAAACTAATTGGGGTAGGATAAATTCCATCTGCCCAATAGTTTGCAAATCTAACCCTAAATATTTTTCTAATCCGGGAGAGGTCACCGAGCTTGTTGCAAACTCAATCCCCACCCCATTTCCTTTATGATCACTTAATTCACTACACCAAGCATTGTGGCTATCGCCTGCTAGCGTGATAAGTTGTTTATTTAACGTTGTCGTCATGCCGTATAACCATTCACGCTCCATATAAAACCCGTCCCAAGCATCTAAATTATATGGAAGTAAATATGGGTCTGAACTTGGATCAGCTAAATAGGTATTAATTGCATTCTGTACCGCGATCATCGCAGCTGACTTGTTTGCATCACTTGCCTGAAATAATTGAAACAACCCCATCATGACACTACTTGGCATTTCAATCTTACCCATTAACACTTGTTGGCCTAACAATGACCATTTTGCCGTATTCGTTGTCATACGCTCACTGAGCCATTGCTTTTGATCATTGCCGAGTAACTTGCGTTCAGGAGCGCGTGCCTGTTGAATTAACCCAGAGATAGATTCAATCGATGTATCAGCCAGTGAAAAGTAGTCAAGCGGTTCATCACGCGCGACAACGCGGGTATCTAACATATATAAGTCAAACAAATCACCAAAGCTAAAGTCTCGATAGGTGATCATAGAAGAAACAGGATTTTCTCTAACGGGTAACCATTCTAGCCAAGCTAGAGCAGCTGCAGCTCGACGTTGAGCAAAGTCACCTTCTTGCTGTTGATGATTCTCAGCACCTTCTCGCCATGTATCATTGGCTATTTCATGATCATCCCAAATAGCGATCATTGGTAATGCCGCATGTAACGCTTGAAGATCACTGTCGCTACGGTATTGCGCATAACGTTTGCGATAATCATCTAAAGTAAGGCATTCAGACTCTTTACTTGGAATGCGATTTAAACGTTGTGCATCTTCAGTGGCATACTGCCCAGCCCCATATTCATAAATATAATCGCCTAAATGTAGTACTGCATTGATAGGTGACATTTGGTGCTGCTTAACTATTTCTCGATACACATTAAAGTAACCAGCAGGAAAATTAGAACATGACACGACAGCAATAGACGCTTTATCTAATTCACCTTCTGCTAAAGTTTGAGTCTGCCCTATAGGACTTAACGTATCATTGGCTTCAAAACGATAATAATAATGTTGATTAGGTTGTAGACCGTTAACATCTACCTTTACTGTAAAATCTTTTACGCTATCGGTCGTCACCTCGCCTGACGCAACAATCTGCATAAATTTCTCATCAGTCGCAACCTGCCATTGAACGTCAATTGAGCGTGCTTCTGTCGTAATACGCGTCCAAATAATAACGGCATGTTGTAAAGGATCACCACTCGCAACGCCGTGATTAAAGCCAACCTTAATTTTCGATTTTTGTTGCTGTTGATCATTACTATTACATCCTGTAAGCGAAGTAACCATCGCTGCTGATGATAGCGCTTTTACAAATCCTCGACGTGATAACGACATACCTATTCCTTTAAATATAATAACTGGTCAAACCAGAAGGAATGTCGCATGTCTTTATGACGTTTTTATTTGAGTGGGATGTAATTTTTATTAACAAAACACTCAGAATGTGTACAACAGCAACAAAAGATACCATTAAGGCATCTAATTATTACCTGTCAGTAAAAGTAATTTGACGTTTATGATCATTGTTATCTTATCTGAAATAAATATAATACCTTCCATCGAAGAAAAGTACGGTTTTGAAAAAAAATCCTGCTTTAGCTCACAAAACTTGAATTTTGGTGAATTTCATTGTCTTATATCAAAGAAATTGATCTTATAAATGATAGAGCATGCCATTCCATATAGGCATACTCACAAAAAATAGAGTAGCAACGGATTAGCTCATTAATTTAATGATGGTCAAACCATCCCCTGTGGAATGAAGCCCGGGGTGCCTTTGAGGAATTCGTATGTCACGAATCGTTATTGTAGGTGGCGGTGCCGCAGGCTTAGAGTTATCAACTCTATTAGCAAAAACCGTACGTAAAGAAGATGAAATTATTCTTGTAGAACCAGAAACGCATCACTTCTGGAAACCTCGCTTGCATGAAATTGCAGCAGGTACTTTTGATAGCGACTTAGATACAGTTTGTTATTTCACCCATGGTGCACGTCATGGCTATCAACATTACCAAGCCGCGATGACAGATATTGATCGTGATAATAAAATGCTTTCTGTTCGTCGTCCTGATGGTACAGAAGCGGCTTTAAAATACGATTACCTTGTTATTGCGATTGGTGCGGTAAGTAATGACTTTAATACCACTGGTGCAAAAGATCATTGCTTATTCCTAGATTCAGCAAGCCAAGCGCGTCAAGCATGGCATCAAGTTAGCCAGATCCTTCGTGCAAGTGAAGATCGCTCAGTAAATATTGTTGGCGCTGGCGCGACTGGTGTTGAGCTTGCAGCAGAGCTTGCTCGTGTTAGCCACAAACTTCAACGCTATAATGGTGCCCCACTGCATATCAACTTGATTGAAGCTGCAGGTCGTGTATTACCAAATAGCCCTGAAAAAATGTCAGAAAAAGTACAAAAAGAGCTTGAGCGTAATAACGTAAATGTTCTTCTTGATACACGTATTCGTGAAGTCACTGAAAAAGGTATGCTAACAGTTGATAACCGTGAGTTAGATGCTGACGTACAGTTCTGGGCTGCGGGTGTTAAAGCACCGGATTGGCTAAACGGTATTGGCGGTTTAAGTTATAACCGTATGAACCAAATTCAGGTGAATGCTAATTTAACAACAACCGTTGATGACAGCATCTTCTCTTTAGGTGATTGTGCATCAATCCCTCAGGCTGATGGCAGCTTTGTTCCACCTAAAGCACAAGCGGCTAACCGTGCAGCAGTACACCTAGCGAAAAGCTTAGGCGGTATGCTACGTGGTAAACCATTGACTGACTTCGAATTTAAAGATGGCGGTATGGTTGTTGCTGTTGGTCACCATTTTGCAGTCGGTTCATTTGCACCAGGCTCAAAGATGGAAGGTAAAATGGTACTACAAGGTCGCTTGATCCGTCGTTTATACGATACGATCTTCCGCCTGCACCAACGGACAGTGACAGGTATGTTCACCGTTTCACGTTTAATGATTGCTAAACGTCTAAAAGCGGTATTTAAGCCAAACGGTATTTAATCTGTAAATTGCCTTCTACTATGACGGTCAATATAACGACTATATTGACCGTTATTAATCTCTCTGAATTAAATTATAAATATCCAACATCTTACTATTTTCGTAAATAGTGAATCCGTACACCAAAATTAAATAAGTCTAATAATGCTAAATCTATTCGCTAAAATTTTTAATCGTAAAAACAAACCGACTATTATTAATATCCACCCTGCTGTTAATCGTGGTATTAATCCAACTAATAACACGTTAAATGGCGGTAAATTACAGTGTCATTGCCGACATAATAAAGTTGTTGTTAATTTAGAGTCACAAACAGCGCATAACCATATTTGTGGTTGTTCTAAATGTTGGAAACCTAAAGACGCGCTATTTTCACAAGTTGCTGTTATTCCTCGCGACAAAGTAACAGTAACAGCAAATGCAGATAAACTAAAAGTTGTTGATGACGCTGCTGTGATTAAGCGTTTTGCGTGTAAAGACTGTGGTGTTCATATGTATGGCCGTATTAAAGATACTAACCACCCATTCTACGGCTTAGATTTTGTCCATACTGAACTATCGCCAACACAAGGCTGGTCTGCACCAACATTTGCTGCTTTTGTTTCTTCAATCATTGAAACGGGCACAGATTTAAAAGACATGGCTGCTATCCGTGCTCGCATTGAAGAACTAGGTATGGAATCTTACGATTGCCTATCTCCAGACTTAATGGATGCCATTGCTACTCATATTGCACAGCAAAACAAGTAATAATTTAATTTTATTGTTTCTAATCAGTAATAATCATTTACTGTAAAACAGATTGTTTAAATCTAATTAAACTTTAGAATACTTCTATTCGCTAATTAATATTTAATTAACGAATAGAAAACTAAAAATAACACTCTAACTCTACATTTAATTATAAATAATATAAGAGCATCTTTATGTCTATTAAATTACACCCATCAATTGATAATGGCTTTATTGCAACTAAAGAAAACTTTGTTGGTGGCGTATTAAGCTGTAAATGTGACACAAATACAGTTCGAGTTAAACTTTCTGGTCAAACAGCACATAACCACGCTTGTGGTTGTTCTAAATGCTGGAAGCCTGAAGGCGCAGTTTTCTCTCAAATCGCTGTTATTTCTCGTGACAACGTTGAAGTGATTGCAAATGCAGACAAACTCGTTGTCGTTGACCAAAATGCAGCAATCAAACGTCACGCTTGTAAAGAATGTGGTGTTCACATGTACGGCCGTATCGAAGATACTAACCACCCATTCCACGGTTTAGACTTTGTTCACACTGAACTATCAACTGACGAAGGTTGGTCTGCTCCTGAATTTGCAGCATTTGTTTCTTCTATCATCGAAACGGGTACTGATCCAAAAGATATGGATGCAATCCGTGCGCGTCTAAACGAACTAGGCCTTAAGCCATACGATTGCCTATCTCCAGCACTAATGGATGCTATCGCAACTCACGTTTACGCACAAAACCATAAAAGTGCATAAGCGATAAAATAAATCCAATAACGTTTAAAGCACATGTAAACCATTCGGGTTGCATGTGCTTTTTTATTTACGTTAAATAAAATACATGAATGACACAATACTGCATTATTGCCGTCTTCCACACGATAACAATCACACCTATTGTTTTTTTAAATCCCATCCCAAACAGCAACTTCATAACGTTTTTAAAATAAACCGCTCTCCCATAGCGACAAATAACACTTATACCTTTTACTCATTCAACCTAATCACGCTGTTCAAGCACACTCAATAAACCCACTCTTAAAAGTCAAAATAAACTATAAAATCAGCAAGATACACTTTTCCTCTTGAGTGTTTATAACATTAAAAATGGAATACCTGAAAATTCCTTTAAAACATAAGCTACAATAGCGTATAGTTCTTTACTAATATTTAAAGTTAATTTTATGCTTTTAACGGAAATGATAATTTTTACTATTACTATTTGGTAATAATCATTTTCCATATCAAGGGATTATCATTTGCTAAGAAATAAATATAATAGTTCCATCAAGACGACATGAGTAATATCGTTTAATTGTCGTATTTTAATAATAATTATCGCCAATCAAGTTGGCTTAACAGAGTGATTTAACGATGACTGATAAATTTATCAAATCAAAAGCTGCGATTGCATGGGGTCCAAAACAACCACTTTCAATTGAAGAAGTAGATGTAATGTTACCTCGTGCAGGTGAAGTTCTCGTTCGCATCGTAGCAACAGGCGTATGTCACACTGATGCTTTCACACTATCAGGTGATGATCCAGAAGGTATCTTCCCTGCAATTCTTGGTCACGAAGGTGGTGGTATTGTTGAAATGGTTGGTGAAGGCGTTACCGATCTTCAAGTAGGCGACCACGTTATTCCACTTTACACTGCAGAATGTGGCAAGTGTAAATACTGTCTATCTGGCAAAACAAACCTATGTCAAGCAGTACGTGAGACACAAGGTAAAGGTCTAATGCCAGACGGTACAACACGTTTCTATAAAGATGGTCAACCTATCTTCCACTACATGGGTTGTTCAACATTCTCTGAATACACTGTTCTTCCTGAGATTTCACTAGCGAAAATCAACAAAGAAGCACCGCTAGAAGAAGTATGTCTACTAGGTTGTGGTGTTACTACAGGTATGGGTGCGGTACTTAATACAGCGAAAGTTGAAGAAGGTAGCACTGTTGCTGTATTCGGCCTTGGTGGTATCGGTCTAGCAGCTATCATTGGTGCAACAATGGCTAAAGCAAGCCGCATCATTGCTATCGACATCAACGAAGACAAGTTCGACCTTGCTCGTAAACTAGGTGCAACTGAGTGTGTTAACCCTACTAAGTTCGATAAGCCTATCCAAGAAGTGATCGTTGAGATGACTGACGGTGGTGTTGATTACTCTTTCGAATGTATCGGTAACGTAAACGTGATGCGTTCTGCGCTTGAGTGCTGTCACAAAGGCTGGGGTGAGTCTGTAATCATCGGTGTTGCAGGTGCAGGTCAAGAGATCTCAACTCGTCCATTCCAACTAGTAACAGGTCGCGTATGGCGTGGTTCTGCATTCGGTGGTGTTAAAGGCCGTTCAGAACTTCCAGGTATCGTAGATCGTTACATGGCAGGTGAGTTCCAGTTAGATGACTTCATCTCATTCAACATGGGCCTAGACAAGATCAACGAAGCATTCGATCTGCTGCACGAAGGTAAGAGCATTCGTACTATCATTCACTTTGATAAGTAATTTTCCTCTTATTTAAGCTACATCCTGTCTTCGTAACGACTACTGTCTGTTACGAAGACAGGCGAGATTTTATCTCACACCTTTGTTCAAAACCTGCTACGGATCAGCACTTCCTCTTTTAGCGAAAGTAATAATAAACCAAATTTTTCTGTCAGTCGTAAAGACAACCGACTTATCGTTAATTGAGAATTGGCATTTGCCACGCTCTGGTACTCTGTGTCAGAGCGCTTTTTCTTATAAAAAATTATAACAACGCTCATTTTTATTTTTTAATTTTATTCTCAACGAACGTTACAAGAGACTCTCATGCATCGCCGTTTATTAAAATCATTACCATTTCAATTACTTATTGCTGGCTTGTTAGCATGGGCGTTAGCAACACTGCTACCACTATCGTCAGGGTTTGAAACAAGCACAACCTTCAAGCTCCTTATGTTATTAAAAACCACTTATATTGGTTTACTAAAAATGCTTGTTGGTGCCGTAGTGCTATTTTCATTGCTACGTGGTATCACCAGTATCGGCTCAATAATTCGATTAAAAGAGCTTGGTTTAAAAACAGTTTCGTTTTATGCCTTTACTTCAACGCTTGCGATTGCATTAGCCTTAGGTGTTTCACTGTCACTGCCTAAATGGCCACAATTAGTCGATACTTCAAAAGTTCATGTCAGCAGCCATGTTCAATTAATCGATCAAACCTCCGCCTCCGGTGGCGCTATTGTTGAAAAGCTATTTAACATGGCATTGGTAAACCCTTTTCAAGCAATGGCAACAACTAACTTATTAGCGATTGTTGTATTTGCGCTATTACTTGGCATTGCACTGCTGGCAAGCTTACCGGAAAAGCACCCTGTATTTGAGGTTATCGATGGACTCAATACTGCCGTTAACCGTGTGGTATCGTGGATCATCAAACTAGCACCACTGGCTGTATTTGCGATTGTTTTCCAATTTACTCTTCAAAGCGGTAATGCCATTTTTGGTGAACTCGCCCGCTTTGCGTTACTGGTATTTACTCTAACCTTTATTCACGGTGGTTTTGTCTTACCTATCATCGCAAAAGTCGTGACAGGTATTAAGTTCAAAGACTTATTTAGAGCGCTATCAGCACCAATGGCCATGGCATTTGCAACATCATCAAGTTCAGCAACGCTACCACTTTCAATGCAAACAGCGGAAGAAGAGCTTAACATTTCACAATCAACCAGCAGTATGGTATTGCCGCTTGGCTCTATTATGAATATGGATGGTACAGCCCTTTTTGAAGGCGTAGCAGCTATCTTCCTAGCACAGCTTTACGGTATCGACTTAGGTACTGGTGGTCTAATCATGATTTTCATCATGGCAATGGTCTCTTCTATTGGCGCACCAGGTATGCCGTCAGGTTCTATGTCAGGTATGCAGTTAGTCATGCTGGCTGTCGGTATCCCTTTAGAGGCAATCGCAATTTTATTGGTTATTGAACGTCCGTTAGATACCTTTAGAACAGCCGTTAACGTTGAAGGTGATTTGATTGCAGCACTTGTTGTTGATAAATGGCAAAATAAGTAACCTTAACTTAAGCATGGAAATGCATCATAATTGCACAATATTATGATGCATTTTTCGATTTTGACAGGGTAACTCTCGTTACTTAACATAATCACTATTGATGTTAATCTCCCTTTATATTTATCATTCTTAACATTCTCTGTTGAATGAAGAAGTCAGCACCTATGTTATTTAATACAACGTAGGTTCAGAAACGGTTTGATATATTGAGTTGTATAGGGAAGCTGGAATACGATGTTTTTGAATAACTAACAAATCTTTTTATTGTGTAGCTAAAAAAACAAGTAGGTTTAGAATGTTAAAACAATTACTTCACTCTGTTTTTCATAGACGAAAAATTAATAAGTCGCAACAATTACGCTCTCGTCTTGAATTTGTTATTCAACAAAATTTAGGCCAACGCGAAGCTCGATATAATAGAGAACAACGTTATTTTGTTGATTAATGATAGATATAATAATGAAACGTTTATCATGTAAATATCATCAAATAAAAACAATACGATTGAAATAATTAAAATAGTAAATTAATTACGAGTTTCAACAAAAAATCGGTCCTAAAACAAGCCAAAGCCATAAATAGCATGTTGATAACGTGAAATTATGAATGACATATCTATTTAGCTATACCTTCTCGCTTTTGCTTTAGCGATTACGATAAGCCGATTCACCAATACTTTTTCTTTCGTCAAATCTGCTTTTTTTAATTCTCGTAAAATTCTATTTAACTCTGTTTCTAAATATTTTGCTGTTTTAGTTTTCACCATTGAACGAACAAGCTTTTCTGCATTATTTGGTAACGGTTGTTCAACTGCCCACAAAAAACTGTAGTTTAATTGTCCATCCTTACCAACTGCTGGCTGCTCTATTTCTACAGGCTCTGGCGCTGCTTGCATCTGCTCAAACCGTCCTAAGCGTTGGTAATACCCTTGAACAATCGGCGATTTATTAAAGGGTAACGTCCCTTCCAGATAAAGCTGAGGACCAATTTCTTGTGCAAGTGTCGCCTTCGATTCAAGAATAAACTGACTCGCGTTTTTATCTTTGCGAACATAAGTATCTTTTTTACTGTTCTCAACTGAATAGTAAATTTTAGCTTTATGTTTCGCACGCGTTATCGCGACATACGCCAAGCGTCGTTCTTCTTCAGTATCTGCTGAAATACCGACAGAAGATCGATTAACGTAAGGAAAAGCATCTTTATCCCAATACGGTAAATGTACTTGGCTATACTCACAACCTTTCGCTCTGAATATCGTGGTTAATTGCACATTGCTTGTGGTGGATTCTGATTGGCGTAACGAATCAGAACGTTGCGTATAATACTCAAAATACTGAAGTGCTTTTTCACAATCTTGATCCATCGAAGCCAATACCGTTTCAACACTATCAAGTCGTTCAACCGCTTCTTCTATTTCTGATGCAGTCGCTTCTGTTTTCCAAATCCAATTATCTAACTCGCTATCACGACGATACTGACGATAAACATCTAATGCTTTAAAGCCCCCTTTACGGCGAAGCATCATTAATAATTCTACTCGTGATGTAAAATTATCAAGATTTAATGCTGGCTGTAACTTTTCCGTTTTCTTCACAACCTCTAACCACTGCTCAATTGGCGTATTAGCAAGCTCATCACATAACGGTCGCAAACTGGCATTTGGCACATAACAGTGTGGAAAAGACATCATATTAAAGACGAGTGTCGCTTTCTCATATGGTTGAAACTGATTGTAGCGCCCAGTGGCAAATCGCATCACATCAAGCAATAATTTCACTTCTCGACTATTTGATAACACCGAGCCAACAGGCATATAAAAAGGAATATTTTTAGTTAAAAACGCTAATTCAAACAACATAGTTTGTGACCAACGACGAACTAAAATCGCAACATCAGAAGGTGTTCCACCTTGTTCGATATATTCAGCAATAGATTGTGCGATCTCGCCGACTTGGCGCGCAGTTCCTATCACTTCAACGGGGGTATCAGCAACTGACTGATGAGAGATCGTTTGAAAATCGTGGAAACGTTGCTTGTTATTGGCAATCAAGTGACTCGCAGCTAACGCTAAGCTGTGGCCAAAACGAAATGTATGTGACAGGCTATAGGTGGTTGCAGGCGTAAAATCTTGTTCAAAGTTCAGCATAAATTGGGGAGCGCTGCCACGCCATTTATAAATACACTGATCGACATCACCGACAGCCACTAATTGCGCTTGCTCCCCGAGTAACAGTTTTAACAATCGATATTGCGCGGTATTTATATCCTGAAATTCATCAACAACCATAAATTGGATTTGTTGATGATAATAAGCACGTAACGCCTCATTATCAGTCAGTAAATTAACCGTTTCTACCAACCAATCATCGAAGAATAACTGTTTACGCTCTTTACGAATAGTTTCAAAATTCCAATACGCTTCAATGATAAAATGGTATTCATCACTAATATCAGACAGCTCAAACACTTCCTTTGGCGGTAACATATGCGCTTTTACCAAGCCAATAAAACTCATCAATAATTCAATGGTGCGCGGATCTTTGAATGTTTGTTGCTTTTGATACGACTTCTCTTGCGCTGCCATTTGACGCAAAATTTGTTTCGCAATGATTTTATCACTTTCACCATTATTGAAATCAATTTGATAACCCGTCTCAGCTAAATAGCCTGATTGACGTAATAATTGATAACAAAAACTGTGAAATGTATGCACGGGAACATTCACCCCATGACTATTTCGCTCTAATTTAGCTTTAAAATCGGTGCGAATATCACGGTTAAACATCAACACCAACATATTTTGTGGTGCAATTGTCGCTAATTTTTTCTCAACTAGCCCTACCAAAGTGGTGGTTTTACCCGTCCCCGCTCCTGCAACACATAATGCATTACCAGATAGGTGATTAATAAAAGCCGTTTGTTCAGCTGTAAAGCTTGTCATGACAACACCACGTGATGATAGATAAGTGAATGCGCGAGTATAACAATTCCTTAATTAGGTTTACATTCATTGCTGGTGATATATACAGCAGTTGAGCATAACATATACCTAACGATTACCTATCAATCTGCTAATTGTGGCATTGCGCATAGTCTGTTGTTAAAATCTGTCCACAATAAGCCATAAAGACTTGGCTCACCTCTTTTAAAATTAGCTGTGTACTCCACACCGAGAATAACCCCGTATGAATAAAAGCTTACTCACCAACCTTATTTCACTTATCTTGCTAGCTATTGGTTACCTTACTAATCAGCAAGTTATCCTTTATTGTGGCTTATTCGCATTTTCTGGCGCATTAACAAACTGGCTTGCTATTCATATGCTATTTGAAAAGGTGCCCGGACTCTACGGCTCAGGTGTTATTCCTGCTCGTTTTGAAGAATTTAAAACAGCCATTAAAAATCTCATGATGGAGCAATTCTTTACTCAAGAAAACATTAGCCGCTTTCTTAATAAAGAAATGACAAGCTCAACCAATTTAAACTTGCAGCCTGTGATCCAAAAAATTGATTTTGCGCCAGCTTACGATTCGTTACTTGATGTGATCATGAATTCACAATTTGGTGGCATGCTAACCATGATGGGTGGCGTAGAAGCACTCCAACCACTACGCGAACCTTTCATTGAAAAAATGCAGGATTCTGTTAACGAAATTAGCCAACAAGATGACTTTAAAGCAGCACTTAAAGATCAACTAGCTAAGCCTGAATCACTCAATGATATCGAAGAGACGATTGAAGAAATTATCGATCAGCGCCTGAATGAATTAACCCCAAAAATGGTCAAAGAAATGGTGCAAAAGATGATCAGTGAACACTTAGGCTGGTTAGTCGTTTGGGGCGGTGTCTTTGGTGGTGTGATCGGCATTATCTCAGCATTTATCGCTGCATAACTTTTTCTCTCCCTGTGAATTAGCGCCTTAGTTAAGTTACTCCAACTTTACTAAGGCTTTTTTATCTCTTTTTCTCCCCATCAACGCTCTAACACACTTAACAGATAAATACTCCGTTTCGTTGTTTATTTATCCGAACAAACATAAAGTACATGCTAGAATTGTGATATTGGTTGAAATTTATGACCATATAATGATAAACACAACTGTATATAAACCCAGTTGGAACTTTCTTCTTGGCAAACTTTTCTACTCACTTTAGTGTTGCAGCCGTTGCTAGTGGTTTAACGGCCACCGCCTTCTTATCGGCTGATCATATTTCGCCTTCGGCGGCAATTTGGATGACATTTCTTGGCACTATTGGTGGCCTATTACCTGACATAGATTCAGATCATTCAACATCGATGAAAGCCTTGTTTAATATCTTGGCTGGTTTTTGCTGCTTCATTTTAATTAGTCATATTTATACTCAAGTGACGATGCTTGAGTTACTACTCTATAGCGCAGCACTGTTTATTACTATCCGCTATATGGGAAAAGCGGTTTTTGAACGCCGTACTGTCCACCGTGGTTGCTGCCATTCAATTGCGTTTGTTCTGCTCATTGCCCTATGTTGCGTTCATGTAAGCTCTATCATTGGACATACCGCCGAAACCAGCTGGCTAGCAGGTAGCTTTGTTCTTTTTGGTGGTTTTGTTCACTTGTTGTTAGATGAAATTTATAGTGTTGATCTTTCCAACCAACGTCTAAAAAAGTCATTTGGAACAGCATTAAAACCCTTTTCCGTTAGGAACCCTCTCATTAGCTTGGCGCAAATAGTGGCAATTGTTTTACTTTTTGCGACCGCACCGTCTTATCATAAGACATTGCATATTTTAACCAATTGGCATCACTTTCGGTTTAGTCCCGTATGGCTAAACTGGACTGATATTCAAGTATGGGTAACCCACTTCATCCATCAAACACCACAAAAATTAAGCAGTATCCACCAGCTATTTTAAACATAGCCAAGGCGATAAACATTCCAATGTCTATCGCCTTTTTTGTTTTAATCAAACCAAAGGCAAACGTTTGCTATTTTACTGGCAGTGACTTACTTAACCTTGTATTATGCGATTACGATGATTGATAACGATGTGATTTTATTCATGTCATTATCCTTCTGCATTTCTGCGTAATCTTTGAATAGGACTTTCACGATGAGCCTTGCCGATCAAGTTTTAGCTGTTAATGATGATCTCCCTATCCGTACTGATAAACCCGTTCATAGCGGTAAGGTACGCTCTGTTTACTGGCTTACAGAAGCTGACAGTCAACGTTTGATTAAAGAAAAAGGCTATAACGTTCAACCCGACGCACCGCTCGCTATTATGGTGATCAGCGACCGTATTTCTGCTTTTGATTGTATCTGGCACGGTGAAGGAGGGCTTAAAGGAGTCCCAGGGAAAGGTGCTGCGTTAAATGCGATATCTAATCACTGGTTTCAATTATTTAAAGATAATGGATTAGCGGATAGCCATATCCTTGATATCCCCCACCCTTTTGTTTGGATTGTACAAAAAGCAAAACCTGTGATGGTTGAAGCTATTTGTCGCCAATACATTACAGGTTCAATGTGGCGTGCATACAGCAAAGGTGAACGTCATTTCTGCGGTATAGAATTACCAGAAGGGCTAGAAAAAGATCAAAAGCTCCCTGAACTACTCATGACACCATCAACCAAAGGGATTCTAAAAGGCATTCCGAATGTTCCTGAAGCAGATGATGTCAATGTCACTCGTGATGATCTCGTCAATAATTTCGCTGCATTCAACTTCCGCAATACTGATGACATTACCCAGTATGAAAAGTTATTGGCAGAAGGATTTAATGTTATCAGTAATGCACTCGCAAATATTGATCAAATCTTTGTTGATACCAAATTTGAGTTTGGCTATGTAACAGATGCTAGTGGTAACGAAAAACTGATTTATATGGATGAGGTGGGAACACCCGATTCTTCTCGTATCTGGGATGGCGCAGCTTACCGCGACGGTCAAATCGTCGAAAACTCAAAAGAAGATTTTCGCCAAGTACTACTTAACACTTTTCCAGAGCCCGATATTTTATTAAATAAAGATCGCATGGAAGAACGCTTTGCTCTTGCTCGTGACAACGAGTTACCACAAGAAGTACTCATGCAAATATCGCGTGTTTATACGGGTATTGCCGAAAAAATCACCGGAAAAAAGATCACATTAAGCAAAAACCCTAAAGCTGAAATTATTAATATTTTACGTAATCACTATCAGCTTATTGATTAAAGCTTAAGCGCTGTAATTATCAATAAAAAAATAGGCATTCATATAATGCCTATTTTTTCATCAGTAATGTTATTCATGCTATTCATATTTTAAGCAGCAATTAATTGCTATAACACAATTACACCTACACATTCAAATAACGATTAATACAACTTTACTTTTATTTTATTACAATCAAACAACCAATAATACAATCGCGAATAATCCCCCCTCCTTCAAATTAAAACATACTGTCATAAACTTTAACTTTTCTACTTATTATGTCTTTTATTATTACAGTATAGGGTCAAAATCAAAAAACACTGTAAAACATAGGGTTAACTCTAAAGTATTAATTGAACTGCATGTAGTGGTTAATTTATGATCGCAATATAAATAGATTTAATAAAAATATTTATAACTACTCATTTTTACAAATTAGGAGGTTGTATGAGCAGTGCGACTGATCAAGAAACCAAGCAAACTCGTAGCCGAGAATGGAAGATGTTCATTTTTATCGTCGTCTTTTTATTTCCAATTCTCAGCGTCATTTTTGTCGGGGGCTACGGCTTTACCGTTTGGATGCTTCAACTCTTCGTATTTGGTCCACCAGGACATGGCGGTTAATCCCTAATTAATCACCGTTAGCATCATATAAGAGAATCTATAATGAAATCATTTTTGCTTAAAGCTTGGCAGACCCTATCACGTCCAAGCGTTCATATTAGCCTAGGTGTACTAACCCTTGGTGGCTTTATTGCTGGCGTTATTTTCTGGGGTGGTTTTAATACTGCACTAGAAGCAACCAATACCGAAGAGTTCTGTGTTAGTTGCCACGCTGACAACGTTGCACCTGAATACGCCAACACTATTCATGACAAAAACCGTTCTGGTGTTCGTGCAACTTGTCCTGACTGTCACGTTCCACACGACTGGACAGATAAAATCGCGCGTAAAATTCAAGCAAGTAAAGAAGTCTTCGCCCACGTAGCTGGCTTCATTGATACTCCTGAAAAATTTGAAGACCGCCGCATTGTACTGGCTCAACATGAGTGGGAACGCTTTAAAGCGAATGGCTCTCAAGAATGTCGAGACTGTCATGACTATAAAGGAATGGACTTCACCAAGATGTCTCCTGTTGCTCGCGTTCAAATGAAGAATGCAGCAGAGCGTGATCAAAGCTGTGTCGACTGTCACAAAGGTATTGCTCACCACTTACCGAAAGATATGGATACCAGTGGTGGCATGATATCTGAGTTAGTACAGCTATCTCACGATACTAAGTACAACAAAGGCGAAGAAGTATATAGCGTGCGTTTCCTTCCTGTTTATGAAGATAAAGACATGAAGGTAGAAGCTGGCCTATTAAACCCTGCTTCAGGCGTAAAAGTGATCGATGAAACTGACAATGCAGTTGAAGTTGAAATTGCAGGTTGGCGTAAAGACAAGGGCTATGGCCGAGTGATTCAAGAAGACTTCGGTATGAATATTCCTGTTGCATCGCTCCTAAAAGAATCTGCACAAAACGACAATGTTGTTGATAAATATGAAGAGAAAGTTGACGACCTAACAGGTCTTCCTTGGCAACGTGTAACAGCAAAAGTCTGGATGCCAAAAGACTCGCTTGTTAATGACATCACGCCAGTTTGGGAAAAAGCGAAATCAGCTTACACCACTAACTGTTCAGTTTGTCACACTCAACCTGCTGAAAGCCACTTCGATGCCAATACTTGGCCTGGAATGTTCAACGGTATGTTAGCGTTCGTTAACTTTGACCGTGATAGTGAAGCCGTGGTGCGTAAATACCTTCAGAAACACTCTTCTGATTTTTCTGACGCACAACACTAAGTATTGATGGAGTTAAAATAAATATGTCTGTATCAAGAAGAAGTTTTCTTAAAGGCCTTGCAACAACAAGTGCTGCTTCTGTTATCGGTCCTAGCCTACTCGCATCATCAAAGGTGTTTGCAGACGATCAAATTGGTCAAGGTACATGGCGTTACTCCGGCTCACACTGGGGCGCATTCCGCGCCCACATCTATGCCGGTAAAGTACAAGAAATAGAAGCGATTGAAATAGATAAAAACCCAACCGAGATGCTAAAAGGCATTAAGGGCGTAATCTACAACCCATCGCGTGTACGCTACCCTATGGTGCGTTTAGATTGGCTTAAGAAACACAAATTTAGTGGTGAGACTCGCGGTAATAACCGTTTCATCCGTGTTACATGGGATGAAGCATTAGATTTGTTCTATCGTGAACTGGAACGTATTCAAAAAGATTATGGTCCATGGGCGTTACATGCTGGTCAAACTGGCTGGCGTCAAACGGGTCAGTTCCACAGTTGTACCAGCCACATGCAACGTGCTGTGGGTATGCATGGTAACTACATCACCAAAGTAGGCGACTACTCAACAGGTGCAGGTCAAACCATCATGCCATACGTGCTTGGCTCAACAGAAGTTTACGCACAAGGTACTTCTTGGTCTGAAATCCTTGATCACAGTAAAAATGTGGTGCTATGGGCAAACGATCCGGTGAAAAACCTACAGGTTGGTTGGAACTGTGAAACCCACGAATCTTTCCCATATTTAGCTCAGCTAAAAGAGAAAGTTGATAACGGTGAGATCAATGTGATCTCTGTCGATCCAGTTAAGAACAAGACCCAACGTTACCTAAACAACAAACACCTATACATTAATCCGCAAACCGATGTGGCATTTATGTTAGGTGTGGCGCATACCCTGTACAACGAGAACCTTTACGATAAAGAGTTCATCAAGATGTACTGCCTTGGTTTCGATGAGTTCATTGGTTACGTAAAAGGCGAAACCAAAGACAAAGTGGAAAAAACGCCTGAATGGGCTGCTGAGATCTGTGGTGTGCCCGCCGATCAAATTAAAGACTTTGCCCGTATGCTGGTTAAAGAGCGTACACAAATTCTGTTTGGTTGGTGTATTCAACGTCAAGAGCACGGTGAGCAACCTTACTGGATGGGGGCAGTTATTGCCGCTATGGTTGGTCAAATTGGTCTACCTGGTGGTGGTATTTCGTATGGTCACCACTACTCTGGTATCGGTGTACCTTCAACCGGCTTTGCAGCACCAGGCGGCTTCCCTCGTAACGTCGATGAAGGTCAAAAGCCAAAGTGGGATAACAATGATTTTAACGGTTACAGCCGCACTATCCCTGTTGCACGTTTTGTTGACTGTATTTTAGAGCCGGGTAAAGAGATTAAGTACAACGGTTCAAAAGTTATTCTTCCTGATTACAAAATGATGGTGATCAGTGGTAACAACCCTTGGCATCACCACCAAGATCGTAACCGCATGAAGAAAGCGTTCCAGAAACTACAAACCGTTGTAACAATTGATTTTGCTTGGACTGCAACCTGTCGTTTCTCCGATATTGTACTGCCAGCATGTACCCAATTTGAACGAAATGATATTGACGTTATGGGCTCATACAGTGGTCGTGGTTTACTGGCTATGCATAAACTGGTTGACCCGCTTTACCAATCTAAAACTGACTTTGAGATCTTTACAGAGCTAACACGTCGCTTTGGTAAGAACAGCGAATACACTCGTGGCATGGATGAAATGCAATGGGTTCGCATGCTTTATAACGATTGTCGTAAAGCGAACAAAGGCAAGTTTGATATGCCTGAGTTTGATGTGTTCTGGCAACAAGGTTTCTTAGACTTTGGTACAGGTAAGCCTTGGGTACGTCATGCTGACTTCCGTCAAGATCCTGAAATTAACGCGCTAGGTACACCATCAGGCTTTATTGAAATCACAAGTCGTAAGATTGGCCGTTACAAATACGAACACTGTCAAGAACACCCAATGTGGTTTGAAAAAACAGAACGTTCTCACGGTGGTCCGGGCTCTGATAAACACCCGTTCTGGCTGCAGTCTTGTCACCCAGATAAGCGTTTGCACTCACAAATGTGTGAATCGGAAGAGTTCCGTGCAACTTACACTGTACAAGGTCGTGAACCTATTTACATTAACCCTCAAGATGCGGCTGAAAAAGGCGTCAAAGATGGTGATGTGGTACGTGTATTTAATGACCGTGGACAGCTATTAGCAGGTGCAGTGCTGACTGACAGCTACCCTCGCGGTATTGTTCGTATCGAAGAAGGGGCATGGTATGGCCCTCTTAACGAAAAAATTGGTGCGATCGACACTTATGGCGATCCAAACACTCTTACTATCGATATTCCAACATCAGAGTTAGCGCAGGCAACAAGCGCACAAACCTGTATTGTGAACTTCGAGAAGTTTAAAGGTGAACTGCCACCTGTCACCTCGTTCGGTGGTCCAATTGAAGTCAGCTAATTAAAATTAGTGTCTGAATAATATTAAGCCCTAACCTATCTGTTAGGGCTTTTTTTACTCTTAAATTTGGTAAAACTTTACTATTGGGGATACTTATTCTTGAAAGAGAAAAACAACGCAGTCATAGTTTATTCAATTCAGGTAGTATAACGGGCATTTTGAGAGGCTCTATCGGATAAAGCGGTAAATAAGTGACGTTGTTATTTTGTAATGAGTAATAGTAAAGAAGAAAAAAGGCAACACTACAAAAAGACCCGTCAGCTTAGGGCGGGTCATAGCAGCATCTTATCCAATAGAAGATTTCAGCTCTGTACACCATGCATTTGCAGGCCATATACCGTACGTCTGAACTTCTTTTTTACCTTTATTCCACTGATTAATAGGATCTTTCCAAACGACTTCACATCTATTACTTGAAAAAACACCGAGTAACTTAATAGATAACTGAACATCTACGGCATCTTTAGGCAAATAAACTGAAGCACTTTGTGGTGCAGGGAAGGCACCAGATTTGTGCTGAATATTTTTATTCGTTACTGTCTTATATGCTAATTGCCACTTGGTTATATACGTACTACCGGGCTTACTATTGATGATGAGTTCTAACTGATTAATTGGTTGAGTCCAATTATTGATTGGACGTTTACCGTCAATTGAAGTAAACGTAAAAGCAACAGGAACCAGATCACCGATTTCATCTCTTGTTGCTGGGAATTTAGTTGCAGTAACAGAATTACTGCCTTTTTCAGAAATTAATTTTGGAGTAAGACCTATTTGATCTTTCTTTGGTGAGGCCACATTCACCGAGGTTACGATACTGTACTGACCTTCGTCGTCGTTGCTTGCAATAGCAACACCACGACTCGCCCATTTTACCCCACTGATATAGCCAAACCCTTGAGATATATCTCCGGTTTCATGGTCAATATACGGTGTTTTTTCGGCTGCACTTTTTATAATATCCCATTTATCAGCAACTAAACCATAAGGGTTATTAGTATATGCTTCTACCGCAATAATATACGTCGCAGCTAAACTTTTCGCTTTTGAAAAAAACCAAGAGTGTTCCATTCCAACGTCTACTTTAACCCCTGAGTTTGGATCTAAGTACCCACCGTCAACTTTTACTTCACCACTATTTTTAGATGTGTTTTTTGATGAGAACTCCCATTTTTCATCTTTACGTTTAGTCAGAAAATAAACAGGGTCATCAACCATATCTGTACTAACTAAAGTAAATTCACCGGTGAGATAGTTTAAATAACCAATAGCACCAACTTGAATGGAAGGATCGTTACTCCAGTTTGCAAACGTATTTTCTTTTGAACTTCTCATCAAATTCGTGAGTTCTTGATTCCAAAATGATGAGTCATCAGCAGAAAATACAGAACCAGACGAGAGTAAAACAAAAAGAGTAAGTCCTGTTTTTTTTAATATTTTCATAGCGTCCTAGTCTCATAGCCATAAAAGTTTAAAGCTAAACTTTCAAGTTAAGTAGAACATAGACAGTCATCAGCAGCAGTGAACAGATAGCTTACTGTTTATTCCTGTCTATACTTTCTGAAACATATTCTTCAACACCCCCAATCTCTTTACTTGTTGTTTCGAGATGGTAAAAGTGATCCATATCCCCTTTCAATGAAATCCGATTTCAGACTAAGCTATCAATATCATTAGTTCAAATAAAAAAAGAACAAAAAAAAAGAACAAAAAAACATACACTTAAAAATCAGATATAAAAAAACCACCGCGAACGGTGGTTTTTTTGCTTACGTTATTTAGGTATTAAACGTCGTAAGTAGTAGAGGCAGTGTTGCCGCCTGTACCAGTCCAGTTTGTGTGGAAGAACTCACCACGTGGACGATCAGTACGCTCATAAGTGTGAGCGCCGAAGTAGTCACGTTGAGCTTGAAGCAAGTTAGCAGGTAGACGAGCTGTTGTGTAACCGTCTAGGAAAGATAGCGCAGAAATCGTACATGGCATTGGGATGCCAGACTCTAGAGATTTCGCTGCTACTTTACGCCATGCTGCTAGGCTGCCTTGTAGGATGTTTTTGAAGTACTCGTCAGAACCTAGGAATGCGATATCTGGGTTCGCTTCATACGCATCACGGATGTTACCTAGGAACGCAGAGCGGATGATACAACCACCACGCCACATTAGTGCTACGTTACCGTAGTTTAGATCCCAACCGTTTTCGTTCGATGCTTCACGCATTAGCATGAAACCTTGCGCGTAAGAGATGATCTTAGATGCTAGTAGTGCTTGACGAAGTGCATCAACCCACTCTTGCTTATCACCTTCAACTGGCGTGATTGTCTTGCCGAATAACGTTGAAGCTTCAACACGTTGGTCTTTCAGTGCAGACAGGCAACGAGAGAATACAGACTCAGAGATAAGCGTTAGTGGAATACCTAGGTCTAGTGCGTTGATACCAGTCCACTTACCCGTACCTTTTTGGCCAGCAGTGTCTAGGATCTTCTCAACTAGTGCTTCACCATCTTCATCTTTGTAGCCAAGAATATCAGCTGTGATTTCAACTAGGTAGCTGTCTAGCTCAGTTTTGTTCCAGTCAGCGAATACTGCTTGCATCTCATCAGCACTCATACCTAGACCATCTTTCATGAACTGGTATGCTTCAGTGATAAGCTGCATGTCACCGTATTCAATGCCGTTATGAACCATCTTAACAAAGTGACCAGCACCGTCGTTACCAACCCAGTCACAACAAGGCTCACCAGCATCAGTTTTAGCAGAGATACCTTGGAAAATTGGCTTAACTGCTTCCCAAGCTTCAGCTGCGCCGCCAGGCATGATTGAAGGACCGAAACGAGCGCCCTCTTCACCACCAGATACACCAGTACCGATAAAGTAGATGCCTTTCTCACGACAATGCGCTACGCGACGGTTAGTATCTGGGTAGTTAGTGTTACCACCGTCGATAATGATATCGCCTTCATCTAATAGTGGAATTAGTTGATCAATGAATGCATCAACAACATCACCAGCACGAACCATTAGCATCACTTTACGTGGTGCTTCTAACTTAGCAACAAGATCTTCAAGAGACGTTGCGCCAACGATGTTTGTGCCTTTTGCTGGGCCTTCAAGGAATTCTTCCACTTTTGCTACAGTACGGTTGTAAGCAACAACGTTAAAGCCGTGGTCATTCATGTTTAGGATCAGGTTTTGGCCCATTACTGCCAAGCCAATTACACCGATATCGCCTTTCATATTATTCTCCTTGCGCCAGCAGTTTTGCCGCTGCTGAATCTAAAAACCATTCTGTTTTGCCATTTACGGCTTTAATTTTCGCTGCAGGATAAGCAAGAGCTTCTGCAGGCGTATTATTAATTTCTTGCAATACTTCAGCTTTGCTTTCACCTAACACCAGGTAGGTAATACGATCCGCATTTTCAAGTAAGCGCGCTGTTTTTGAAATGCGTTTTTGACCGCTATCTGGATGTGTTGCAATCACAGAAAGCTCAGGATCGTCAAAGTCTGTTTGGTTCGGGAATAATGATGCTGTATGCCCATCGGTTCCCATACCCAATAAAATCCAATCAAATGCAGGTAAGCCATTTTTAAGTGGAATTTCTGCATCCATTTCCTCTGCAAATCGAACCACTTCTACAGCAGGATCATCTTCACCTTTAATACGGTGAATATTGCCAGCTGGAATATCGATTTGTTGGAACAATAACTCGTTTGCTTCACCGAAGTTACTTTCCGGGTCGGTTGGCTCAACACAACGCTCATCGCCCCACCAAAAGTGTAAGTTGCTCCAATTAACATCTTTCGCATAAGGTGCTTGCGCTAATGTTTTAAACAACAGTTTTGGTGTACTCCCACCAGAAAGCGATATATGGACAGGCTTCACCTGCTTGCTCATTGCCATCATGGTGTCAGCTAATGAAACGACAACATCCTGCGGTGTTTCAAATACGCGATAATTAATCATGCTTATAGCTCACAATAGTCAGTGTTTGCTAAATTCTTACAAGGAAAACGCCACTCACGATTACTTGATGCAAGTAAGTCATCAGCTTGTTTTGGTCCCCACGTACCTGCGGCATAACCAAATAAGTGTTCTGGGTTTTCTTTGTATTCAAGAATTGGTTGAACAAATTTCCAACAAGCGCGAACAGCATCTGTACGTGCAAACAAGGTTGCATCTTGCTTCATACAATCAAGAAGTAAACGTTCGTACGCTGTCAGCATATGGGTTTCTTCAAGCTTGTCGTAATGGAAGTCCATTGATACTTCTTGAGATTCAAAACCTGCCCCTGGTTTTTTAAGACCAAAGCTCATTAGAATCCCTTCATCAGGCTGAATACGGATAATTAGCTTGTTCTCAGGTGCATTTTCACCAAACACTGGGTGCGGTGTTTTCTTAAAGTGAATAACCACTTCCGTCACACGTGTTGGTAGTCGTTTACCTGTACGAACGTAGAATGGCACACCATTCCAACGCCAGTTTTGAATAAACATTTTCATACCAACGTAAGTTTCAGTACGTGAGTCTTCCGCTACACCTGGCTCTTGGCGATAACCTAACAAATGCTTACCACGAGCATCTGATTCCGTGTACTGACCCAACACTAAGTTATTTTTAAGATCATCATCTGATAATGGTTTAAAGCTTTGCATCACTTTAACCACTTCATCACGGATAGAATCAGCATTAATTGCAGCAGGCGATTCCATACCAACCATTGCCAATACTTGCAGCAAATGGTTTTGGAACATATCTCGAACAGCACCGGCACCGTCGTAGTAGCCACCACGATCTTCAACGCCTAATGATTCAGACGCAGTGATTTCAACGTAATCAATAAAGTTACGATTCCAAAGCGGCTCAAACATGCCATTTGCAAAGCGGAATACAAGCAGGTTCTGTACCGTTTCTTTGCCTAAGTAGTGATCGATACGGTAGATTTGGTGCTCTTGAAAACAAGCATGAATTTGCTTGTCTAATGAGATCGCTGACGCTAGATCATAACCAAATGGTTTTTCAACAATCAGGTTTTTCCAACCTTCTGTCTCATCATTTAGGCCATGAGCGGCTAGACATTCTGGGATCACGCCGTAAAGGCTTGGTGGTGTCGCGAGGTAGAAAACAGCGTTACCTTGGGTATTGTGCGTTACTTTGAAAGTATCTAAGCGTTCTTTCAAGACTGCATATTCATCTTTATCAGACGTATTTAATGCTTGGTAGTAAAGATGCTGACAAAAATTAACCAATGTTTCGTCATCGGTTTTTTCATTTTCTGTCAAAGATTGCTTTAACTTATCACGAAATTCTTGATCGCTATATGATGTACGACTTACCCCTAAAATTGCAAAGTCTTCAGGCAATAAACCATTAGCATAAAGGTGATAAAACGCAGGTATTAACTTTCGGTGTGTCAAATCACCTGACGCACCAAAAATTACAATTGAGTTATTTTCTGGTTGAACCATATCATTTTCCCATTAATTTCAGATCTTCAGACCTGCGACAGCAATCAATTGCTTGGTATAACGGGGCCTTATTATGCCGTATTTTTTTCATTCGTTACGAATAAATATGAAAAAAATAAAAAAATTTCGTTATACCTTATTATTTTTGTTAAAAAGTATAATGACTATTAACACCAACTCGATGCATAACTCGCTGACTAGACAGCGATAAATCACTAATACAGAAAATTATTACGGCTTATGTTAACAACATTTGTTATCAGTACCAGTCGAAATTTTCTATTATGCCAATAGGCTAAGCCTTTGAGCGCGGTTTCTTCTTGCGCTTTTCCTTAAAGTACTCATTATTAGAAACGATCGTCAATCTAAAAGATACCCAGACTGACGCAAACGTTTAAACGTTCACCAATTCACATTCTCAATCATACTTCATCTCTC
This sequence comes from Photobacterium sp. GB-72, assembly GCF_003026095.1. NCBI lineage: Bacteria > Pseudomonadati > Pseudomonadota > Gammaproteobacteria > Vibrionales > Vibrionaceae > Photobacterium > Photobacterium sp. GB-72. The sequence goes on along the minus strand of NZ_PYNV01000002.1, from coordinate 440,976 downwards.
ACTTAGCCGTTCAAAATACCTTATACCGCATATGGGTTACTATTGATAAGCTCACTAATGGCGGTTATTATGCCCGCAATTTCAACCACCCACGCGGTGGTTTTTTATTCGTAACAATTAACCCACGATTATGGTTTGGGTTAATTCATGGTAAATAGGTTATCCCATGTCTAAATTCTTCTTCAAAGGTCGTATCGAAAAGAAACCAAAATATGAAAGCTTTGGTTACAACACGAAACGCGAAACCAAACTGGGCACGGAAACCAACCCACTCACATTGATTGTGAACAGCGAAGAACGTCAACAAGAAGTACAGCAGCAAGTTAATGACAACCAACTGTTTGCAAATATCACGATCAACGCTGACATTGCAGAAAATATTACTGAGCTAGACGGTATTTTAAATAAACCAAAAACCACTGTTTTTGAAAAAACACCCAACCGTAATGACCCATGTTCATGCGGTAGCGGTAAAAAATACAAAAAGTGCTGTGGTAAGTAGTAACAAATAAAAAAGCAGGTATTCGTACCTGCTTTGTTTTTAGCTTCAAATACATGTCTAACTGACACCGGTTAAACATTTATTTATCTGTAATTTAAAGTAGATAGAAGTATGAGCAAAAAAAGCCAAGGCTATTCTTGTATTGGCCTATTTAATCCCAAAACACCGGAGAATGTTGGATCTGTTATGCGCGCAGCTGGCTGTTATGGTGTTAACTCGGTGTTTTATACGGGAACGCGTTATGATCATGCCGCACAGTTTTGTACTGATACAAAAAAAGCATCACTTGATATACCGTTAATAGGTGTTGAAGACTTAAAGAAAATCATTCCTATCGGCTGTGTACCCGTTGCTGTTGATTTAATCGAAGGTGCAAAAGCATTACCTGACTATAAGCATCCAAAACGTGCTTTCTATATCTTTGGCCCTGAAGACGGCACCTTAAAAAAAGAAATTACTGATTTTTGTCGTGAAACGATTTATGTACCAACGAATGGTTCAATGAATCTTGCCGCTGCCGTTAATGTGATTCTTTATGATCGTTTAGCTAAAGGCGATAACTTTTCAAATCACAAATAACGCGATTAATCATAAAAAGCCACGATAACTGAATCATCAGCTATCGTGGCTTAATTTTATGCATTTTCTGATGTTAGCTTCCTTGTTTTTTTCATTACTCTTTTTATTAGAGTGATCTAAAGCTACCTTGGCATTTTACCAATTTGTTCGTAATATGCTTTTTTATCTAAATACATTGCTTTATCTGCTACTTGATAAAGTGCACGTGCATCAATATTTTCAGTGCTAGCACAGCCCATAGCAAAGTGAATAGCCACTTTCTCTCCTGAAGCTAGGCGTGCATAATGCTTATCTATAACTAACTGTTGTAAACGCAACGTTAACTTATCACAGCCTACATTATCACCACCTTTGATAATAATCGCATATTCATCTCCACCGAGACGATATACCTTGTCGGTACTACGACAAACACTTTGAATAAGCCTGCCCGTTTCGATTAACAGCTGATCACCCATATGATGCCCATATTCATCATTGGCTTGCTTTAAACCATTCACATCGATCATAAACAAACCAAAGTATTGTTCTGGATATCGATGTGCAATTTTTATCCACTCATCAAGATCAACATCAAACGCTTTACGATTACTTAGCCCCGTTAATGGGTCTGTGATTGCGCTTCTTTCCAACTCTTCATTCAGTAATCGACCTTCAAGTTCTGCAGATAATTGACGAATAAATAATGAAATAATTTCATAGTCATCTCGTGCAATATTAGGGTGCTCCATCACAATAATCCCCAATAACACACCATGTGTATCGACAATTTTGAAACATTGAAGCGCTTTATCGCCACTATTAATACGAAAGTAATCACTGCAATGCGCATCTGCATCAATACTGTCTAAATTAATGTTAGACAAGCCTTCACTAAACCAATTTGTATTCTTGTTTATAAATAACTGCATCCCCCATCCTGAATAAGGATACAGACTCACTAACTGCGTCATAACCGTAGAGTGAATATCACCATGTTGTAATTTATTACTAAATAACAAGAGTGACTGAAGCATGGTTCGACGTTTTTCTTCGCGCTGTAATGAGTGAGTTAACTCTAACGTCTTTTCATGTACTTTCTGCTCTAGTTGATCATTAAAAGTCATCAACTTTACATTTTTATCTTCTAAGTCACTAAGCTGGGCTTTTATTGTGGTCGACATTTTCTGAATAAGATTATTCACCATGATTAATTCAGAAAATCTTAAATCTTTATCTAATATATTATAATTGCCACCTAAACACCCCCTTACACTGTCCATAAGATAGGTTAAAGGTTTTGCGAACCAACGATACGATATTGTCGCCGTTAATAACGTAAACATAATTACAATAATAGCGACAATAGTTAATATCTTTAATGAATTAGTAAAGGGATTCTCTCCCAAATATTTATTCATGAAGACTTGAGCTTCATAAGACATTGGCTCTGCAATATATTTATTATCTATCGTCACTTCAGCCGTTTTTGATACCGTCGGCATTAAGGGATCAAGTTTACCTTTATAAACCGCAATATTATCCATGCCATTATGATGAAAAATAACGTGCTCGCCATCTTTTAAATAAGGGCGAAGAACCTTAACAATATTTTCCACAGGCACTATAACAATTAAATAACCTAACGGTTTACGCTTTAGCCCTTCCGTCAGCGTTGACTGATATATAGGTACACCTATGGCAACGCCTTTATGACTAGGGTTAAATTTATCAGGCATCAAATGTTCATCACCATAATTAAACACCCATTGATTGCCTGTACTTTTACTCGTACCCACACTCTTACTCAACAAGGTTTTCAAACTGGAGAAGGATTTTACTCCATTAATACCATTATAATTTTCTACCTCATCCCAGTTAGCATCAACCAAATAAGCCGCTTGTGCTAATGGCGTGTTATCAACTAAATTTGCTAATGTGGCATCGACATGGCTAGTCAGAAAGAAGTCATCAATGCCCTGCACTAACAACCTATCTCGTGATAACACATCTAGCGCAGTAGATAATAGATAAAAGCGATAATTAAACTCTTGTGCTAACGTTGTGGATAAACGCTCTATGAGATCAATTCGGTAATTAGTTTCAACTTCTGTTTGCTGCTTTATTAATAAACCGCCAATAATAGATGCTGGTAAAACCGCAACGAAAACCATTAATAGCGCCAGTGATGACTTTAATTTTAGTTTCATTTTTTACTCAACCGCTTCCATTGCTGAATAGCGATACGCTGCATAAATTCAGCCGTTTTTTCTGCTGATAGTCCATCTTCATAACGCTTAAAGCCAATAGCCATCGCTTGCCATGCTATCGACATTTTTATTGTTGATGGCATTGGTTTAGATAATTCAAATTGCTTAAACAATATTTGCTCATCACCTGTAGCCTGCTGCTGATAGCGATTCAATAATTTCTCTGACGTAGGTAATAAACGTGTCTCTTTATAGACCAATTGTTGAATACTTAAGCGTTGAATAAACTTAGCAAACTTTTTAATTAAGGCTTTTTTATGTACCGTGTGGTTATTGTAATTAGGTAATGACAGAAGAAATGTGCTACTCATTGGGTGCATTACATTACCATCAACAGTAGGTAATAAGGCTACGCCTAGAGCATTGCCCATTGCCTTCTTTAAATCTTGATATGCCCAATCACCATTAATCGCATACGCCTCTTTACCTTGAATAAAATCACTTTGTGAACAAGTATAATTACATTCAGGATTTACAATTTTTTGCTCTGATAAATAACGATAATATTTTAAAGCCTTAACCATTTCTGGTGTATTAAGTGATATTTCACCATCAATAATGGGCCAACCATTAAACGCAGATAAAAATGGTATAAAGTAATACATATCGAGGTAATTCCACCCAATAGGCAAAATATTTTTATCAAGCCACTTTTGCTTGGTATCGATAATGTCATGCCAACTACTCACTGGCTGAGAAACTAGCTTTTTATTATAATATAACAATAGGTTATTTCCTTGAATAACAGGAACTCCCCAATATTTATCATCAACGTACGCTGTCATCATCGCCGTTCGAGAAAGCTCTGGTGATAACCAACTTTTAGGAATACTTGATAGTTTCATTAAACTATGTAGGCCAACAAAATCAGAGGGAAAAATGACAAGATCAGGTAAACCACCATATTGTGCGCCCAGTAAAATTTCAGCTTTTATCTTCTCAGGATCAAATTGAACAAGAGAGATATTTATATTATTTTCTTTTTGAAATTCACTTACCAATAATTCAATAAAACTATTATCTTGATGCGAATACCAAAGCGTTAATCTCTCTTCAGCTTTCGCAGATAAAGAAAGAAACATCATCAGAAAAAATACTACACTTCTTAACATAACCACACCAAATACCTTTTTAGGATATCGATAAAGCGCGAACAATATTATAAATATAATACACACCTATCGATATAATCGGTATGATAGAGTATTCCCAAAAAGAATCAAACACCTACCAGTAAAACCTTATGTGACATATCAATAACTTATAGTAACAAAACGGATTATGCATTTCGTTTTACTCCCTAAAAGCACTAATATTTATATAAAATACAATAAGTTACATAATTAATTTTTATTTTTTGTTGATCATCGATAACTTAATCACCTTAATGTGAAGGGATTCAAGTAAAAAATTAACACAACTTTCATCTAACCGTTATGATGAGCTATCTTTTCCTTTTTTAAACAGCAAGCGCACATAAAGTTATGACATTACCTAAATCCTCAGTGGCACTTATCACCTGTTCTCTTTTTTTTCTTACTGCTTGTGAATCAACGGTAAATGCATCACCACAGCCCGAAGCGCTCTCAAAACAACCTGTGGTAGCTAAAACAGTTATTAAGCCATCCGTTACCCCTATCTCAAACACTGAGTTAAAAAAAGAACAAGACATGATCAACTTCGCACGTAAGTATCTTGGTACAAAGTATGTGTGGGGTGGGACAACGCCTAAAGGTTTTGATTGCTCAGGTTTCATTAAATATGTTTATAACAAGTACGATATTTCAATACCTCGTACAACAGCGGCTTACCCTAATCTTTATGATAAAAAAGTATCACTAAAAAATGCCAAAGTAGGTGATCTTATTGTTTTCACAGGAACAAATCCGAAGATTCGTAAACCAGGTCATGCTGGTATTATTACTGAAGTGGGTAAAAACACATTGAAATTTGTTCATAGCTCTTCATCTAAAAAGCATTTTGGTGTGACTGAAACCGACTATTACAAAAGTGGTTATCCAAAGCGTTACTTAACAGTAATCAAAATGTAGCACAGATAATCGAGCAATTTAGCGATAAAATGAGCACCATGCTCCCTTTATCTGTAATCATTTCTTTACACTGTAAGATTTCCTAAAATTCTCATCATCTAGCCCTACTACCAGAAACTTTGTATTATTTGGAAAAATAACAGTGTGTGCTAGCGATACTCCTATCGCACTCCAATAGTCACTCTCTGTTTGGTATGTCTAAGTCGGTCACTTAATACATACCTAGAATAAGGGGCTGATAGATCGGTCAATCTATCAGCCCCACACTTTTACTATTACGCTTAGTTTAAATAACTTGCGCTCCAATCAAGAATAAACCAAAGCCAAAACAAACCATCATTGCAATTTGCCCACCTCCAACTTCGTAATACGCATCATTACTTATTGCTGTTTGTGTCTTACCCTCTGCTTTTCTTAAGTTAAGAGCCATCATCATAGGGATAAACACTGCAATAAACACCATAATTAAGCCCGCATAACTTAATACTGCTAAAAATTTATCTGCAGCAAATATGGCGCCTAATAATGGAAGAATAAAGGTTAAAACATACGTCACCGCACGATTTTGTTTAAATAAATCAATATTTTGGTCAAATAATGAAAGAGCCACACCAAAGAATGAAGTCAGCAACGCTAGTCCCGTAAATAATGAAAGAATGACATGGATTCCTTCAAATCGAGTGGCCAGCACATTAATTAGCTCGGAAACATTATTGAACTGTGTTAATTGCTCGTACGATAAACTTCCCACAACAGCGTAAAGCCACAATAAGTAGCACACAAGTGGAATAAACGAGCCTAGTAAAACCATATTGCGTAATTGCGCATGTGTCGCTTTGTCGTTATAAGACACTAATGATGGAATAACAGGAAAAAATCCAAAACTGGTAAATAACACAGCACTGGTTTTGATTAGATCAATACTACTGTCATTTGTTGCAGTGAAAAAGTGTGCTAGTGACATATTTGGCACTAAGGCAAAGAGCGTAATAATAAGCACTGCTAACATTAAGAGAAATAACACACGATTAAGCTTGTCAATCACACCAGTACCAGCCGCGACAATACCACCAGCAATAACAGCAAACAAAATTTGACTTTGAACTAACGAGATATCTAAATCTAAATTCAGTACCATTTTATGCACTAAGTCGCCGGCACCAATGATGTAAGCCATTAATAAACATATTAATAGTGCGTATAACAAGCCATTAGTGATTAACTGTCCACCCTTTCCTAATGATTGTTTCGCGATAGTGTTCATACCTAAACCACCGCGAACTTTAATACTGGCTTCAAGTAATAATAATGCTGAATACGTAGTACCACTCCAAATAATCAACATTAAAATTGTGCCTGACAATAAGCCAAACTGAGCCAATACCATTGGAATAGCGAGCATTCCTGCACCGAGTGCTGTACCCGCAATAATCAGCGAGCTACCTATTAATTTTAAATTCACACAATACCCTTACTTTATATATGCAACACAAAGCCTCAGCTTATGGCTGCGTATTATCAAATGATTTTAATCTTTAGATTGTCGGCTAATTAATAGCCGTGACTAAATCGAGATGAATATAAAGATAGGTTCGAAAAGACAGCCAACGAGCATTGTCGTTGAACTTGATGAATAGAAAAGTTACACAACATTAATCGTACTCCAAAAACGATATTAATAATGATGAGTGGTCATGATGTTTCATTTCGGTCAAAACGAACATCACTCATCTGTTGCAATACTAAAACACATTTCTAAAGAATGAAATAATAGATTATATCCTCAGACCAGCAATCTGCTTATATAAGCCTTCAGGGCTTGCCACCAATAGGCTTATAGAATGCTTTAACGAGAGCACTACTCAGAATAATGGGTTATCACCCCACGTGCTTTTCTGAAGCAAGACTAACGAGAGTTAAGCGGTTAAATGAACCTGGTTTTACAGCAATTAAGCTACCGTCGCCAAACTGAATACCATCAAAGAACTGAGTACCCCATTTCACACGCTTAAAGTGTGCATAACGCGCTTTTGAATATACGGTTTCTAAAGCGTTCAACGCACCTTCACGCTTTACTTGCTCTTGAATTGCTTTACTTAATAATTTATCAGCAATAAGCATCGTTGCCTCCTACAAAAATAACCGCGCTTTCCATATTCGCTCATTTCTTTTTACCAAACACACTAAGATATGCAAGGGAACGTTTATCAATTTATACTTTTTTTCATTGGCTGCTTAAATTTCACACATAAAAAAGCCCAGAACTTTTGTCTGAGCTTTACGTTCAATATAATGATTAATTGGTATTTATACCGTGAATGAACCTTCATTTTGTTTTGGGTTGGGACCAAATCGGTTATCACCTGGCTTGCTGTCTTGTACCATAAAATAGATCAGCACTAAGATACCAACAATCGGAACAAACATGATCAGTGCCCACCAACCGGTACGATCTTGATCATGTAAACGACGGACAATCACGGCAATATTAGGGATAACAATAAACAGTGAATATAATGCCGCTAATACGCCATAGTCATCCCCAATGGTTGGTAAACCTAAAAGACTATCAGCAAACCCTAGTGCCATACTGATCAAAGCGCTAAAAAGCGTAAAAAACCAAAACTCTTTACGACGAGAACGACCATTAAACTGTGCATATTTTTTTAAAACAGCAAGATACCAATCCATTTTTCTTCCTTTAGTCCGATATTTCTAGGCTAATAAGCCTGTTACACAAAATGTATTCCTTTTTACAATCATAGCCAAGCAATTTTAACTATCTCTTTGTTGTGAGACCGCTCAAAAATAAAAATGACATTCACTTTGTATTCTATTTACACTGTGAGTGACTTAATAAAGCCTAAAAAATATGTGTCTTGTTTTTAACATTTATTCACTTTCTCTCGCATTATTATTCTACTCACTTTCGAGGAATTTTAACTGCAATAGGGATAGACAATGCAAAAGACACTTCTTACCTGTGCGTTAGCCGTCGCCTTTAGCACATCACATGCTTACGCGGCAGATTGTTCTAATATCGCCAAATGGCAAGCAAATATAGCCTATAATGGCGGTAGCCAAGTCCAACAAGACAACAACATCTATAATGCAAATTGGTGGTCTCAAGGCAATCAGCCTTCAAATCACTCAGGCCCTTGGCAAGAATGGACATTAGTAGACAGCTGCATGAGCAGTGGGAATCAAGATCCATCCGTAACACTGATCTCACCGCTTAATAATGCACAATTAACCGCGCAAACAGATATTACGTTAGCTGCCAACGCAAGTGATAAAGACGGTTCTATTCAACATGTTGAGTTTTTCATAAACCAACAATCTATTGCAGTTGTCGATACAGCCCCATACCAAATTAATTGGACAACGGTGCTTGGTAACTACACCATTACAGCCACAGCAACGGATAATGAAAATGCCACTAAAACAGATGTTGTGAATATTAGTGTCGTTTCAGCGAGTGAAAACCTTGCGCCAAGTATTTCAATTAGTTCACCAACATCTGATACTCCTATTTCTGAAGGCGATACGGTAACGATCACAGCCAATGCCGAAGATAAAGATGGCTCCGTCACTCAGGTAGCGTTCTTTGTTGATAACCAACTAATCGCAACAAGTTCTTCAGCCCCATTCACTGCACAATGGACATCAACGGCTGGTAATCATCAAATTACAGCCAAAGCAACAGACAATGAAAATAGTACAACCACATCAAGTGCGATAACTCTTACTGTTGATGACGTTATTGTTGGTGGTGGTTGTGGTGATATTCCAACCTTTAAATCTGGTACTGATTATCTAGCAGGTGATTTGGTAGAAAGTAATAATCATAAATACCGTTGTGACATCGCAGGTTGGTGTTCATCATCATCTGATTGGGCTTATAAGCCTGGTGAGGGACAGTATTGGACAGATGCATGGACAGATTTAGGAATTTGCGCCATTGCTCCTGACGTTAAGATCACCTCTCTTAGTGATCAACAAACGGTATTAGCAGGAACGACTCTGATGATTGATGCTGATGCTACTGATGCCGATGGTACTATCGAACAAGTCAGTTTCTATGCTAACGAACAACTTATTGACACCGTTCTCACAGCTCCTTATAGCACACAGTGGTTAGCATCAGATTTAGGTAATACCACGATTAAAGCCGTTGCCACTGATAATGAAGCGAACACGAATGAAGCTAGCGCTACGGTTACTGTAAGCGATCAGGCTCTTGTTACTAGCTTAACATCTCCAAGTAGTGGCTCTGTTGTCACACTAGGTAAAGCACTCACCCTTTCAGCAACAGCGACAGCACTAGCCAGTGATGTTCGACAAGTTGATTTCATTATTAACGGCAATGTTGTTGCAACCGATAAAACTGCACCTTATAGCAGTTCTTGGACGGCGCAATCTGCAGGTAATTACACTGTCACAGCCCTCGCTACGAATGGTAACGGTGAAACCGCACTATCAACCGCAGCCAGTGTAAAAGTTCAAGAACCGATTGAGACTCAACATAACTTAATTGGCTATTGGCATAACTTCGTTAATGGCTCTGGCTGTCCAATACGTCTTCGTGATATTTCACCCGCTTGGGATATTATCGATATCGCATTTGCTGATAATGATCGCAACAGCGACGGTACTGTTCACTTTAATTTATACAACGGTGACATTCGCAGTAGTTGTGAGCCGCTTGATCCACAACAATTTAAAGATGATGTTCGTGAATTACGCGCACAAGGTAAAATCATCGTTCTTTCACTGGGTGGTGCTGAGGGTACTATCACTTTAAATAACGATGCCGACCAAGCAAACTTTGTTTCAAGCTTGACTGATATTATTAATGAGTGGGGATTTGACGGACTCGATATTGACTTAGAAAGTGGGTCAAACTTACTCCATGGCACAGAGATCCAAGCCCGTTTACCCGTTGCGTTAAAACAAATCGAAGCCAACATTGGTGGTGATATGTATTTAACCATGGCACCAGAACACCCTTATGTTCAAGGCGGCATGATTGCTTACTCAGGAATTTGGGGCGCTTACATCCCGATGATAAATGAGTTACGTGACATGCTAAATCTGCTGCATGTACAACTATATAACAACGGTGGTTTAGCAAATCCATATACGTCAGGAGTCGCCCCTGAAGGATCGGTTGATATGATGGTGGCATCAGTCAAAATGTTAGTAGAAGGGTTTGAACTGGCAGATGGCAGTCAATTTGCACCACTTCGCGATGATCAAGTTGCGATTGGCTTGCCGTCAGGACCAAGTTCTGCGAACTCTGGACAAGCACCAACACAAAATATTATTGATGCACTAGATTGTGTCACCAAAGGCAGTAGCTGTGGCTCGGTCGTACCGACTAAACTGTATCCTAACTTTGGCGGTGTAATGACGTGGTCAATTAACTGGGATGTTCATGATGGCTTTAATTTCTCAGGTCCTATCGGAGATAAGCTTCAACAAATGAATAGTCAACGTTAACCCGTATCCATATACGTGATAAAAAAACGCCAAGGTTGCTATTTATGCATCTTGGCGTTTTTCTTTGAAATAAGGAAAATCATTAATAGCGCTTAATTCGAACCACTTTCATCGTTTCAACTTCAAACCCTGCCACCATTATCACTTCAGGGTAATAGGTCATATTCACCTTACAGCCATTTAAACTTTGATATTTTTTCTTTCGTTTAAATTTAAATGGGACGTCGTAACCTTCAATCATCAACGTATGCAGGATCCACTCACCGTCTTCTCGCTGAGTATGTGAGCGAACTTTCAATCCATCGCTATGAATGAGTTCAGCATGTTTTGCTACAAGCTTATCCACATCAGATTTCATGATATTCGTTTCCTTTTTGTTATTTAATCGCGACTTGAAACACATATACAAAAACAGAGAGCCGAGGCTCTCTGTTTTTGTATTTTATTCTGCTTTCTATACTACAGTGAAAGAGGAATAAATAAACCTGCCAATGTCGCACTCATTAAATTAGCAAGTGTTGCAGCAAAAATAGCTTTCATACCTAAACGTGCAATCTCAGGACGACGTTGTGGGACAATACCACCTAAACCGCCCATTAACATTGCAATAGAGGTTAAGTTAGCAAAACCACACAATGCAAAGGTCACAATCGCTTGGGAGTGCTCACTTAATTTAGCGACAGTTTCTGGCTTCATTAAATCAGCGAATGCAATAAATTCATTAACGGCAATTTTAGTACCGATCAAACTTGCAGCGGTTGTTGCTTCTGACCATGGCACACCAATTAACCATGCAACAGGCGCAAATAGATAGCCAAAGATCATATCAAGGCTTAAATGATGTAAACCATCCCAGTTAAAACCTAACCACTGACCCAAAGAGGCTAACCAGTTACCAATATGACCTAAGCCGCCATTCACAAGCGCGATTAAACTGATAACCGCCAGTAAACTTGCGCCGACTGCCATAGCTATTTGTAAACCACTTAACGCACCACGAGAAGCGGCATCAACCATATTAACTGGTTCGTCTTCTTCACCATCGTCTTCTTCTTCCATGGTGTGAACACCTTCAGTCTGAGGAACAAGCAACTTTGCCATCATCAAACCTGCAGGAGCAGACATAAAGCTTGCTGCGATAAGGTACTTAAGCTGAACACCTAATCCCGCATATCCCACCATGGTACCACCAGCAACAGATGCTAAACCGCCAACCATTACTGCGAATAATTCTGAACGTGTCATTCGAGCCAAAAATGGTCGAACAACTAAAGGCGCTTCCACTGAACCGACAAAAATATTAGCCGTTGCAGACATTGACTCTGTACGTGTTGTACCCAGTAGCTTTTGTAATATGCCACCAATCGTACTGATCACCCATTTCATAACGCCTAAGTAATACAGTACAGAAATTAGCGCAGAGAAAAACACAATTGAAGGCAAAACGTTAACAGCGAAAATGAAACCTAATTTAAATTGTGCTAATTGACCGAACAGAAATTCCGTACCTTCATGGCCATATTCAAGAATACCGGATACGGCACCAGATATGCTGTTTAAAACTACACGACCAATAGGAATGTATAAAATGAAGCCCGCAAAAATAACTTGAATACAAAATGCACCCAACACGCTACGCCAATTAATTGCACGACGATTTTCTGAAAATGAAAAACCAACGGCAAAAATAACAATAATGCCTAAGATGCCGACCAAATAATGCATGGTCAATCTCCAATGTGTAGTAGTAAACGATTGCGGGGGGATTCTATTGAGAAATAAAAACGTGACAAGGATCAAATTGTTATTACAATTAACAATCGAGAAACAAAAAACACAGGAAACGGCTACTTTTCAAGCTAAGCAAACGAAAAGCGTTTGATTGGTTCTTATATGGGATAGTATTGTTCCCATAATTTACAATTAGAAACATTTAAAACAGCGTTTAGCTAACCGTTTGCGTCACGCTGCTGTTTTTTACATCATATGATTGATGAAAATAAAGACTTACCAACATGAAAAGTTTAATGGCTCACTATACCTGACATGAGATATTCCCTAACGCGATATGTTCACGAATAAACTCAATAAAAAGATTCACCTTCGAGGGTAAATACTTATGGCGAGGATAAACTGCATACAATGGCATATGTTGTGTTAACTGCCAATCAGGCATTAACCGAATTAATTTACCTTGGCGGATTTCATCTTTTAATAAATACGTCGCTAAGTACCCTACTCCATTACCAGAAATGGTTGCATCGCGTATTGCATCAGCAGAATCCACTCGATAATTGCCCGTTACCTTCACCTGTTGTTCTTCATTACCTAAGCTGAAATTCCAAATATTGTCTTTACGCTCACGACTAAAATACGTAATACAATTGTGATGTTGTAAATCATCAGGATGATAAGGCACACCATATTTTGCTAAATAATCAGGGCTAGCGACTAGAACAAAGTCACAATTTGTTAAGTGACGAGCAACAAAACCTTCAGGAGGAGAATCCATAAAACCTATCCATAAGTCTAATTGCTCTGAGATCAAATCAACACGATGATCAAATAAGCTGAGTTCAAGATTAACTAATGGGTTTTGTTCATGAAATTCATTGATGAAAGGCGCCACATGATTTGAAGCAAATGACTGGGCAATACCCACCCGTAATGATCCTTGCTGGCTATCACCAAAAATCAACAGCTCACTCTCAGCTTCATTAATTTCATCGACAACAACTTCGCAATGTTTCGCAAAAATTCGCCCTGATTCTGTTAACGCAAAAGACCGTGTTGTTCGCTGTACGAGTTGTACACCTAGACGTTCTTCTAATTGTTGAACCAGTTTACTCACTTGAGTACGCGAAATTTCCAGTAATTGAGCAGCCTTTGTAAAACTCTTCTGCTTGGTTAGAGCATTAAACACCACCATTTGCTGCGCTTTTTTTAACATCGATAGCCTTTATTAACATAAAAAGTCTGGTTAGGAAGTCATTACAATTTAACTATCCATTACAACCGTTCATTTTACTATAGATAAAGTGTCAAACAACTGTCTGATATAGAGGCTCATATTCATATCGTAAATAAGCTTTCATCTAACAACGATTAAGTTCTACGCATCGTAACATTCAATCTTTGAGCATATAAATAGGTGAAAAATCGCTCACAAGCAGCTGTAACTATATAAATTACCCCATAAAAACAAGATACCAAATAGCGATAAAGCACACTTATCGCTTTAATAACATTCAATTAACGCCTCAATTAATCCCTATTAAGTATTTGTGACAACATTCATAGAGTGTTCAAAGTTCTGAAACATAAGTGTCACACAACTTTCCTAATCTTTGTCACGTTCATTTATATCTACAGTAATAAGCAACCACGAAGGACTAGGAAAATGAAAACAAAGATTATCGGTGCAATCGCTTTAGCAGGAACAATGGTAGCTAGCACTGCAGCAATTGCAGGTGAAACTATCTCTGTTGTAGGTTCAAGCTCAGTAACACCGCTTATGGAAGTTTTTGGTGAGACTTACGCGAAAGGAAACGATGTAACAGTAGAGGTTCAAGGCCCAGGTTCATCAGCTGGCATTCGTACTGCACACGATGGCTCAGCCGATTTTGGTATGTCTTCTCGTGCACTTAAAGCATCAGAAGAATCGCCTGAAGTACAAGAAGTGGTTATTGCTCGTGACGGTATCGCTGTTGTTGTTAATAACAACAACCCGGTTTCTGACCTAACAAAAGAGCAAGTTGCAAAAATCTATAAAGGTGAAGTAACTAACTGGAAACAAGTTGGCGGTGAAGATAAGCCAATCGTTGTTGCTACACGTGATACAGCATCAGGTACTCGTGGTGCTTTTGAAGACATCATGAAACTAAAGAAAAAAATCAATGGCGTTAAAGTTTCAGCTATTTCACAGAAAGCACAAGTTGCTAGTGGTAATGGTCAGCTGAAAACAACCGTTGCAAACAACCCATTTGCTATTGGTTATATCTCTTTAGGTTCAGTAGATAATACTGTTAAACCGCTAGCGATCGACGGTCACAAACCTTCTGTTGCTGCAATTAAGTCTGGTGACTACACAGTACAGCGTCCATTCCTTGTTGTGTTCAAAGAAGGCCGTCCATCTGCTGAAGCGCTAAAATTCCTATCTTGGATGAAATCAGCAGACGCACAGAAAATTGTTGAAAACAAAGGCTTCATTTCTACACATTAATTAGTATTTTACGCTCAGCTCATTAGGGCTGAGCGTTTTTTGTTTGTCAGTAACCGGTCACTTTTGTACTGGTTCTGGAGTAAGTAATGACCATCGCGAATATTGAAAAAACAGCAAAGAGCACTTCTTCGCTAAAATCAAAAAAACGAATTGATTGGCGAGAAATAGTCTTTAAAAATCTATTTATGCTAAGTGCCGCTATCGGCATTTTATCTCTTATTACCATTGGCTACTTTATTTTCCGCGAAGGTTATGCTGCCTTTGCGCAAGCTGGTGTAGCTGGTATCGTCCTTGGTACTGATTGGTTACCACCAGCGCTATACGGCATTGCACCAATGATCGTTGCATCACTGGTTTCAACGGCTGGTGCTGTTGTGTTAGGTGTACCCATTGGTGTTTTAACTGCTATTTTTATTGCAGAAGTAGCCCCAAAACGTCTAGCCGATTTAATTCGTCCAATGATCGAACTATTAGCTGGTATTCCTTCTGTCGTTTATGGTTTCTTTGGCTTAGTTATTATCGTGCCGCTTATCCAAGAAGTGTTTAATGTCCCTGCTGGTAACACTATTCTGGCGGGTATCATCGTGCTTGCCGTCATGATCTTACCAACAGTTATTACGGTATCTGAAACCTCTATTCGCGCTGTACCTCGTGCGTATAAAGAAGGGTCTTTAGCATTGGGAGCATCATCGATGTTCACCATTTTCAAACTACTGGTTCCGGCAGCTCGCTCAGGCATCATGACTGGCGTCATCTTAGGTGTTGCTCGTGCTCTAGGTGAAACGATGGCAATTATTATGGTGATGGGTAACTCCCCTGCTATGCCTGATGGTCTATTAGAGTCGGCACGTACACTAACGGCAAATATTGCTATCGAAATGTCTTACGCAACCGGTATTCACGCCAGTGCATTGTACGCTACAGGTATTGTCCTTCTGGTTTTCATCATGATGCTAAACGGCGCGCTTTTGTTTTTAAACCGTGAGCGTGCGAGGTAAAAGTTATGTCATTAACAGCAAATACATCGGTATTGGCCAAAGCCAACCCGCAAGCACAAAAACGTAAAGATCAGATCGCTTTATTTTTAATTTGGTTATCAGCAGGTATCACGGTTGGTTTTTTACTTTGGGTGATTTGGTACATTTTAAGTAATGGTCTAGCCCATGTTAATTGGTCCTTTATTACTTCTGGCTATACCACTATTGGTCAAGAGTCAGGAATTTGGCCAATGATCGTCTCAACTATCTATATGGTTATTGCTTCTATCTCAGTTGCAGCACCGTTAGGTATTATGACGGCTATCTACTTAACTGAATACGCAAAAGTAGGCAGTCGTTTAGTTAAAGTTATTCGATTCTGTACAGAATCACTCGCTGGTATTCCATCAATTATTTATGGTTTATTCGGTATGACATTCTTCGTGGTTGTTATGGGTTTTGGCTATTCAATTTTATCGGGTGCATTAACACTCAGTATTTTGATTCTGCCTGTTATTATTCGAACCACAGAAGAAGCACTAATGGCTGTTCCTCAAACCTACCGTGAAGGTTCTTATGGTTTAGGCGCATCTAAAATTTACACCATCTGGCGACTTATTCTTCCTAGTGCAATGCCAGGAATTGTAACAGCTATCATCCTCAGTGTCGGTCGTGTTATTGGCGAATCCGCACCGGTATTTATGACCGCAGGTATGGTTGCACGTATACCTGAAAGTGTTTTTGACTCTGGTCGAACGCTTACCGTGCACCTTTATAAGTTAACCCAAGAACTTTACACCGTTCATGAATGGAATCAGGCATACGGTACTGCCACTGTTCTTATTGTGATTGTTCTTATCATTAACTTAATTACCAAACTAATTGCGAGCCGTTTCAACACTGCGACTTACTAATTTTGAGGAAGATAAAATGAATAAATTTAATATTGAAAACCTAGATCTTTACTACGGTCAGAACCAAGCGCTAAAACAAATTAACTTACCGATTCCTAATCGTCAGGTAACGGCTCTTATTGGTCCATCAGGTTGTGGTAAATCTACCCTACTTCGTTGCCTTAACCGCATGAATGATCTTATTGAAGGCGTAAACATCAAAGGATCATTGACCATGGATAGTGAAGATGTTTATGGCAATATTGATGTCGCTCAGCTACGTATTAAAGTCGGCATGGTATTCCAAAAACCAAATCCATTCCCAATGAGCATTTACGAAAACGTTGCTTATGGTCTACGTGCACAAGGGGTTAAAGATAAAAAGACCCTTGATGAGATTGTCGAACAATCTCTTCGTGGTGCCGCATTATGGGACGAAGTAAAAGATCGTTTGAAATCACACGCATTTGGCCTATCAGGTGGTCAGCAGCAACGTTTATGTATTGCACGTACAATCGCAATGAAACCTGAAGTTATTTTGATGGATGAACCAACATCTGCACTTGATCCTATTGCGACCAAAAAAATTGAAGATTTAATGGAGTCACTGAAGAAAGATTTCACCATTGTTATCGTTACTCACTCAATGCAGCAAGCACGTCGTATCTCTGACCGTACTGCATTTTTCCTTATGGGTGAATTAGTAGAACATGATGAAACGCAAAACCTATTTAATAACCCTCAAGATGAACGCACTCGTGGTTATGTAAATGGTGATTTTGGTTAATTAATAGAAGTTAATTAACGTTCTTCCTCTTCGCATTTTTTAGAATAATAATAGCGATGGTACTTTTTGCCTCTTCCTTGTGAAGAGGCTTTTTTATATATGTTGCATTTTAAATACTTGTTTTAATAATTTAAACATGTATTATTAATACATGTTTAAGAAAGAGCGAGTAGTCCAATGTCAGATTTTGCTTTAACACACAGAGAAACCACTAAATTTTCTGAGCGCCTAGCGTATAAAATCACACAGCTTCTCAAGTATTCTCTTAATATTTTCTATGGCAAAAAATACGCTAAACGTGCTGTGATTTTAGAAACCATTGCTGCCGTACCAGGTATGGTTGCCGGTATGTTTAACCATTTAAAAGCCCTTCGCCGAATGAAAGATGATGAGGGGTGGATCAAAGAGTTATTAAGTGAAGCAGATAATGAACGTATGCACTTAATGATCTTTTTAGATATCGCTAAACCAAGCTGGGTTGAACGTGGACTTGTCTTATTAGGGCAAGCCGTTTTCATCTGTGTATACAGTATTATTTACCTCACTTCATCAAAGATTGCGCACCGTGTCGTGGGTTACTTTGAAGAGGAAGCTTGTAAAAGCTATACCGAATTTTTAGAAAAAATTGATAGTGGTGAACTTGAAAATGTCGCAGCGCCACAAATTGCAATTAACTACTATGAGTTACATGATGATGCAAAACTGCGAGATGTTGTATTAAGAATCAGAGAAGATGAAGCTAAACATCGCGATCGTAATCATAACTTTGCTGATTGTTATCAAAACAAGGATTTACCAGCTCACCAAGCCTAATCAAAAATAATATTGGAGAGAACTTATGGCATCTATTCCTAATAGCTTTATTAACTACAAATCAACCTCAGTATTTAATCGTGACACTGTGCCGAAAATGTTAGTTCATGAGCACAACACCCGTGAAGGTGTATACGGAAAAATTAGTGTTATATCTGGGACTCTGAAATTTTATGGCTTTACAGAAAGACGAGGAGAAATCGAACAAGAGGTTGTTATTCAGGCAAATGACTCACTCATCAGCCCGCCTCAATACTGGCATAAAGTTGAATTAATGACACCTGATACTCAATTTCAAGTCCATTTCTATGCAGACAAAGACAGTGAGATAGCGCGCCAAAACTTAAATGAACGTTCATAATAAAGTTACAATAAACCACGACAAGTCACTAAATTGTCGTGGTTTTCTATTTTTCATATCAACTTAAACGATTATTTGTACCACCCATTCTTCTTGTTGATTACTTGCAAATTTCTAACTTTCCGCTTTAAAACTAATATATAATCTGCGCCTATTTTCTCTAGCCAGCAAAAATATGCATTAATTGAATTGTATATATGGCTTTTCTTTGATTATGTTTACACCAGTAGGAGTTAACCGCATTATGCGCTTTCTGGTATTAATATTATTACTTATGTCTTCTCTTAGCTTTGCCGAGAGTAAGACCGATACGTCCAAGCAAACCGTTAATCCTAAAGTAGAGCAACTACTTCAACTCAATAGTGAAATAGTAACCTTATCTAAGGAGACAACTACATTAACGGGATCTTCTCTCGATGTAGTCCGCTTACAAATACTAAATAAAAATAACGAACTTCGTGATATTCTCGCGAGTATGATTAAAAGCAACGATGTCGATAAAAAGTTGCTGTTAACACAAGTAGATAAACAAGTTGTATTTGTTAGAGAAGCCAATAAATTTCTTGATGAAAAATTAACACGAGATCAGGAAGTTCTCGATAAAGCTAAAGATGCTGACAAACTTGTTGCTTTAAAAACAATAGCTGAAACACGTCAGTTTTCAACTTCAATTCTAAAAGAAGAATGGCAAAATTATCAGTGGCTAGAAAAGCTAGGAAAACCAGCCCCACAAGCTGTAAAAGAATTAACCGACAAAATTGAGCACCGCCTAGCATTTACTTCAACATCTCTAACTTTTGATAGCCAAGCATTAGATGTTGCTAATAAGCAATTAAAATCAGCCAGTGAAAGTGAAAAAAGTACACTTCAACTTTCCCAGATCCTAGCTCAACGTCAAGTTGATAATGATACGACTAACTTAGAAAATCTGATTGAGATTGCAGATACGGTAGGTATTGATACTGCTGAGTACAAAAAACAACTATTCGAACAAACCGGTAACGTTACTGATGATTTGCTAAATAGCAAAGTTATTTGGTCTATCGCATCGGGTTGGACAACAGATCTAAAAGATTGGTTACTAAGCAACCTGCCACAAATGCTATTTAAAGTGTTTATTTTTGTTTTGATCATCTTTGCATTCAAAACATTGAAAAACATTGTAAGAAAAATGGTAAAGCGTGCAGTTTCTACAAAGAACTTAAACATGTCTATCTTGATGCAAGAGTTCTTTATCTCTATGTCAGGGAAAGCCGTTTTTGCTATTGGTTTACTTATTGCTTTATCTCAAATTGGCCTAAACCTAGCCCCTATTCTAACGGGTTTCGGTGTTGCCGGTATTATTGTTGGTTTCGCATTACAAGATACGCTATCAAACTTCGCTGCAGGTATGATGCTACTGATTTACCGTCCATTTGATGTCGGTGATCTGGTTGAAGCTGGTGGTATTACGGGTAAAGTAAGCCATATGAGTCTTGTAAACACCACAATCAAAACATTCAGTAACGAGATGCTAATGATCCCAAATAGTAAAATTTGGGGTGATATCATAAAGAACGTAACGCACGAAAAAGTACGTCGTGTAGACATGATCTTTGGTATTGGTTACAGCGATGACATTGAAAAAACAGAACGTGTGTTAAATGACATTGTTTCTGAGCATCCGGCAGTACTACGTAGCCCGGAGCCAACAATTAAATTACACACTCTAAACTCTTCATCTGTTGATTTTATCGTACGCCCTTGGGTGAAAACAGACGATTACTGGGATGTATACTGGGATATCACACGTGAAGTGAAGATGCGCTTTGATCGTGAAGGTATTTCAATCCCATTCCCACAGCAAGATGTACACCTGCATATGGTTGAAAAAGCAATTGAATCTAAAAAAGCTTAAATAGACCAAATAAGTATGGGCAAGGTATTACCTCATCTCTGTAATACCTGCCCTTTTTAGCGCTAGCTATATTCGTCATTTTATAACCATCACGTTATATCCATGCCTTCTCTCTTAAAACATGATTCATCAGCGATAACACGTTACAATATGAGAGATTTGGAATAATTAAATCTTCAAATAATCTTATACTTAGCATAACGAATTACATTTGGTTACGTAAATAAATGTAAAGTAATACTCTGGTAGAGTAATGTAAGCTATAGTTATTTATATAATGAAACAGTGTACAATAACGCCGACTTAAAAATAGAATTTATTCAGGAATGATTATTATGAAAAAGCGTCTTTTATCAGTTTTGGTACTTCCTTTGATGCTAACCGCTTGTGCAGGTAACAGTGCTATGAACTCAGCGCCACATAAAGTCACTGCAAACGAAATCAGCAATGGCAACTGGGAATTAGTTCAAATCGATCACAAAGCTCTTGCATTACAAGCACCTTTCCAAGCCCCTAGTCTAGAACTATCTTCGGATCTTGCCGCTAACGGTAACGCAGGGTGCAACCGTTACTTTGGTCAAGCAGAGCTTAAAGATGGACAACTACGCATTGAAAAAATGGGGATGACAATGATGCTTTGTCCTGACGATGCAATGAAAGTTGAGCAAACATTTTCAAAATCATTATCAGACTGGAACAAAGTTGCTATTTCTGGCGACACGCTGACACTAACAAATGCAAAACACACATTAACGTTCACGAAAAAAGTTGCTGATACTAAATAAGCATTTACTTTAGAAAAACAGACAGGCAGCCTTGAAGCTGCCTTTTTTATTTCTCTCTTTTACTTATTTATCCTACTGTTTTAATAAACTATTGACGTAGTAATTTCTGTACTGACCATATTTTCAAGTGCTGCATCCGTTTCAACCTAGTTATGTGTTTTCAAACCACAATCAGAGTTGCAAAATTTTTGATTTGCTTTCTGTTGTCTACACGTTGACATCCAAATATTCACTTTGATTATGAATATTTCTCATGTTGATTGTATGGCGATATAAACTCATCCACGCTAATATGGACGTGTAGCCATCTAGATGTTTGGGTTATAGCAAAAAACGATAAGTTGATAAAAGAACACGCTTTCACAAGGACGTAGACAAGCATGATTGAATTAAAACATCTTAGAACATTATCAGTATTACGAGATACTGGCTCATTAACAGCGACAGCTAATACATTGTGTTTGACCCAATCGGCTCTTTCTCATCAATTAAAAGATCTGGAACAACGTCTTGGTGGTCAGCTATTTTTACGAAAAACTCGACCTGTAAAATTTACTGCAGAAGGTGATATTTTATTAAACCTTGCAGATACAATTATTCCGCAAATCACTCATGCAGAACATGAACTTGCTAACATAAAACAAGATGCGAATGGTCGCTTACATATGGCGATTGAATGCCATTCCTGTTTTCAATGGCTAATGCCTGCATTGAAGGAATATCAGGGACAGTGGCCAGCTGTAACACTAGACTTCTCATCAGGCTTTGGCTTCGAACCATTACCTGCTCTTGCTTGCGGTGAGCTAGATTTAGTGATCACGTCTGATATTCAGCCACGTAGCGAGATCCATTATGAACCTTTATTTGATTTTGAAATGCGATTAATCGTTAGTGTTAATTCCCCTTTAGCAGAAAAGCCTTTTATCACACCGCAAGATATTGCCGCTCACACCATGCTGAGTTATCCCGTACAAAAAAATCGTTTAGATGTCGTGAAACATTTCCTACAACCTGCTGGCATAGAGCCGAAAGCTTGGAAACAGGCGGATAATACTTTGATGCTTGTGCAAATGGTGTCGGCTGGATTAGGCGTTGCCGTACTACCTAATTGGGCTATTCATGATTTTGCGCAACAGGGGTTAGTCGTAAGTAAGCCGTTAGAGCAAGGTTTATGGCGACGTTTATTTGCTGCGATTAGAGCATCAGAACAGCAACGTCACTATCTACAAGCTTTTTTCGCAACGGCAAGGCAACAATGCCAGCTCCATTTAGAAGGTATTAAGTCGGCATAATTTAGACAAAACAAAAGCCTCACTTATGAGGCTAATTTATAGATTAATGTATTATCGGAATTGATTGGTTATTGGATCATACTGATAGCCTAGCTGTGCCAACTTATCTGTCAATTCGCCTTCATCTAGTTCATAACGACTTAATAATTCAGACATGCTACTGCACTCTAAACGTAAGCGTT
This sequence comes from Photobacterium sp. GB-72, assembly GCF_003026095.1. NCBI lineage: Bacteria > Pseudomonadati > Pseudomonadota > Gammaproteobacteria > Vibrionales > Vibrionaceae > Photobacterium > Photobacterium sp. GB-72. The sequence goes on along the minus strand of NZ_PYNV01000002.1, from coordinate 417,884 downwards.
CATTCACTATCCCAATGACAATATTGCCATCCATACTCAGTAGATTATTAATTTCCATACACCTTCCAGCTCCCTACATAATGGCTTAATTAAAAAGTGTTCATGTTACTCATTAAGCATAGACGTAGATAACCAATACAAAAAAGCCGCTATAAAAGCGGCTCTATTTCATTGTTTTTAATATCGATAGTTTTAAAACAAAACTAACTGTAAGCCCGCAGAAAACATCAACACTACAAGCGCAATCACTAATTGCCAATTGTTCGCTTTTTTATTTAATAAGATGTGACCTGACCAAATAACCAAGCCAATCACCATTAATGCTAACGCCGTAATAATTTCTATTATATGGTGGCTTGTAGTTACCTGACCGAGAGCCATGATCTGCCAGATCATAAATAAAATCGTTAATATTGCACTGATGAAACCAGCAAACGGCAATATACGATGAAATGCCTGTAAACGCGTACGCGCAAAAGTCAGTAAAACATGGGCTAATGCACTACCATATAATGCGATAGCAACTAGGCTAATCGCAATTTCAGGCATATTTAAGGTGGGTAATAACACAAGCCAACAAATAAAGGCTAATACATCACTGCCATATAAAACTTTAATAGGCCCAGCATCACGTGTTTTCCCTGTTTTCACTTTCATCGTAAAGAACGCTAATGACAGTAAAGGTAACACGGCTAAAGGCTGTGCTATAGCGGCGAGTAACCAACCAACAAGCAATACTGGTAACATTTTATGAACACGACCACGTTGACCTGGGCAAATTTCGCCCTTCATCAAAACAATGGTAAGGATAAGTTGCGCACCAAGTAGCGCGGGCACAAGAAAGGTTAAGTAGCCTGCCATAATAAACGTCATTGAGTAGATAAAAAGTACAGCGATTATACCGAGTTATTCTGTGATGTGAATATATGGCTAGATTTTCTAAATTGAGGCTACATTTTAAAATAAACCAATAATGTCATTTATTCTATTTGAGACGCATTTTGCATATTTTATTAAAAACTTCTTAACTATAAGAATTTTTAATAATTAAGCCACCTTTCATAGTGAAAGCGATAAAATTAAAAAGAAGTTTATCTATTTAGCCTTTAACTTCTAATCATCATAATTATTCAAACTGCAGGAGGTTTATATGAGAAAATCACAACTTCTCCCACTGTTATTGCTACTTAGCAGTTCACCCGTATTTTCCGCTATTTATTCTTGTGCTGACATACCATCAGGAAGAAATACCTTAGAAACCAATAACTCAGAAATTAATGCCTTTTATGTCATTAATTGTTCTGATCAAACCTTAACCTATAGTTACCAATATAACCCAACTTCTTTTAATTCAGAACAGTTGCATGGTTTAGCGAAAGAAATGATAAAAAATATGCACTCAGATAAAGCGATTTTAAATAAACAATATCCTTTTGTTAATTTTCTCAGTTTTAAAATATATCATGGTTCAACATTATTAGATTCAGTCATTGAGAAAATAAAATGATCGTTTTTAATCTAACTCCATAAGCGCATCAAAAGCAGCATCATCATCAATCAATATATCAAGATTATATTCTGTTGCTGCGGCTCTAACTCGGCGATCAGGATCTGTCGATAAAATGTGAATAAATCGTCCTTGCTTAGCCAGTAGCAAGCGCTGCTTTACGGTTAGATCTTTTATTTTATTTTCCATTTTTAATGCACCATCCATATACATCAGGTTTTATATAGGATACCTTAAATCACGTATAAAATATATATAAAACTTTAAATATCAGCATCACTGACTATGAATGGATTTATCATCATTCTAATAGCCTGATATACTAATAAAATAAGGTCTATCTCTCTTTACTTTACTGGACAAGGCTATGAAATTCTTTTCCCGCTTATCACTCACTATTTGTATTTTATGTATCAGCTTATTTTCATCTCTTGCTTTGGCTGCAAATAAAACACAGGACGTACATTTTCAAAAAGGTGCAACTAGCGCTGAATATCCTGCAAAAATAAAAGGTTACGATTTTAACGATTATGTTTTTTATGCAAAAAAAGGGCAGGCACTAACGGCAAAACTTCTGACAAAAAGTACGAAGTTGTGGATTAACCTATCTAATAAGCACTTAGAATCAGGCGTTGATCTCAGTGAATACTCTGAAGCACTCAATAAACAAGGCGCTTATATTCTGCCATACAGCGGTAAATACACCATTCGAGTTGGTCAATATCGTGCTTTTGCTCGTCGTGGTGAGCACAGTGATTTCACGTTATTGATTGAAATAAAATAGTTAAAGTACGTTATAGATCCTGTCTATAACGTACTATCAATATCCACTAGATCATTATCCAAGTTGTTCTATTATTTGCGCTTTACTTTTTCCGGCTTCTCGGGCTAATAATCCACATAAAATAAACATTACACTATAAAGTACCGTTCCACCAGCAACGACACTTTCCCATCGGCCATGCTGCCAACAGTAAATTAATAAGAAGCCCCCTACACTACCGCCCACATAGTAATGCACTAAATACATCGCTGTTGCTGTAGCTTTAGCAACTTGTGCGTGTTTACTGACCCATGCATAAGCAAGTGAATGAGTAAAGAAAGCGCCAGAACTAATCAGTAACAAGCTAATGATGATCATTGGACGTGATTCAATTAGACCTAACCACATTCCTAGAAAACTAATCACTCCACCTAATAATATGCCACTCACAGGACTAAATCTGTTAGCCCATTTACCGCTGAATCTTGATGTAAATGTGCCACTTAAATAGCAAAGGAAGATTAAAGCAGCCCAGCTCAATGGTAAATTAAACGGTGCCGCGACCAATCTAAAACCAGATACCGAATAAAGGTTAACAAATAGCGCAAAGTTAATACCGCCAATCAACATAGCGATCCATAATATAGGTTGCTTTATATGCTGTACCAAATGCTTGCCATGAACGCGAAAGCCTTGGCGATTAGGCTTAAAGTGTTGCTGTTTAGGTAATAACTTGATTACAATGATTGCACCAACCAAACTAAAACCAGCCAATCCTAATACGGCGAGATGCCAGCTATAGTGCTCACTGACAATACCGCCATATAATCGCCCAACGATCCCCCCTAGTGAATTCGCACTAATATAGCTTCCCACCGCAACCATAAGTGCTTTAGGTGTAAATTCTTCAGCCATATAAGCAACAGCAACAGCAATAAAGCCAGCAACAGAAATCCCCATTACAGCTCTTAAAATGGTAAGAGTGATTAAACTATTGCTAAAAGCCATGATGCTTCCAACGACGGGTAATAATGACAAACTCACTAACATAATCACACGCCGTCCGACAATTTCAGAAGCAATCGCCCAAGGGATCAAGCACACGGCTAACATTAATGTCGTTGCCGCTAGTATCCAATTAATAGCTGTCGCACTCACACCAAATTCTTGTGCCATAAGTGGCAGCATAGGCTGAAATAAATAAAGGTTACAAAACACAATAAAAGAACCTAATGCCAATGCAAAACAAGCTTTTTTATAATGAGACGAATGGAGTTCAATCATATATTCACCAGAAAATAATGCTCAATACATTACCCATATCATTGAGATAAGCATTAACGTGGGAAGAATTATCTATCAAAGAGCAGTTACGGTATCAATTGCTATGTAATAATGAAAATATATAATATATATAATCATAATAACTTTGGTTTATAGCTATGGATTCTCGACAACTTACCTATTTTGTCGCACTAGCAGAAACAAATAATTTTACGCGAGCAGCTGAAAAGTTACACATTGCTCAACCCGCGCTCAGCATGACAATCAAAAAACTAGAGCAACAACTGGGCTTGTGCTTATTTTCACGTAATGAACGCAAAGTAGAATTAACCGATGAAGGAAAAGTATTACTTCTTCACGCCAAAGCGATTATTCAGAAAATTAATGATGCACAAACCGCAATGGCTGAATTACGAGGATTAGAAAAAGGAGAAGTGCGTGTCGGTATTCCAAGCATGTTAGGCTCATATTTCTTTCCAGAAATAATTATGGGCTTTAAGAGTCAATATCCACATTTAAAACTGAGTATTGTAGAGGCTGGCACTCAATCAATCAGAAAGATGATCATTGATAGTGAGTTAGATTTTGGTGTGATCATTAATCATGAACTGCCTGATTCATTGCATCCAGAGCCGCTATTGAAATCACAAATGGTTGCTGTAGTTTCAGAGAATCATGAATTCTCAAAATATAAATCCCTTTCTTTTTCTGATTTTTTCAACCAAGAGCTAGTCATGTTTAAACATGGCTATTTTCATCGAGAAACAATCGATAGCATCTGTGAGAAATACCATTTCACACCTAACATTTCATTTGAAACTAACTTACTGGCGATGATTTTTAAAATCGTGAGACAAGATTTCGCCATCACTACATTACTAGAGATGGTGACAGAGTATGAACCAAAGCTTGTCCCAATTCCTTTTGAACAACCGATCTTACTTGATATCGTGATGGCATGGCGTAAGACAGGATATTTATCATTAGCTGATCAAGCATTTATTGATTATGTAAAGCAGCACTGCTGCCAACAATAATTGCATTCTATAAATATCATTCAACACTGCAATAGTTAAGTCGCTTTATCTTATTAATCGAGTTGATATTAAATCTTATTATCTCTTAATAGAAAACAATATGAATATTGTTATTTAACAGTTAGATAGTAACAACATTCAATTAATCACTATATTATTTATCATAAAATTAACAATCAACAGTAAATACTGTTTTAGATCATAACTTATCTGATTAAATCTCGTTAATAATTTTATTTTTAGTTACATTACTAGCAGCAAATACCACCGCATAGTAACAACTTTTTACAATTAGATTTAAAATGAAATAAGGAGTCTTCATGACGGAGCTATTAATAGGCTTGGTGATCACCATCGCCGTTGGCTATTACATTGTTAAAGGATATAAAGCTGCAGGAGTATTACTCACCGCGGGAGTTTCGTTATTAATTATTGCAGGCTTATTAGGTCATTCTGTTTTACCTGCAAAAGTTGCATCAACAGGTAATTTATTCACCGATTCTCTTGAGTATGTAAAATACATGCTGCAGTACCGTGGTGGCGGCTTAGGTCTACAAATCATGTTGTTATGCGGTTTCGCATCATACATGACCCACATTGGTGCTAATAATGTCGTGGTAAAACAATTTTCAAAACCTTTGTCATTAATTAAATCGCCTTACGTACTATTAGTTGCTGCTTATATTGTTGCTTGTTTAATGTCTCTTGCCGTGAGCTCTGCAACTGGTCTTGGTGTGCTATTAATGGCGACACTATTCCCAATGATGACTGCTATGGGTATTTCTCGCCCAGCGGCAGCGGCAGTCTGTGCCTCCCCTGCTGCGATCATCCTATCGCCAACGTCAGGTGATGTGGTGGTTGCTGCGGAAAAAGCAGGTTTACCATTACACGTGTTTGCCGTTGAAACCGTATTACCAGTTTCTATCAGTGCCATTATTGTAATGGCGGTCGCTGCTTTCTTCTGGAACAAATATCTTGATAAGAAAAACAACACACCAATGGAGCGTGTTGATATTTCTGAAATGGAAGTGACAGCGCCTGGGTATTACTCAATTTTACCTTTCATGCCAATCATTGGGGTATTCCTATTTAATGGTGAAACTATCCCTGGCCTAAAAATCGATATTTACACCATTGTTGTGTTATCTATTACCATTGGTGCAATTGTCGATTTTCTGACTAATCGCTTAAACGGCAAAGTTACACTTGAAAATCTAGAATCTTGCTACGCAGGTATGGGTGATGCATTCAAAGGCGTAGTGATGCTATTGGTCGCAGCTGGTGTGTTTGCGCAAGGCTTAATGTCTGTTGGTGCCATTGATAACCTACTCGCATTGGCTGATAAAGCGGGTGCCGGTGGCGTCGCGCTAATGCTATTACTAACAGCACTAACGGTTGCCGCTGCTATTGCAACAGGCTCAGGTAATGCGCCTTTCTATGCCTTTGTTGAACTTGCACCTCAACTTGCGGGTAAGTTAGGTTTAAACCCTGCATTCCTTATCATCCCTATGCTTCAAGCATCAAACTTAGGTCGTACTATCTCACCGGTATCAGGTGTTATTGTTGCAACCTCTGGTATGGCGAAAATCAGCCCATTCGATGTGGTTAAACGTACTGTTGTACCTGTGGTGTGTGGCTTAATTACTGTCATTTTAGGTACTGTCGTGCTTGTACCTATGTACGCTTAATCGAAATTAATATGATAAATACTCAAGCCTGTAGAGCGCTCTACAGGCTTTTTTTATTGCTTCTAAAACGGCAGAATAACCACTCAACCATCGATTAAAGTTAACTACAGTGGATAAACAACAAGCTATTTATCAAATTATGAGTTTTGGCCCTGAACGTGACAATGCCTTTTCTGTCTACCTTAATGCAGAGTCATCGGCTCAAGACACACCATTTATTGTTACTAAATCTTTGCTCATTCAAGTACTGAATAAATACTTAACGCAAGAGATTGATGATGACGATCTTGAACAATGGGCGAATTTGATCAATTTTCGTGACGATATTGATGGCGATGCGATTGAAGATTGGCTCTTTGCGTTAGGCAATCAAGAAATGATGGGAAATCACGGAAATAAAAAAGCGAACATTGAACGTATGCTCGCTTTACTCAGTTATCAAGAATAATTTATCACCGATTTTAGCCCGCTCTTAGGGCTAAAATCACTTTAATATCTAAGGGTTGCTGATATAGTGAAAACGCAACCTCGCGCTCATCTACTGCGAGAATAGACATCCTATCAGCTAATTCATTGCCTTCGATGCCGACGTGTCCATTCACATGGTAAATTTGGATCATATCTTTAATTGTCTGATAGCGCTCAAACATTGGTTGGATCAAATCTAGATTTTTGATCTCCCCCCCTGCTTTTTTCCAACCATTATTTTTCCACGATACCGCCCATTGAGTAATACACTGAATCGAATAACGTGAATCACAAAATATCGCGACACTTATGCCACCTGCAATATACTTTTCAGCTTGGAGTAAGGCTTGATATAACGCATTTAGCTCAGCGGTATTATTGGTGCCTTGCGGGTTATATAAACCAAACCACAATTCATTTAATTGGTTTTCTCGATACAGAGCTAAACCTGAACCTGCTTTACCGGGATTAGGATCACAACCGCCATCAGTAAAGATTTTAATCTCTGCTTTTACTGCAAGTACTTGCTCTGCGGTCAAAGAGCCTTTACTCGTTTTAACGGCTTTTGCGGTATTTTTTGTGGCAGCGGATGCTCTATATGTGGGAACTTTACCACCAAAAGCAACTTGCGCTTCTTCTTGGCTAGGAAATGACTTGTATTTAGCACCAGTGAACTTGTCCACTTGCTGTTTACAACTCGCCCAATCGGTATATATTCCCGGCTCTCGTCCTTGCCATACAACATAAAACTTTTTCGCCACGTCAATCTCCAACACACATCATTGAATATTCAGTTATATACTAACAGTCATTAGCTATTTTTTTCAGGTATGATGCGCTAATAGTTTATTATTAAATGTAATCAAATGGAGTGAGTCTGTGAGCAAAGAAGTTAGAGTTGATATCGCGCACATTTTATCCGAAATTGGTGTCAATATTGAACCGCATGACAATATATCAACAGTATTTTTCTTAGTGTTATGTGTTGGAGTCGCTTTTTTTACTTATGTGATCGTTCGCTGGGGATTACTGAAAATTGTCAATACCATGCTCAGGCGATCAAAGGCCTCATGGGGTTCAGTAATCGTCAAACATGCGGTGTTTGAAAAACTGTCACTGATCATTCCTGCCGTTGTGCTTAACTTACTCATCCCACTAGTACTTGATAAACATATTATTCTTAGTGGATTAATAGACCGTCTTCTAAGTTTATGGCTTATTTTGGCTCTTATTCGAAGTAGTTATGCTTTTTTAGATGCCAGTAATGATATTGCCGATATCAAATTAATGAGCCGTGATCTGCCCATAAAAAGTTTTGTTCAATTATTTAAGTTAATCATCTTTTTAATTGGTTTTATCATTGCTATTTCAGTACTCGCCAATCGCTCTCCCGTTTATTTCTTAAGTGGTTTAGGTGTTGCGACAGGTTTAGTGTTATTAGTCTTCCGCGATACTATCTTAGGCTTTGTTGCTGGTATCCAGTTATCAGCAAACCAAATGGTAAAAGTAGGTGACTGGATCCAAATGGATAAATATGGTGCTAATGGCAGTATTGAAGAAGTCTCATTAACCACGGTAAAAGTGAAAAACTGGGATAACACCGTAACCAATGTTCCCGCTTATGCGCTGGTTCAAGATTCTTTTATTAACTGGCGCCAAATGCAAGAATCAGGTGGTCGTCGCATTAAGCGCTCTGTGTTAATCGATATTGATACCATCAAGTTTATCGACAGCAATGATGAAGCACAGTTAGCAACAATAAATTTTGTACCTGCAATTCTGACAAAGAAAAAGCAAAACCTACCACCAAATACTGGCTTAACCAATGTTGCGATATTTCGTGGTTATCTTGATGTATATCTCAAACAACATCCTCAAATACGTCAAGATATGACTTTTCTTGTACGTGAATTAGAGCCGACCCCCAATGGATTACCAATCCAAATTTATGTTTTTGTGAATGATACGCGATGGGCTTTTTATGAAGATGTGCAATCAGATATTTTTGACCATATCTTTGCAATGATCCCTAAGTTCGGTCTAGCGGTTTACCAAAGCCCAGCAGCATCAGATGTTAGAAGTTTGCAACCACTTACGGCAATTGAACAACAGTCTATCGCTGAAAAACAAAACTTTTAATTATCGAACTTAGAAATGGCAAGCGATATAACGCTATACTCTCAGCGTTTATAGCTTGCTGTTTTACTCCGACAGTTACAAATACATTAAGGCGTTACCACACAGCGCCTAAATAAATCCTGCATCGGCTTATAATTGCACACGACCCCTTGAATATTCGCATTAAGCCACTGCTCTGCGGTTACGCCACTAAAATTAATGTTATAGCCACAATTAATTACTATGTGTTCAAACAGTATTCGCTGTGTCCGCCCATTTCCCTCTCGAAAAGGATGTAATACATTGATATCGCAATAATATTGTGCCAATCGCTCAATCAACTCTTCAAAGGGTAACCCGACCAGATAACGTTCAGCTTCAAGTTGGTTGAATAAACGAGTGGTTTCTTGCGGTAAACGACTCACGTGACAAAAACGTGTATCGTCTTTTGATATATCAATCGTACGACACTGACCCGCCCACTCAAACAAATCATCAAAAAGCCATTTGTGTAGCTGACAAAAATACGCGAAATCATAAGGTGGTGAGTCAAATTCAATTCCCATCGCCGCCAATATATTAAATTGAGTTTCTGCCTCATCAAATAAAGCTTCATCTCTAATATTGAGCTTATTAATCAATACATAAGAATTTTCGTAAGTATAAGGATCTTGATCTGTACCGTACTTATCGTCCACATTCACACCTTTTCAGTGTTCTCTTGTTGATAATACCTAATCAGTTGCAGGCGCAATGCATTACGCTCTCGCATATTTTTTATCGGTGAAGGCACACGAATGTCATAGCCTTCTAACCGCATACTTTGCGTAAAGTTAGCCATTTTAACTTGCTCACAATAGGCATGCTTATCTTCAAAGCTTGTTAATATCGGCAGCGATTTATTCTCCTGCTCATTAGTCTTCATCCATTTTCTCACTTCTCTTTTTTCGTCCATTGTAAACATTTTTATGTTTTATGATTCATAGTTCATTTAATACATCTAATTTAACGCCCTATATGAAATATTTTTAGCATAGTTAGCTATTATAAAAATGATGTTTCAGTAATGATTTATCCATAAAAATTCTCTGGTTTTATAGGGGCTAGTCAGTGATACCGCTAACCGTTATAATTCCCGCCTCAAAATATAGAGGTCAAAACATGCACACGAAAGTAACACCTATTGATAGCTATCCTAAGTATTGGGCTGAATGCTATGGCACAGCACCATTTTTACCGACATCTCGTAAAGAAATGGATGCGTTAGGTTGGGATAGCTGTGACATTATTATTGTTACTGGTGATGCCTATGTTGACCATCCTAGCTTTGGTATGGCGGTCATTGGTCGCCTATTAGAAGCCCAAGGTTTCCGCGTTGGTATTATTTCCCAACCTAAATGGGACAATAAAGATGAGTTCATGAAACTGGGTAAACCAAATCTCTTTTTTGGTATTACCGCCGGTAACATGGATTCGATGATCAACCGCTATACCGCCGATCGTAAGCTTCGTCATGATGATGCTTACACCCCGAACAATGAAGGGGGCAAACGTCCCGATCGCGCAGTACTCGTATATTCTCAGCGCTGCCGTGAAGCATTTAAAGACGTTCCTATTGTATTAGGTGGTATTGAAGCGAGCCTTCGCCGTCTTGCACACTATGATTACTGGTCTGACAAAGTCCGTCGTTCAGTATTAATGGATGCAAAAGCCGACATTTTATTGTTTGGTAACGCTGAACGTGCACTGGTTGAAGTTGCGCACCGTTTAGGCAATGGCGAAGATATTAAATCATTAACGCGTATCGCTGGTACTGCGGTAATGGTGAAAGAAGTTCCTGAAGAGTATAAAGAAATTGACTCTTCACGTATTGAAAAGCCCGGCCGCGCAATGGTAATGCCAAACCCATACGCAACCGAAGAAAACTGTGACACTAATAAACAAGAACAAAAAAACGAAGCCAAAGTAGTACGTGTACAGCCGTCACGTCACGATGCAAAAACAACAGTTGTTCGTTTACCGTCATATGAAAAATTAGCTAATGACCGTATTCTCTATGCCCACGCTAGCCGTGTGATGCATTTAGAAACCAACCCCTACTCTGGCCGTGCTCTAATTCAAAAACATGCTGATCGAGAGCTTTGGGTAAACCGTGCACCGATCCCACTCTCAACGGAAGAGATGGATTTTGTTTTCGGCTTACCGTTTGCACGTGTTCCGCACCCAAGCTACGGCAAAGCAAAGATCCCAGCTTATGACATGATCAAAACCTCAGTGAATATCATGCGTGGTTGTTTTGGCGGGTGTTCTTTCTGTTCAATCACTGAGCATGAAGGTCGAATCATCCAAAACCGTTCAAAAGAATCGATTTTGAATGAAATTAAAGATATTCAAGAAAAAGTGCCGGGCTTTACGGGTACTATTTCGGATCTTGGTGGCCCAACAGCAAACATGTATCGTTTAGGCTGCTCTGATGAACGTGCAGAAGCCAACTGTCGTCGTCCATCATGTATCTTCCCTAAGATCTGTGAAAAGCTGAATACTGACCATAAACATACTATCGATCTGTATCGTGAAGCACGTAATCTAAAAGGCATTAAGAAGATTATGATTGCGTCAGGCGTGCGTTATGACTTAGCGGTTGAATCACCAGAGTATGTTCGAGAACTTGTGACTCACCATGTTGGTGGCTACTTAAAAATTGCCCCAGAGCATACCGAAAAAGGCACCCTTGATCTGATGATGAAGCCAGGCATGGGTACCTTTGATCGCTTTAAAGAAATGTTTGAACAATACAGCCAGGAAGCAGGCAAGAAGCAATACCTGATCCCTTACTTTATTTCAGCACACCCGGGCTCCACAGATGAAGACATGCTTAACCTTGCATTATGGTTAAAGCAAAATGATTACCAGTGTGATCAGGTTCAGAACTTCTATCCGTCACCAATGTGTAATGCAACGGCGATGTATCACTCTGAAACAAACCCACTGAAAAAAGTAAAATATAAAGGCCGCGAAGATTTATCTGTTGCTAAAGGTGAACGTCAACGTCGCTTACACAAAGCACTATTACGTTATCATGATCCAGCTAACTGGGCATTGATCCGTGATGCACTCATTTCGATGGGCAAAAAGCACTTAATCGGTAATCGTTCAAGCTGTTTAGTTCCACCACCAGGAACTGAAGCTGAGCTAACCCCAGCAGAGCGTCGTGGCTCAGGTCGCCATGGTTCTAAGCGATTTGCGACTAAGCATCCAAATCAACCAGATATCCGTAAAGATGGAAAGCGCAGCCCAACAACCCGTAACGGAAAGCCAACAGTAAAAGGTAAACCTTCAGCCAATGGAAGACCTACGGCTAATGGTAAACCTGAAGGGACAGGTAACCGAAGTGAGACAAACGGCAATAAGCGCCCAAATAACGGCAACAATGCAGGTGCCCGTAATGGCAAACCTGCAGGTAATAAAAATCGCAACGGAAAGGCAGGTCGACCAAATAAACCGACACGCAGTCGAGCTGGCGCTTAATATTCATTAACATAGCCCGTTACAAAAAACGCCACTTCTATGTGGCGTTTTATTTAACCAAATATTGACATTTGGTATGTATAATAGATAGTAATTGATACAAAACAAACTGTTAAAATCAGCTTGCTTAACTGTTATGTAACTTGCCTGCACTTATAATTAGGGACGTCAATTACTTGTGAAACCAGTATATAATTTCTGTTTATTAGCGATGTTTACAGCCCCTTGTGTTGTGACAGCGGCACCTAATGACGACTATGAGGCATGCTTATTGGATGCTGTAAAAAATCAAAGCGGTGATTTAAAACTTAGCCAAATCCGTAGTCGTTGTGAAAAATTAATAGCTGAGGCTAAAAAAATCAGTAACGAGCCTATGATCTCACAGCGTTTACAACGTGAACGTGAGACTACGTTTGATCCGTTTGTTATTACACCTCACCGTATGAACTACTTCCTTCCTGTTACCCTCACTGACAGTATTAATCGTGATGCTTATAACGGTACAGAATGGGATAATCACTTAAAGAATGCTGAAGCTGAATTCCAGATAAGTTTTAAAACACCATTAAACTACGATGATTTACTCATTGATGGCGATGGCGTATTTCTTGCTTTCACATTAAATTCTTACTGGCAGGTATATGCTAGTGACATTTCACGCCCATTTAGAGAAACCAACTATCGCCCTGAAATGTTTTACTTAGCGCCTACACCATGGAAACCTCTTGGTGGTAATACATGGGCAACAATAGGTATCGAACATCAATCAAATGGTCGAACTCAAGGGTTATCTCGTAGTTGGAACCGTGTATATACCGACTTCATCTTTGAAAAGGGAAATTTTGCCTTCTCATTTAGACCATGGTGGCGTATTCCTGAAGATAAGAAAAAAGAACCCACCTCTCCATCTGGTGATGACAACCCTGATATCGAACATTACATGGGGCATTACCAAGTCGGTGTGGTTTACAAATGGGATGACTATGAATTCAGCTTTGTTGGACGTGAAAACTTTGCCTCTCATAAAGGCTATGGTGAAGTTGGTTTAACTTTCCCGCTCTGGGGTAAACTGCGCGGCTATACTAAATACTCAACAGGCTACGGTGAAAATCTGATTGATTATAACCACAAGCAGCAACGTATTGGTGTGGGTATTGCTCTAACTGATATTTTGTAATGATTGGATCTATCATGACGCTTAGTGTTTTCATATTTAAATAAATAAGCGTCATGCTGCTCTAGCGGAACAGCTCGAACCCCATAAAGATAATTGCAGCGCTACCTAATATGGAAAAAAGACCAACAACAACCTTTCTTTGGTTCGTAGGCGACATATAGCGCATAACCCAATAAGCAAACAGTAACAGACCAATTATCACAGCAATCTTCAACATATTTATCCCCTATTGGTCAAAGTGCGTTATTTAATGATGTAAAAATCTTCCTTTAAATACACGATATTATTACTTATTTTCTCTTTTTAGCTTAACACATAGTTCATCTTTAGGACAAAAAACATACAAACAAAAATAGCGCAGAACTGCGCTATTTAAGTAAATAATAAAAAGAATTAAATCTCAAACATTGGAATGCCTTTCAATTGCGGTATCACCTGTTGAAGTTGTTTTTCTTGCTCAGCCAGACCTTCAATAGAACCACATAAACTATCTGCTTTTACTTTCATTTGCTGACTACGTTGGGCCATTTGTTCGCCTAAGCGTGCTTTTAATTCGGAAAATTTTGATTGAAGCTGCGTAAAATCTACATCACCGTTTTTCATTTCATCAGAAAGCGCCGCAAATAAACTCGCTATTGATTGAACACTGACTTGTTTCATTGCCGATTCAAACTCGGTTTTCCAATTAGTATCCATATTAGAAAACACATCAGCAGGCATAACAAACTCACCCTGCTGATTATAAAATTTCTCATTAGCCTGCTGACCAAACTGAGCAATTAACGTTTCAACGTTTTTAAAAGCATCTTGTGAATCAAAACTATTGGCTACTTCACCCAATACATCCGTTGCCATCCCAACACCTTCTTGTGCTAGTTGTGCCATCTGCGGTAGGTAAGTCTGAACATTGTGGCTATAGGCCTCGACTGCTTTTTGCTGCATTGCCGTTAAATCAATTTTTTCACCATTAATATAAACTTCATTATTTTTATCAATCAGTAACTTAGGCTTACCTTGCTCATAAACAGAAATATTCCCCTTATCAATGTGAATTGGATGTGGCACATCTACAGGGCAACTCTGTGCCAATACTGAGCTTGAACTTAATAACAGTGTGCCGATCAATATCTTGTTCATCACTTTATCTCTTAAAATTATCTCGGCGAGTGATTGCCTTTTTATTAAGACCATAGTTTTCCAATTTTACTCCATATTCCATCGCGATTTGTTGCTTGTAACGACTCGTTATGTTTCTTTGAATAAAAAACCAACAATAACAACACATTGTTCAATAACAGTTGAATTATCCTCGTCATTTCTTCAACATAGCTTTTAAATTCAACCAATTTGGAATTCTCGTGGAAAAAGTGGCAATATTTGTTGATGTACAAAACATCTACTACACCGTCAAAGAAAAGTATCGTGCTAACTTCGACTACAATGCTTTTTGGGCGGAAGTTTCACAAGATAGAGAAATCATCGCAGCTTACGCTTATGCCATCCATAAAGGAGATGAAAAGCAAAGACAATTTCAAAATATTCTGCGAGCGATTGGCTTTGAAGTAAAACTAAAACCATTTATCCAACGCAGTGATGGCTCTGCTAAGGGAGATTGGGATGTGGGTATTACACTAGATGTTATCGAACATGCACAAGATGCTGATCGTATTATTTTACTTTCAGGCGATGGTGACTTTGATTTGTTAGTTGATAAAGTACAGACCAAATATAATACCAAGGTTGAAGTGTATGGCGTACCGGGCTTAACAGCAACATCACTTATCAATACCGCTACACATTACCGCGAAATTGAAGATACCCTTTTACTGGGACGTTAGTCGTTGTATAGCATAATAAATAAGGCCAGCTCTATCAAACAATAAAGCTGGCCTTATCTCGTTTACTCTCTTTATTTACTCATTACATGTGCCATTGGCTGACCATGAATTTCTAGTAGTTCGTGTACTGAAAGCCATACCATTTTTACAGGAACAATAATGAAATAAATCGACGCTAATACAACCATTGTTGGATCGGCATAGACTGCATATCCAGCATACTGCGTCATCATTAATAATTTAGCGATAAAGAAACCAGCAAGTACAGCAACACTGATCACCGTGTCCATAATCCACTGTTTTGCTTCAGCATCGGCTAACGCTGATTCAATATTCTCGCTCTTCAACTTAATATAACGGTAAGTCGCATAACAGCCAGTAACACTTACCATACCAAATGCAAGTGCAACGCCCGCATTAATATCACGACCACCCGCTAAAATTGCTTCAACGGCTGAATAAAAAGACCATAAACACATAATGGCAATAACAGAACCTTTAATCGCAATAACAGCAGGCTCAATCATCGCAAATTGAGGGGTTGTCTTATCCACTTCAGGCTTATGAATATAATGCGCAGCACCCAGTGATAACATGGTTAACGCTAAGCTGACGAGTGAATAGGCACCATCAAACACAATTACTAACGAGCCAACAATAGACCCTAAAACAATCCCTATTACTGCAAATGAAAATGATGATATTGTTGACAACAATAGCAATCCACGCTCTTGTTGTATCTTGCTAGACATATATACCTCAATCGACAAATTATTCGTCGTTTTTTGTTGTTGAATTATCCTAGGTACATAATACTGTGACTTAGATTAATAATATAATCTCTGAGCGACAAGTTATTCGTCGCTAATATGAGCATATAGGTTTGTATATTTAACGGGCAAAATTCTGCATGAGAACCAATCAAATTGAGATGTATTTGTATGCAATTAAGACAGGGTCTATTGCAGAAGCCGCACGAAAATTAGGAAAAAGCCGTACTACCGTCAGTGCCGCTTTAAGTGCGCTGGAAGATGAACTCGGTATTGCGCTTTTAAATCGAACAGGAAACCAAATAATTCCCACCAGTATCGGTGATGCAATTGCTAATGATTTCGAAAGAATGCTACTCATTGCCCGTGATATTGAAACCCGCTGTGATCAGCATTTAGCCGGTGTTGAATCCAGCATTCGTATCGCACGTGATGATTCATTAC
The DNA here is from genome assembly GCF_003026095.1 of Photobacterium sp. GB-72. Taxonomy (NCBI): domain Bacteria; kingdom Pseudomonadati; phylum Pseudomonadota; class Gammaproteobacteria; order Vibrionales; family Vibrionaceae; genus Photobacterium; species Photobacterium sp. GB-72. Next base: position 401,262 of record NZ_PYNV01000002.1, on the reverse strand, counting down.
CAGAAGCTGTGTGGCGTAAACTACTGCGTGATATTCGTAAACAATTTCCCCAAACCAGTGTCTCTATTTATAGTGCTCCGCCACAAGAACTAGAAGAAATGGTGACCCAAAATCTTGTTGATGTCGCCTATGGATTATTACCAGATACCCATCAGCTGTCACGCGTCAATCAGATCGATTTAGGTCAAATTCGCATGATGTCCGTTGCCCATAAAGATCATCCGCTTAGTCAATTACGTAAAGTGACAGCAGCCGATCTTGAGCGTTTCACTGAAATTGCCGTAGCATACATCGACGAAGAAAACCTGAAAATTGTTACGCCGAAGGCTGGTAAATACATTGCATTATCATTTTACGAACACCTTCGTGATGCGGTGCTAGATCAAACCGGTTGGTCTTATTTACCTGCGATTCTAATTAATCATTACTTGCGCGACGGCACACTTAAAGTCATCAAGTATAACCGAGCAATGAACTGGCAAGCTTATGGTGAGGTTGTAGAAACCGAATCGCGCCGAACACCTGTCATTAAATGGCTTTCAGAGCAAATAGAAGCTTACTTGTTTGATGAAAGTGATTAGAAATTAATTAAATAGCCACTTAAAAGTCATAAAACCGCGATAGCGTTAAAATTCATCCTAAACAGAGTGTTGAGGAATCATGAATATCAATAGCTATCGCACCTTATGGCTATCTGATCTCTATTTAGGTAACCGTGATTGTAAAATTGATTACCTCCTCAACTTTTTAAACATAACCAAGCTGAAACCATTATTTTAGTGGGTGATATTATTGATTTATGGCCTCAAAGAAATCGCTCTTATTGACCATGCATTACTAAACCTATTACTCGATAAAGCACACCACGATTGTAAGATCATCTACATTCCAGCCAATCACGATGAAAAAATCCGTGACTTTCTTCACTACGATTTTGGTCATATACAACTCGAACGCCAATACACTCATACCACAGCGACTGGAAACAAAAGACTGGCGTTACACGGTGATGAATTTGATGATTTGATCACCATTCATCGCTTTCATAATTATTTAGGAGATAAAGGCTATGACTTCATGCTTTTTCTCAATCGCTGGCTACACCATAGTCGCTGTCAATTAAATAAACCTTATTGGTCCTTAGCTACATATTTAAAGTAAAGGATCGATAAAGCGCACCAAGCTATTGCTCGTTTTCGTCAAGCTGCGATTAGTCACGCAATAAACAATCCGGTTGATAGAATTATATGCGGCCATATCCACCAGCCAGATCTTCAATATTGTGACGGTATTATGTATGCCCATTGCGGTGACTGAGGCGAAAATTCCCCCCTTTTAACTGAAACTCATGATGGTGTAATTAAATGACGACACTGGACAGAGACCCATTGTGAATTAATTGCTGATAGTCGTAACTTATTTAATCAGAATAAAACACAGCCACTTAAAAAATACCGCATAGTAATCAATGCTACAACTAGCAACTAACTCATTGATTTGTAATGTTTAATCACAAATCAATCACTACACTTAATTACACTTATAGTTAGTCATTCACTTCTGTGAATTCAGATAAATAATGATAATTTATCTTTAAATTAAATGGACACCGCTAGATAGAACGGTGTTTTTAATCCATTATGTGCGTCGTTTTTATAATATCTGGAACAGAAATATGATGAGAAAGTTGGTTGCCGAGTTTATCGGTACATTCTGGTTAGTGCTTGGTGGTTGTGGTAGTGCGGTTTTGGCTGCTGCTTATCCTGACTTAGGCATCGGTTTTCTCGGTGTAGCATTAGCATTCGGTTTGACTGTTGTAACTATGGCATACGCGATAGGTCATATTTCTGGCTGCCATTTAAACCCAGCAGTAACTGTTGGCCTATGGGCGGGTAATCGCTTCCCTGCAGGTGAAGTTATCCCTTATATTATTTCTCAAGTACTTGGTGCTATCGCTGGTGCTGCTGTCCTTTACGTTATCGCAAGTGGCCACGCTGGTTTCAATCTCGCTGGCGGTTTCGCATCAAACGGTTATGGCGAGCATTCACCTGGTCACTACTCATTATTATCTTCTTTCGTTACTGAAGTAGTGATGACATTTATGTTCCTGTTTGTGATTTTAGGTGCGACCCACAAGCTAGCATCACCACAAATGTCAGGTTTAGTTATTGGTCTTGCGCTAACACTTATTCACCTAGTCAGTATTCCTGTAACAAACACATCGGTTAATCCTGCACGTAGTACAGGTCCTGCTTTGTTCGTTGGCGACTGGGCAACATCTCAACTTTGGATGTTTTGGGTTGCGCCTCTTATCGGTGCGGTTCTAGCTGGTTGGGTATACCGTTGGTTAGCACCAAATAACGACTAATATCATTATTACATCAGACACTAAAAAAGCGAGCATCAGCTCGCTTTTTTAGTGTCTTCGCTTTATCAATAATTAAGCTTCTTGCACCGTTTTTAATAACACTTGTACAGGGTGCTGAAATTTAATGTGCTCAAAGCGCTTCACTTGGCTTCGACAAGAGTATCCCGTAGCCAGACAACGTGAAGGATCTAATTTATCGATATTGGGTTTCCAGCTTAGGTTATACACCCCTTTAGAGGTCTCTAACTTATCTTTTTCATGACCAAATGTACCAGCCATACCACAACAACCCACCGCAACAGATTGAAGCGCTATACCAAAGTGACTAAATATCGTCTCCCATTGCTTTTCAGCATTAGGCATCTTGGTTTTTTCAGTACAATGAGCAAATAAATACCAAGGTTGTTCTTCTGTTGCTTTATATTGCTTTAACTCTGGCAATAAGGGTAATAACCACTCATGTGCGGTTAACACTTCAAAGTTACCACGGGTTTCTTTTAATACTTCAGCGTATTCATCGCGGTAACAAAGTACAAGCGCTGGATCGACACCCACCATTGGAATATTGAGCACGGCTAATTGATTCAAGAAATCAGCCGTGTTACGAGCGGTTTTCGCAAACTGACGCAAGAAACCTTTTACATGCTGCGCTTTACCATTTGGTTTAAATGGCACCAAAATTGGCTTTTTACCCAGTTTTTCAGCCAAAATAATGAAATCTTTTACCACTTCAGCATCATAGAAGCTGGTAAACGGATCTTGAACAATCAGCACATAATTCTGACGCTCTTGCTCTGACAGCGCTTGTAACCATTGCAGATCAAAACGCAGCGCATGGTGTCCATCAAGTTTCTCGGTTAATGTCGGCAAGGACAATAACGGCATATCAACATACCCAATCGCTTTTTCAGTGAGTTTTTTCGACCACTCCGGACGTGTTAAGGCATTCATCACCCCTGGCGCTTTAGCCATTAACGGTAAATAGTTTTCAACATACGCGACTAAATAATCTTTCGCTGGTCGTTGATAGCGACTGTAATAGATATTCATAAAGCGAGAGCGGAAGCTTGGAACATCCACTTTGATTGGACATTGGCTTGCACAAGCTTTACATGCCAAACAGCCATTCATCGCTTCCATCACTTCATGAGAGTAATCATATTGCTTACGACGTTCGCCATAGGTATTTTTGAGACGATCGATGATCTGTTTAATCGTTGGTGTCGTGGTCAATAACTTATGTTCTAACTCGTCTGCATTAACGCCCTGCTCTGCTAATTGACGTAGCCATTCACGAACCAGTCCTGCTCGCCCTTTCGGTGAATGGCGACGATCTGCGGTGATCTTCATCGATGGGCACATAGGTGAGCTGGTGTCATAGTTAAAACACAAGCCATTACCATTACATTCCATCGCTTGTTTAAAGCTATCTCGCGTTGTTATAGGGATCTGACGATCAAAAAAACCTCGCTTTCGATCATCAACCTTCACTAATTGATCATCGCTCTCTAATGGCGTACAAATTTTTCCTGGGTTTAAACGATTGTGGGGATCAAACGCTGATTTTATTCGACGTAATTCTGTGAATAGCTCATCACCAAAGAAAGCCGGACCATATTCAGAGCGGAAGCCTTTACCGTGCTCGCCCCACATCAATCCGCCATATTTTGCCACCAGCTCAACAACTTGATCAGAGACTTCTTTCATCAAGCGCTCTTGCTCTGGATCGCACATATCAAGTGCCGGACGAACGTGTAAAACCCCCGCATCAACGTGACCAAACATGCCATAATTTAATTGTTTATCATCAAGCAACTGACGGAATTCAGCAATAAAATCAGCTAAGTTTTCAGGAGGTACACAGGTATCTTCAGCAAATGCGATAGGTTTTTGACTCCCTTTTGCCGCCCCCAATAAACCCACGGCTTTTTTACGCATGGTGTAAATTTTTTGGATGCTCGCCAACTCTTCACAAACTTGATAGCCAATAATGCCTGCTTCATTTGCCGTTATCATGGCATCAAGTCGTTCGCATAGTGCTTTTACTTGTTGTTGGTTCTCGGCAATATCGTTGCTTGCATACTCAACCATATTAATCCCAAGCATTTCTTTGCCAGGGACATCGGTTAATAAATCACTAACAGTGTTCCAAACAATGTCTTGTTTTGCGAGATTCAATACTTTGGAATCGATGGTTTCTACCGATAACGCTTTAGCTTCAACCATCATTGGCGCATTGCGTAGCGCTGAATCAAAACTATCGTATTTAATATTTACAAGCGTTCGTGATTTCGGGATCGGCGTAATATTCAGTTTCGCTTCTGCAATAAACGCAAGCGAACCTTCCGCCCCACACAACAAACGACCAATATCAAATTGTGTTAGTTCATCGTCATAAACATTTTTTAAATCATAACCCGTTAAAAAGCGGTTAAGAGGGGGAAACTTATCGATAATTTGTTGGCGTTTTTCACGACATATTTGTGCAGAGGTTTTAACCACTTTTGCAGCGAGATCATCACCTGATATCGACTCTATTTGCGTTTCATCTAACGCTTCGGTTTTTAATACTGAACCATCAACAAGGACTGCCGTTAACGACAATACATGATCAGACGTTTTTCCGTATTTTAACGACCCTTGACCCGAGGCATCAGTGTTAATCATACCGCCCACGGTAGCGCGGTTACTGGTCGATAAATCAGGAGAGAAAAAATAACCGTGAGGACGTAACGCATCGTTAAGTTGATCTTTTACGACACCTGTTTGTACTCGAACCCAACCTTGTTCAGGATTAACTTCCAGTACCTTATTCATATGGCGTGAAATATCGACAACCACACCAGGCGTTAATGATTGGCCATTGGTTCCCGTACCGCCCCCACGAGGAGAAAAGGTGATTTTTTGATAGTTTTTCTGTTGACCAATTTGACCAATTAACACCAGATCATCGATATCTTTAGGTAAGATAACCGCCTGAGGAATAACTTGATAAACGCTATTATCTGTTGCAACAGCGAGTCGACTCGCATAGGTTTTCTCTATCTCGCCTCGAAAACCGGCCGCGGATAAATCGTCAAGGAATGAAAGCACCAGTTGCTCGATACTGTGCTGATGGGTTAATGCTGGTAACATTGTGCTCCTTCTCCAGTGTACGCTATCACTTATAGCGGAGTCGTGTCCTACGACTACTGGCCTTCTCTCATTTAATATTTATAGCCTGATCGTTATAAATTCGATCATCGGCACATCAATTGTAGATATTATTATCACTTTACTTTACCTTACAACGCGATAGAACAAAACAAACAATCCTTGCTTGTCACTTCCGCTTCCGCCTTGAAGGTGCTTATTTCAAACGATAGCTATGCGCAGTTATCAATACGCACGCCATAACCATGACGACAATAGCTAATGTTTTTATCAATAATATAGCGACTGTACTTATTACGATCTCTACCCATAATGAGCTCAAAAATCCAATCGCCAATACAGAACCAAGTAGCATCACTGCTAATTTCAATTTTTGAGTATAAGTAATTGTCTGTCGTGATCGACCTCTATCAATAAAGACAGCGGCACTCATTGCAAGCGTACAGGCTAATAAATACACTTGCTGAGGGACTTGAAAATAGCTCACACCCACAGCAATTATCACGCTAAGTAGCGCCCAAAACCGCCAATTACGCACATGCAGATAGGCTGAGCCTGAACGTTGCCACCAAATAAACAAAGCTAAAAGCATTATCCCAACACTCAAGCCAAGTACGGTATCTGAGATAAAATGCACACCGAGCCAAACCCTTGCGATAGCTTGTAAACTAATCGCAATAATCAACAGCGGCAGTGTCTTAAAGCGAAACGTTGTTAGGTTTGAAGTCAAGTGGGGTCGATAGCGATGAATCAACAACGGCAAATTGTACCAAAGCAATCCCCATAGTACCGTTGCCATTAATGTATGGCCGCTCGGCAAACCAAAGCCACTGGCTGCTGTTTGTTGTAACTCTGGCCAAATATAAAATGGACGAGGTGATGCTAGCGCTAATTTCATTACCGAAGCAATAAAAGTGACAGTCACAAGAACGCTTGATAAATACAACATTGCTGTGACACCAAAACCGACGGTAACAACGAGCAATAACAAGCCAATAAACAGCTTTTCACCGGGTAAGTTAAACACAGATAGCACTCGTTGAAAAAGTGATTGGTAACTATCAGGCAGCGATTTGATTTCTTGTTGAAATGACTGAATCTGTGTCAGCTCCCATTGATGTAACCTACTCACCGCTTGGTAATCTGCGGCATTGGTCGTAATTTCACTATTGGGTACTTGTGATAATAAGTGTTGGATCAGTGGAACATCATTAGGATAGCGATAATCTTTTGGCGTAATGTTTTCAGCTGACAGTAAATATGCACACTTCACCTCTTTGGTAAAATGCTTCGCTTGCCAAGTACTAATTAACAAATCATCATTTTCTGTCGTTGTTAACGGTTGGGTATAAGGCGAGATCACTGTTGTTGGAATGGGCTGCTTCGCTACACACGCAAATAACGTTGTGTTACCCCGTAATTTTAGCAACTTCACCGCGTCAACATGAATGCCAGTTTCTTCATAGACTTCACGTACAGCAGCCTGCTCAGGGCTATTCATAGGATCAATTCGACCACCAGGTAAAGCCAATTTCCCTGATATTTCTTCTTTTATAACGACAACTTTATTACCGTGACGGATCAAACATGCTGAGCCAACCAATGGAACAGCCTGAGCTGGGAACGAAAAAAAGAGAATAAGAAATAAAGTGAAAATAATCCTGTAAGGCTTTATTGCAGACAATGAAGGCGTCGTACTAATACGTACCATGGAAAATAGTATCCAAGAAGAATAGAAAGAAGAAAGCTGAGAAACGCAGTGTAACTCAGCTCGCTAGACATAACGCTAAAAGAATAACAAAATGCTATAAGCCACCCATTAAGGTGTATTTCATCTCAGTATATTCTTCTAAACCTTGATGCGCACCTTCTCGGCCAATACCTGATTCTTTTACCCCACCAAATGGCGCGAGTTCAGTAGAAATTACCCCTTCATTAACTCCGACCATGCCATATTCCAGCGCTTCACTAACACGAAAAGCGCGTGATAATGATTGAGTATAAACGTAAGCTGCAAGCCCAGAATCGGTATTATTAGCGCGTGCAATAACATCTTGCTCATCCGTAAACTTAAACACAGCAGCTAACGGACCAAAGGTTTCTTCACTCGCCACTAACATATTATCGGTTACATTACTTAGCACCGTAGGCTGAACAAAGCAGCTTGTTGAAGGCTCTCGTGTACCTATAACTAAGTTTGCCCCTTTCATTATGGCGTCGTTAATGTGTTTTTCGACTTTCTCAACCGCAGCTCGGTTTATCAACGGGCCAATAGTTACGCCATTATCAACACCATTGCCAACCGTTAGTGCTGACACTTTTTCAGCTAGCTTTTCTACAAATTGCAGATACACATCACTATGAACATAAATACGGTTAGTGCACACACATGTCTGCCCTGCATTACGAAACTTAGAAACCATTACCCCATCAATCGCGCGAGATAAGTCAGCATCATCAAACACAATAAATGGCGCGTTCCCCCCTAACTCTAAAGACACTTTCTTAACAGTAGCGGCTGATTGTGCCATCAAAAGCTTACCTATTGCCGTTGAGCCTGTGAATGAAACTTTGCGAACTCGCTTATTGCTCATAAGCTCTGCGCCAATTTTAACGGCATCTCCCGTAATAACATTAAACAACCCAGCAGGAATGCCCGCCCGATGCGCGAGCTCTGCAAAGGCGAATGCAGTATAAGGGGTATCAGGGGCTGGTTTTAATACCACGGAGCAACCCGCAGCAAAAGCTGGACCACATTTACGTGTGATCATTGCTGCAGGAAAGTTCCAGGGTGTTATGGCAGCAACCACACCAACAGGCTGGCGAGAAACTAAAATACGGGCGTCTTCTTTATGGCTTGGAATGATCTCACCGTTTAGACGCTTAGCTTCTTCGGCATACCATTCAACAAAACTCGCCGCATAGGCAATTTCACCTTTCGCTTCAGCCAGTGGCTTACCTTGTTCGGCAGTAAGAATATGAGCTAATTCATCACGGTGTGAAACAATTAACTCATACCACTGACGTAAGATCATCGAACGGTGTTTCGCTGTTGTTTTTGACCACAATCGATACGCTTTATCTGCCGCATCAATCGCAATATTGGTTTCTTCTACACCCATAAGTGGAACATGACCAATAACTTCATTTGTCGCCGGATTAGTAATATTTACCGTTTTACCAGAAAAGGCGTCACTCCATTGGCCATTAATAAATGCTTGCTGTTTAAACAAGCCACCAAAAGAAAAAGTCATTCGTGTTTCCTATTATTTCGTCAATATTGAGTATCTATTTAATGTTGATTATTGTAATACAAATAAATGTTAAACGTTTAATATTCAACTTTCATTTTACCAGTAACCAAATTTTTGTTGCTAATAATGCGGCAGATCGGCGAGTAAGCAACTAGGCTAAAGAAGAGTTGAATATTAATTTGTAATGGCATGATACATAGGCTTGTTTTCTAGCCTTACGAAAACAGGTAACAATAGCAATGACTAGAAAAATTGCAGTAATTCGGCACGGCATAAAACACGGTGCCATCGTCACCTATATCGATACCCCGCATCTTCCTGATACCAACCCCTTTATCCTTTGGGATCATTATTTATCTACTAACCGAGCACATAATGAACTAGGTTTTCATGGCCACTCAGGTATCGATGCTGTCAGCTATCCCGTTATCGGATCAATCCAAAACGATGACAGTATTAACGGTAAAAATCACATTCAAACGGGTGATATTCACCTCACCACCTGTGGTTATGGTATGGCACATAAATCACTGATGAAACCACACAATGGGATCGCAGAAGCGTTTCAAATGTGGACCGCTTCGCCTTCAGAGAAAGAAGGAGAAATGACTGCGCCATCAAGCACTCATATTGCCAGTAAAAAACTACCTCTCGTTGAAGGCACACACGCGACAACAAAAGTACTCATTGGTCACTACAATGGTGTTGAAAGCCCAATAAAACACAACTGCAATATTATCTATCTTGATATTATTGTCACGTCATACGGTAGTTGGACATTTACACCACCAGAGACCCATGTTGCAGGTTTTATTTATTTACGCTCAGGTCACGCCTATATCGCAAATAATCAACTACATCCGAATCAAATGGGAATTTTTGCTCACTCGCAATTACCCATTACCGTCACAACCACAAACCACAGTGCACGTTTTTTTATTGCGTTAGGCGAGCCATTAAACCAACCTTTAATAACAAAAGAAGGCTCGGTTCATTCTTCAAGCAATAATTTACACATCGCATTAAAAAATATTCAACAGATCATAAAACAATTACAGCCCATTGAAGAAAAAACATAAATAACAACGCCCTGTAATTTAAAAAGAAATAAATATTACAGGGCGTTAGAAAATTATGGGCGTAATGCTAACTGATAAGTACCATTGGATTGAAACCACAGCGCTTGTTTTTGTTTGCGACCCAATAGAATTGGACCATCATCAAAAAACAAAAAGTTTTTCCAGTTACGTTTAAATACACCCCATTTAGTTTCTACAATATTGTACTTTTCGTAGCAAAAATAAATCGTTGTATTATCTTCCCATTGCAAAGCTGTCAAAATAGCAGCTGGCAATGATGCATCATCATCGTTATCCCAAGCATCTTGCCAATCTTCAGGCTCTGACCAGTTTTTTGTATCTGCCGCCCAATCACCGTGCTCAAAGTGATCAGAATCCGGACTCTGTTTACTAATATGTTCCTGCCACAATTGCGAAGAACGCGCTTGGGTTAACGGTTTTATTTGCTCAAGATCTGTCGTAGGAACAGGCATCGAAGCATGGGTAAAAATCCACTTACGCGTGTAATTATCAAGTTCGGTGTAATTCATCAATTAGCCTAAATATATAATGACACCGCAATGTACATCAGACACAAAATTTGTTCCAGTTACAGGCTAAGAAAAAAGCATTCTTCATCGATGATCTTAATGTATCAAAAAAGCTACGATCATCATCGTACTTCATCCATCACTTCCCGTGATTATAATTATCCTGTTTTATTTTTCGTTACCCCATAAATTGCTTACCCAACCGCCCGCATTGTCATCATAATGACTATCATCAAATGTTGTTATTGGCTTTATGGGGTGTTCATTATTATGACTTTCTAGTAGCTGTGATATGTGCATCGCCATAGGATCACCTGTCGATTTCATTTGATGCCGAGTTGCAACTTCTTTGATAATTTGTAATCGATATGACGAGTTCATTTTTTTCATCACACACTCCTCTTTCTTTAGACATAAACGTATAAAAAATAGGCGCGCTAACACTAAACGTCAAATAACTGTATTACTAGTGTCACAACAGACAGGTATAGACCTCGAGATAAAATTTCTTAAATAACAACACGTTATTTTTTAATTAAAAGATGATCTTTACGACCGTTTACAATCAAAATCATAACCACATGATTTAAAAGGAGTTAATAATAGATTAATTTTTTATTTCATTTCAGTCCTATTATTAATTATTACGCTGAAAAAGACATTTGCAGAATGATCTATATAATCGAAGTGGCTTGGTGCATAAAACACATGCTACTTGATCATCTTGTTACCAAACCTGTTAAACTATAAAACGCTAATGTTCGTTATATCTAAATGTTTAGGAGTACCTGTGCGTTTATTGTCTTTATTTACTACGTCGGTTTTATCTTTATTGAGTGTAACAGCCATTGCAGCACCGACAAGTAATCCTTCAACAGCACTACAAAAAGTAAGTCATGCCACCTATTCTTTTCCGAACCAATTTCATCAATGTAAAAAGACATTAAATTACAATATCTTTTTTAAAGGTCAGAAAATTGGTCATTATCAACGTCACATTGTTTGGAAAGGTGATAACGCTGATATTTATACCAACAGTGAGGTTGATGTTTTAATCACTAAATCAAAAATGCACTCTCATACTCAATTACATTGGTCAGATGCTGCTCAACGCTTTATCACGGATAAATTTCAACGAACGATCACTGGACTAATGGCAGGAAATGTCAGTGTAACGTTTAGTAACGATGGCCATAACTCTACAGTGACTGATGATGGAAAAACGCAGAAATATACCAATGCTTTCGCGCCTATTCTTGATGGAGACACAATTGGTAGCCAAATGCGTCTTGATTTAATTGAAGGTAAAAAGAACTTTGATTTCATCATGCAAAATAGTGACGAAACTAGCCACTACTACTTTGCAGTCGTGGGTAATGAAACAATCGATACTAATTTTGGTACTCTAAATACCATTAGGGTTAATCAAACGAGAAAAAGCGATCGCCAACTTTCATTATGGTTTGCGCCATCACTTGATTATCAACTCGTAAAGGCAACTTATCACCGTAAAATTGTCGATTTAGAAGCGGTACTTATGAGTAAAAAGATTGATTGCCCACCAAAGCAGTTATTCAAAAAGTAATCCTCATTGGTAGCAAGAAGCCGAGTTGACTTATAACTCGGCTTCTTATTTATTTCATCGTCACTTTGCCACCAATGATTTTAAATGCAGGTGTACCTCTTACTAATGCATCTCGTGCGAATACCACACCACATTCAGGGCATGTTGCAGATTCAATCGTAAAATCTTTTACAATTCTTTCTTTAAAACATTTTACTAACGCCCCTTTTCCACCTTTTCGATATTTAAATAAGAGCGTTTTACATTTAGCACAAAAGATATCAACTGTTTTTGTCGGCCCTTTTTTATTCGGTTTTGCCACCGTAGATCTCGCTTAAATGATAACGATAAGCAGATCGTTAATTACCTGAAATCGTATTTTCAATGAGTATATCAATCTGCTTTCTATCAACATCATAAACGCCAGCTAAGTTGCCGTATTTAGGCGAATGACGATCATTTTGATAAGGGTATTGCCAGCCTGTCGTCGTTGCGATAAACATCTCTGCAAATTGATGTGAAATAGATAAACATCCCGCTAAAACCGTATCAACATAGGTTTGTGTAATAGGAAACTGCTGACAAGGTGGTAAAGCACTATTATTGATATACACCCAAACTGGTTCTGATAATGTGAGCTTCGTATTTTCTAACAATTCAATTTGTTGTGCAGTAATTTGAATACGTTGATAACCATGTTCTCTTTGGTCAAAGTCTCTCAAACCTTTTTCATCAACTTCAATTAACACGCCATTACAGACACCTTGTCCCGGCTTTACGACTAAAGGTGCGATAGGATAACTGCCATCAACATTACCCCATGAACGCTGTAAACCATGCACTAATGCAGGATAAGATTTACCAGTATTACCTGTACGGTTTCGCGAGTATTTATTGATCAGGCTTCCATAGCCGAAAATATACATCCAATCACCTTTCTTTCTTTTCGTTACCACAATTGAAAACATTAAAGAATCGACAGAAAGTAAACCATTTCTGTAACTCAAGTTCAAATCGCTCTGGGCTTAATGGTGAAAATCGGATTGAATCTCCCGGTTTTATTTGACTAACCAAATTAAGATCGCGCTGAGTAATGCAACCTAAAATAGGATATCCTCCCAACGTTTGTCGATCATTGAGTAAAATAATGGGCTCTCCTGATGCAGGAAATTGAACCGCTCCCTTTGCTATAGGTTGAGAGATCAATGTCGTCTTATTGGGGAGGATCTTTTCCCCTACAAGCCGATAGCCCATGCGATCACTATGTTGACTCACTTGATATTCTGACTGATAAAACTGCTGCTTTTGCTGTGAAGAAAACCACTCTGCTTGATATGATTCAATAATAGATACCGTTAACTTTTCGGCATAATGGGGTATATAGCGTGCGGGTACTGCTTGAAAATGATAAACGTTATTTCCACCATATTTAGAAAGTCGTTGCCCCTCTTTTAGTGACTGCCCCGTACCATCAAAACCGCCCAGATGATTCCTAGCGACTGTCGATACACTACCTAGACTTTCTTTAACACAAAATCCACCGTCAATGGCTAAATATGCTCTTAACCCCTGACGTGCATAGCCTAACTGCAATACTTGCCCACGCAATAAGCGTACTGTTTGCCAAGGCATAACCTTTTTCCCATCAATCTTGGCTTGCATATCAGCACCAGTGAGAGCGATAGTACAATCGGTAAGAACGTTAAAACTGACTTGCCCTAATGTGATCTCTATTTGAGCTGCATTAGGATCATTATTTAACAATAAATTCCCCCAGCAGAAAGCATGAAGATCCATTGCGCCACCTTGGCTTAATCCATGCTCTGCCACACCATATCGACCGAGATCTTGCAACTGCATTAGCATCCCTGATTCAATGATCTCTAACGCTTCCATAACTGCCCTCCTAGATCTAAAAATTCTTGTTTGGTGATCGCAAAAAATTGCACCTGATCGCCAATTGAAAAAATAGATAACGGGTACTGATCAGCTAAAAATAAGGATTGCGGACAATTACCAATAATATGCCAACCTCCTGGACTTTGATCGGGATATATTGCGGTTTGGTTATCGGCAATACCGACGCTTCCTGCTGGTATTTGAAGCCGAGGTGACAACAGTCTAGGCATTGCGATTTCAGCATCCACCGAAGATAAAAAAGCAAACCCAGCAGTAAAACCTATTGCACCTACCTGATAGATTTTATCACTATGTCGAGTAATGACTTGTTGCTCTGTTAACTGGCTATGAGCGGCGACAGTAGCTAAATCTGGCGCAACATCTGAATGATAATAAACAGGTAATTGGTGCAGTTTTGATGTTGAATGGCGAGAGCCTTTATAACTTAGTCGATGATCAGCAAACCATTGCTCACTTGCCGCAACCAATAAAGAATAACAATTACAGTCCAGCCGAAAATGTAACATCACTTTAGTATACGAGGGAGTAACATCGATTAATTCACGACTATATTGTGTTTTAATAAACGTCACGTAATCAGCAATCATGGCTGTTGTTTCAGCGGTAATTTTCTGCCCAAATTCCACCATCATGGCTGATTCAGTTAACCGACTAATAAGCATAATAACGTCCTATTTATTATCATTTGCTGACTGCAATAACAGGGCGATCTCTTTAATTGTTGCAATTGATTCAGGGTTATCACCATGCACACAAATGGTATCAACCTGTAATGTTAATAATTTCCCACTCTGGGTTCTCACTTTACCTTGAGCGAGTTGTAATACTTGCGCTTTTATCAAATCAGGATGGTGATGTACTGCACCAGCTTCATGTCGTGGAACTAATAATCCATCGGCTGTATAAGCTCTATCTGCAAACGCTTCAAAAAGTAAAGAAACACCTTTTTGTCTGGCTATTTGAATATATGCCTCATTATTTGCTCGTGACAGGACCATAAGAGAAAGAGGAAGAACACGGGAAGTATTAAGTTTTGCGATCGTTGAAACAATGACTTCGAAAATTTCAGGATCTTGCATCATTTGGTTATATAACGCGCCATGAGGCTTCACATACGTAATAGATACAGCATTCAGCCGACATAACGCATCTAGCGCCCCGACTTGGTAAGCCACACTATGACTGATTTCATCCAACGTATGGGGAATAGGCCGTCGTCCAAACCCTTCTTTATCATTATAGCCAGGGTGAGCACCTATGATCACATCATGATGTTTAGCTAAAGCAATCGTTCTTGCCATCACTGTCGGATCGGATGCATGAAAACCGCACGCAATATTCGCCATATTGATCCATGGCATCACTGCTGCATCATCTCCCATATTCCAAGCACCAAAACTTTCGCCCATATCACAATTTAATTTCATCATGCCCTCCTTACAATCATGCCAAATCATGGACTATCAATAATTATTTTAGCCCTCCGAAGCATCAGAGTATTGGTATTTAGCAAACCAGCCTTTTCCTTTGTTATTGAAATATTACATAATTATCACATAAAACACTTTTTAAAATTTGCTAATACGTGACCTTTCAGCCATTCTTACGGCATTGTGAGTAATCGCAGAAATTTAACGCTGAAGCTGATAATTAATCAGTAATAAAGGATGTTTATGAAGAAGTTATTTATTTTATTAGGTGCTGTAACATTACTTTCTGCATGTACACCGGAAGTGGGCAGTGAAGATTGGTGTAACCAATTAAAAGAAAAACCAAAAGGTGATTGGACAGCGAACGAAGCAACCGAATTTGCTAAAAGTTGCATCATTCGTTTCGGCACTGATAGCGATAAATAACAAAAAAGAGCCTTTCGGCTCTTTTTTATTTGATGTACTCACATTACAGACGAAAAAAAAGCTCATCTAATGATGAGCTTTCTTTATAGATGGTGCCCCGGGCCGGACTTGAACCGGCACAGCGCGAACGCCGAGGGATTTTAAATCCCTTGTGTCTACCAATTCCACCACCAGGGCACGCAATTACTTGCGATGGGTAAGACACCATCTGTAGATATCGCTTATTCGCTATATCTTTTAATTCTATTTTTTCTTTTTTACCTAATAGGTAAAATAAAGATGGTGCCCCGGGCCGGACTTGAACCGGCACAGCGCGAACGCCGAGGGATTTTAAATCCCTTGTGTCTACCAATTCCACCACCAGGGCACGCAATTACTTGCGATGGGTAAGACACCATCTATAGATACCGCTTATTCGCCATATCTTTTAATTTGGAGCGACACACGAGGTTCGAACTCGTGACCTCAACCTTGGCAAGGTTGCGCTCTACCAGCTGAGCTAGTGTCGCATAATATTCTCAAAAGAGAATGGAGGCGCGTCCCGGAGTCGAACCGAGGTCCACGGATTTGCAATCCGCTGCATAGCCACTCTGCCAACGCGCCATTTTGTTCACACCGAGAAGTGAGTTGCTCTTCGGTATGGGGTGCATTCTACGTAATGTAGCTTTTGAGTCAATACTATTTTTTAAAAAATAATGCTAAGCGATTATTTTACAACCAAATTATATGATTCAGCCTGTGATTTGGTCATCATAAGATGTAAAAACATCATTGCGTTACATCATATCTCGCATTGCTGCAGCAGGGATCACTGCTTTAGAATGAGTCTGTACTTTTAAAGTCAGCTCTTTTCCAAGATTAAGTGAATGGCGAATGCTTTTACCGCTAATCCTTCCGGCCAGATATCCTGCAATAAACGCATTATCTGCAATATAATCCGTCGTCTGCCCTATTGGTTGGATCACAGATATCTTCATTTGAGTATGAAGGGCTTTAAGATCGCTTATCGGGTGGTCGCTATATTGTTTAATAACTAATTCACAGCAGTTCGAGTGACTATAGCGTTCAATAATACCAAAGCTAGTGCCCCAGATTCGTTGTTCGTCTTTTATCTCAATGAAAGCAATGTCTATATATGGTAATAACTGACATATCCAGTATCTTGCTTGCTGTGGTGTCCACATATGAGGCCGATATCGATTATCAAAATAGACTTTTCCGCCATCTATTTTATATTTTTCTAACAGTACCAATAACGCTGCTTTTGCTTCATCGGTTAATAATGCAAAGCTTACTGCACTGATATAAATAGCATGATAGTTATAGTTACTTAATGCTATTTCAAGTGGTGATGACTCCCTTGAAAAGTAATAACGAGCAGCATTATCTTTATTCCAAAAATGGCGGTAACAGTGCCCTTCTCTATCTGTCTCGATATAACAAAGATCAGGGAATTTAGTCGAAAGATACCGAACTAAACTCGTATCAATGCCTTCTTGCTGCCAACACGATAATAATGATAGTGATAACTTATCAGTCCCTACGGCAGTCGCATAACTGACAGAAATAGCTCGAGATTGTCCAAGCCGAGACAAATACAAGGCTGTATTGGGTACATCTCCACCATACGTTGCATACTTAGTCGTGTTATTTATTTCAACAAGCGCTTCACCAAAGAAAACAATTCTCACACGGATACCCCATCGTCAGATATCTAAGATTATGCTTCCATTCATATTCATCGTTATGTTGTTTATTAAAGCCTAATACAAATACGACGAATATTGATAATACAATCATCTAGATTTAAAGTATTTTCAGTTCATTATATGGCATAAATGCAATCTCCATGATTAACGTTATTAATGACGTTTTATCAGCTCTCTTCGATGAAAATAGATAGCTACTGCGAAGATACTTTTGTCTCATTATTTAAAAGAAACGACTTAAATACTGATGATTATCTATGCTATTTTTGTCGGCAAGATCTCATCATTATATATTATTACGTTATTTAACTAAGGTATGTAATGTACATGGATTCAAGCCTTTTTATTTGATCTTGCTGTTCTTCTTTTTGCAATGTCGGTAGGTTTTGCCGTTTCGTTTCTAACAGTAAAATATGATGAGATTGATGAGGTAATTGAAAGCAAAATTGAAGCGTGTTTTTTCTCTGGGGCGCGCCTTATCGGTAGCGGCTGTATTGCTTATCTCTTGATGTAATTCAATTTTCAGAATAATTTGACCTATCTTTTACGCTTGTAGCCGTGACAAGCGTTTAATTCCTCTTCCGTATGCTTTAACCTCATTTATACGTTAAACTTTCATCTATCTATTACTTAATCGCTTTCTTAGCTTTAATAAGCAATAGATCATTGAATACCCAACGCCAACTAAATACTTGCCTTAAATAACGGAAGATGTAATGGAAGCGGAACAAATAGAAATTCTCAATTTTATCTCACAGTATCCGCCTTTTGATACTTTGCCAGAAGAGCAACTTCATCAACTTGCTCTTGAAGTCGAAGTCGCTTATTACCGTGCGAGCACCATGATATTGAATACTGGCGATAGCATTCATGATCTGTTTTTAATTCGAAGTGGTGCTGTTGAAATATACCGCCGTAAGGGCGAGCTCTACAATCGTCTTGATGAAGGTGATATTTTCGGCCAAATGGGCTTGTTGATGAACAACCGAGTCCGAATGCCAGCAAAAGCGCTAGAAGATACTCTACTCTACTGTATTCCCAATACTCTATTTATTGAACTTTGCGATAAATACGATAGCTTTGCGGATTTCGTTGAAGTTGAAGATGGGGCTCGTTTACGTCATGCCGTATCAAGCCAACATGATGAAAATGATCTGACGACATCAAAACTAAGAACTTTGATCACTCGTGATGCCGTCATCATTGATCAAAACGAAACCATTCAAACGGCAGCACAAACAATGGCTGAAGAAGGCGTTTCTGCATTATTACTCAGTGACAGTAATGCTACCGATGACGATGATGAAAACGATTATGTCACGGGAATTATTACTGATCGTGATTTATGTACTCGAGTATTAGCCGAAGGTATTTCAACCTCAAAGCCAGTTTCTTCAGTCATGACAGCAGAACCCATTACACTCGATCATAATGCCTATGTATTTGAAGCGATGCTGACTATGCTACGTTATAACATTCACCATTTGCCTGTGCTTAGAAACAAACAACCAATAGGTGTGATTAGCGTTTCTGATATTGTTCGCTATGAATCGCAAAATAGCTTACTTCTCGTTAGTAGTATTTATCAGCAGCAATCTGTAGAAGAGCTCATTCAATTATCAGCACAAGTTAAAGACTGCTTTGTGCGCATGGTTAATGAAGACGCTAACTCGCACATGATTGGCAGCGCAATGGCAGAAATTGGGCGCAGCTTTAAACAGCGTTTATTAGAATTAGCAGAAGAAAAGCTCGGTCCACCACCTATTCAATACTGTTTCTTGGCCTTAGGCTCTATGGCACGAGATGAACAACTCATCGTCACAGACCAAGATAACGCCATTATTTTAGATAATTCCTTCGATCATGATAAACATAATGCGTACTTTGAAGCACTTGCGACTTTTGTTTGTGATGGCCTTGCTGCATGTGGTTATGCCTATTGTACTGGCGGCATTATGGCGACAAATCCAGAATGGCGAAAAACCCGACATGAATGGGAACAATGTTTTGCTGATTGGATTGATAATCCAAAACCTCAAGCGTTATTAAATAGCTCTATCTTTTTTGACTTAGGCGGTGTTTGGGGCAGATTACGTTGGGCTAAACAACTTAATGGCTTTATTGTTCGTCGTGCCCGTAACAGCCCTCGCTTTTTAGCTTGCCTTGCACGCAACGCAATCAATCGCACGCCACCATTAGGCTTCTTTAAAGATTTCGTAATGGAAAAAGATGGACGTCATAATAACTCGATTAATCTAAAACGTCGTGGTACAGCGCCATTAGCAGATTTGATTCGTGTCCATGCCCTTGCGGTAGGCTCACGTTCACAAAATTCGCTCGAACGTTTGGACGATATTATTGAAAGTGGAATTTTACCACCGGGACGTGCTCAAGATCTTCGCGATGCCATGGAATATATTTCATTAGTCCGTATTCGCCATCAAGCGTTGGATGTTGAAGAAGGGCAAGAGCCTGATAATAGTATTGAGCCTGAAAATATGTCCGATTTTGAACGCCGTAATCTTAAAGATGCTTTCCAAATTTTAAGTAAAGCCCAAAACTTCGTGAAATATCGCTATCAAGCAACACGATAAGGGTAACGAAGCATGTTTAGAGAAATATTCAAAAAAACAACATCAACCCACTTCATTCGTAATACTCCGATAGTGGATTGGCAAACAAAGTTTGCGGAACTTGCCAATGATGCTAAAGACCAAAGAATTAAACAATATTATCAACATGGTATTTTTAGTGGTGATACCCCATTAAAGGACATTGAATTTGTTGCTTTAGATTTTGAAACAACAGGGCTTAATGCTAACAAAGATGACATTATTAGTGTCGGGCTTGTTCCCTTCAACATCAATCGTATTTTTTGCAAACAGTCACAGCATTGGGTAGTAAAGCCAAAAGCAAAACTAGATGAAGACTCCGTCATCATTCATGGTATTACACACTCAGATGTACAAACGGCGCCTGATATACGTCGAATTTTAGAAGCTGTATTAGACTCTTTAGCTGGTAAAGTCGTAGTGGTGCATTACAAAGCCATCGAGCGACAGTTTATGGATAAGGCATTACGAGTGCGATTAAACGAAGGCATCCAATTTCCTGTTGTTGATACTTTAGCGCTTGAATTATATATCCAAACCCAGCAGTACAGTGGTATTTTGGCGAGATTCAAAGGGAAAAAGCCAGGCTCCGTTCGATTAGGGAAATGTAGAATTCGATATGGATTACCCGCTTATCAACCTCATCACGCGTTAACAGATGCATTAGCAACAGCTGAATTATTACAAGCACAAATCGCATATCACTTCACACCTGATACGCCAATTGAGCAAATTTGGGAATAAAAAAACCGCAGTATTAATACTGCGGTTTTTATTACCATTTTAGGCTAAATTGCCCTTATAATTTTACTTGTACTTTTCTGTTCTAAAGCCAAGCAATAGGCTTACACACATTAGCAATAATATAATAGTAAACGGAAGTGCCGTTGAAATAGTGCCAGCTTGAAGCGCTTGAATTGCTTGAGTACCACCTACCCACAACAATGCAATCGCAATTAAACCTTCAATAACAGCCCAAAATACGCGTTGTGCCACAGGGTTATCAATTTTACCACCTGCAGTAATACTATCGATAACCAATGAGCCTGAATCTGATGAAGTAATAAAGAATACTAAAACAAGACAAACGGCAATAACTGATAAGATAGTACCAAAAGGTAGTGCATCAAACATCTGGAACATCGCCAGTGGCACTTCAGTAATACCATTTTTTCCTAACGATCCAATGCCATCCATCACTTGGTGAATGGCTTGACCGCCGAATACTGACATCCAAACAGTTGTAACCACAGTCGGCACAATCAAGACAGCAATTAAGAACTCACGAACAGTACGACCTTTTGAGATACGTGCAATAAATGAACCTACAAATGGTGACCATGAAATCCACCATGCCCAGTATACAATTGTCCAACCGTGTAACCATGCTTGGTCTGTACGTCCAAATGGGTTACTGAGTGGAATGAAGTTCTCTACATACCCCACAATCGTTGTTGGGATTGTATGCATAGAAACAGTAAAACCAACGGCGCCGACAAAAACAAGAAGAACTAATGCTACCAGCATATTGATATTGCTTAGCAATTTAACGCCAGAATCAATACCTTGTGCTACTGAGTAGATGGCAATTAAAGTAACGACAATAATAATACCAATCTGTAATCCCAAACCACCATGAGTACCAAATACGTGGTTGATACCACTTGCCGCCTGCTGAGCCCCTAGTCCTAATGATGTCGCTAAACCGAATAGCGTCGCAAGCACAGCAAGAATATCAACAATATGCCCAGCCCAACCCCAAGTACGATCGCCAAGAATAGGATAAAACACCGAACGAATAGAAAGTGGTAAACCTTTATTATAAGCAAAAAATGCCATTGAAAGCGCAACAACACCGTAAATAGCCCATGGGTGTAAACCCCAATGGTACATAGTTGCACCCATCGCGACTTTAAAAGCCTCTGGCGTTTCAGGTGTCACACTTAGCGGTGTTGAACCACCCCATCCGGTATAATACGCGGCAGGCTCGGCAACACTCCAAAACATTAAACCAATCCCCATACCTGCAGCAAACAGCATGGATAACCAAGATAAGGTTGTATGTTCAGATTCAGCTTCTTTACCGCCAAGGCGAATACGCCCGTAAGGAGAAATGATGAGCCCTAAACAAAAAATAACAAAAAAGTTTCCCGCTAAAAGAAACATGGTATCGAATTTATTTACGATAGCATTTTTAACACTATCTAACGCTGCTTTTGCTGTTGCAGGATCGCTGATAAGAATTGCTGCTAAAAAGAGAACAATTAATCCTGCACTAACGCCAAATACCGCATTATGGACATCAAAGCCCCATTTTTGGACATTATCTTGTCCAATTGTATAGTCGGTATTATGAATACTATATTTATCGTGCTTACTCATTTATAAAGTCCCGTTATGATTACAACTCAAACCATCAATACTTAGTCCTGTAAATAAAATCTGAGCGGCAATATATAACCATTTCATCATAATAACTGTCAATAGATGGCTTAATCGTCTAAAAACAATTCATTTGTTATAAAAAACACCATATCCCATAAAAAATAATGATATCAGTGTGTAAAATTAATAATGCTTTTCATTGTACTCTAACTACTACCCTATCAACTTTAGACTGTTTTTTTATCGTTGGCTGATAAATATAATTTTATCATCGTAGTTATTTTTATACTTTAATTCATGATGTTATAACTTAAGCTTAAATTTATAAAATTATCAGCTATCAAAGTTATCTCACTTCCGTAAATAGCTTTTTATTATTAATCACTGCATTAACTAGCAATATAAAAATAGAAATTGAGAATGCCGATTTGCCAGAAATAGTGTGCAACTCCGTAACACTCGTTATCAGTAATGTGGGAATACTTATCTAAAAAAAACAATTCAATGGTGCTTTTTTATACACCCTACAATTAAAATATCCCCTTAACTAGGCGAAATCTAAATGAATATGAGTACAGCCTTTTTTACATGCAATCCCTGGTTGTTCGCTTTTTTCAGGTGGAACTAAGAATAATGATTGATCGCATTCTTTACAGTTAACTACTTTACCTTGCATCACTTTTTTAATAATAGCTTGTTGGTCACCAAACGATTGTTTGGCCTGTTTGTTTAATTGAGAAAAATCGAGTTTCATAAGGTCAGCTCATATATGTACTAGTAATAGATATAAAAAAGGGCTTTTCAGCCCATTTTTATAATTCAAAATCATCAAACTCAGTTGCTTCAACTTGACGCTCAAGAAAAGCGACTAAATCGTCATGACCGCCAATATATTTATCATCTAAAATAATTTGAGGTACAGTACGAACCGTTAGCCCTGCCTTTTGTTCGATGAAATCAACCATCACTAATTTTGATAAATTTAGCCCTAAAACAAGTGTTGTATACTCGATACCACGCTCATCAAGTAGTGCTTTTGCTTTCACACAAAACGGACAATTCGGCTGCGTAATTACTAAATTGTCGTATTGCTCAAGCTGTTCGATTGTTAGATTTTTTACTTCAGTCATCACAATGCCACTTCTTCTATAAGATAAGTTGGTCAAGATAATTGAAACTTGCTTAATAGTAAAACATCTACTTCACACCTGTTTACGATCTAAACAATATTTAATTTTAGTTGCACTGTTCACTTTCTATTCGCAATTACTCATTGATAGTCAATTAGTAACCCCCTCTTTTCAACAGATAAAATATAACAATTTGTTTTATAAGAAATTAAAATACAAATACTGAATAAAATAACGATAGAAAAGTTAACAAATTTTAACCTTTCACATGTTGAACATTCATCGAAAATAGATGATATTAATTACCTCACTACCGTTAACTGTTTCGTCAGTCCTTTTGCATTCAAACACTAACGGATAATCAAAAGCAGCCCAATGAACAATAATAAATCGCTTTTATCACGGAATTTAACTGCTCTGTCATTACAGAGTTAAGGAGAGAGTTGTGGATATAATAGCTACACCACAAACATATAATAAAGGTGAGTTAACTCAATTACTGGATATTGCACGCAATGCTATTCATGACCATTTTTCTGATCGTCCGATAAATGCACCTCGGCTTAATCATTACACGCGAAAGATGCAACAACATGCAGCATGTTTTGTTACCTTAGAGGTGAATAATGCATTGCAAGGCTCTATGGGGACAACTATTGCTTCGCGTCCATTAGTCATAGAAGTTCATAATAAAGCCGTGGCTAGTGCATACGAAGACCGTCGCTTTATGCCTCTTTCTGAAGAACAACTTGATGAATTAACAATCGAAATCGAAGTATTATCGCCACTTGAAACGTTGCCAATTCACTCTCATCAGGCCTTAGTCGAACACTTACAAATACCTAGCAATCGCCAAGGTATTGTATTAATTGATCGCTACACGCAAACAACAATGCTACCAAGTGCGTGGAGAAAAGGGATCACACCAGATCATTTTATTCAGCAATTGAAACAAAAAGCGGGGTGGTCACCAAGCTATTGGTCACCCAATATGGTTGTTAAAACCTTCACAACTAGCGCACTGAAAGAAAAATACGCCAAAATTCGTAGTAAATATTTCTAACAGCCTACGCAAGCAGCAGTAACTGCTGTTGCTTGCTTATTCAAACCTTTCCGGTACTTTGTCAAAATATTTAATTGATATTGTTTGATTCTCAATCAATTCTATTATGCGTAAATATACCTTTACCCTTCCTATGCTATTTTGCAATCAATCCATACGGTATATGCTTGAACATTTGAGGATGGTCGCTTAGCGTCGGCGCTAAATGCGTTTCTTTCCAATCGAGTAACATTATCGCAAGTACATTGCGGTGCTCACCAGAGACTAAATCTATATCACCCGTTACTGATGGGATCATTCCATGCTGAGGATTTATTGCTTGCTGAATCACCTTGCGGGTTTTCTCTACTACGGGATCTGCCTCTAACCCCGCCAATAAAAAGTTAATCCCGACCTCTGCAATAACATCCTCTTTCGTTTCAGCAATAATCTTATCGATATTTTTGCGGTAGTAATCAAAAATCCATTGATGATCTTTTTCATGGATCGGTAATTGATAGTATTTCGATGCCGCAAAAATAATATGCGTTAACCCATAAATTTTATTGCTGTATTGCAGAGAAGATAATTGATTGTCTTGACTATCAGGATAAGTTTCACGAAAAGCAATAATGAAATCATTCACCACATCTTGTTCACCCAGTTGTCTTAACCAATAGACTTGATTTGCAAGTTGTGCTGCCCACGCTTGGATCATTTCAGGATCAGTAACATATTTTTTAAAATCATAACGGCGAAGAACCTGCCTTAATTGCGCATCATTTTGATGCTTTAACCCATACTCATCGGCACGCGCCATTGAGCCGAGCAACCCAACGCCTAAATATACATATTCAGGCATCGTTTGAGTCGCTTTATATCGACGTTGGCTACGCTCTTTAGGTGATGTTTTATAATTCGCTAATCGCGCTAAACTGTATCGCTGTACTTGCTCAGGTGTCACAACTTCTGTTGAATAGCGATTTAAGTTACTCGCAACTCGCGCCATATCCTGCCATATCGCGGCTGCGTATTTAGGATCTAACGACTGCCGATACATACGTAAGCCATAATGCCCCGCTGTATAGGCTGGCATTGTATATAACTGAGGCTCAAAGGTTTGGCGGATCTGATTAGCGCTTTGTTGATATGTCGGATTAAACTGTAAACTATTTGCCGCAACAGACCAACAAAATAAAAGGCAGAAAAACCAATAGCGGCTAAGTACCAAACGCATAATGACTCCCCCCGAAAAATAACCAGGGTGAAGAGTAACATTAGGTATTACTATCTCTGTTAACTTTTATCTCTGAATAATTGTTATAATATAAATATGCCAACATGATCACATCGTCATTTAGTCCGCAATATTAATATCAACCCACACCATTCGATGATCTGATCCTGCAGAAGGCTTTTCTCTACCTTTACAATCTAAAATAAGTTCACGTAATAAATCATGTTTATCCGGCCAAAAAACCCCCGTTTTTATCACATCTAAATTTCTTGACGGCAACACATAATCTAACCGCAACCCAGCTAAATGCGTCCACTCATTTTTACGGCCAGTACGCTTTTGCCAAGGATAATAATGCCTTGCACCTTCACTTTTAGGCGTCTGCTTACCACTACTAACCCTTGTATTTATTTTATCGAGTTTCAGTAGGTGTTTAATCGCGTCCTTAAATCCGTCGCCATCATCTAAATCAGCATTTAAATCCCCCATTACAATAAAGGCATCATCAGGTTTTAACCCACCAACTTGATCATTATCGTCAACTAAATAGGATTCATCATTAATGATGTCGATTAAAAGCTGGATTTCATCATGATTACGTTTTGCATTTCGACGTTCGTTACCGTCAAACACAGGAGGGGTTGGATGACAACACAGTAAATTAATTTCTTTATCTTCAACAACAATAGGCACAACAACATGATTTTTAGAAGATAAACGTAATATATGCTGAGCTTCTTTTGAATAATAATCGACAGGCATTAAGTTATTCGGCATATCCTTCCAAAGAAAGTGCTGCCACGTTCGAATATTCTCTTGCTGCAGTGGACATTTAGATAAAATAACAAAACCAAAATGACCATGAAATTCACCGTAACCTTGGGCATCTTCTGGTAACGTGCAGAGACCATCACCGTTTAGATCTATTTCGGTTATTAGGCCGGTATTGGATGAAGGGCAATAGCGATAAGGGTAATCAATCGCAGATTGTTGATATTGAGAATGAGATAAATAATGCTGACAAAAATTATCAAGGCTACCATCATCGCCCCCATTACCAGGGTGATCAAATTCACACAGTAACAAAACATCAGCATTAACATGCTGGAT
The DNA here is from genome assembly GCF_003026095.1 of Photobacterium sp. GB-72. NCBI lineage: Bacteria > Pseudomonadati > Pseudomonadota > Gammaproteobacteria > Vibrionales > Vibrionaceae > Photobacterium > Photobacterium sp. GB-72. The sequence continues at coordinate 374,313 of NZ_PYNV01000002.1, read as the reverse complement.
AATAGCGGCGAGTCGCTGAAATCTTTTATTAGTTAAACCCGATGTTTGCTGAAAAATACGCCCTTGTTCTGGCTCAGACATCGCGACATTAAACATAGCCACACGTAAGGATTGTTTTGTTTCTAAAACGGTTGATAAAAACTCTGCCACACGTTATCTCGTTATCAATCATTGAAAACGGCATTGTAAACATCCAACCCATGTTTACAAATACAAACCTCGTAACTTAATTTTTCTAAAGATAAAATTTTAATTAAGATGACTTAACCAATGTATCTATCGCTAAGCGGATTTGTTTTGCATCATATCCTGCTTGATGCCTCATCGCCCCTAAGTTATCTAAAGCCAATTTAAAGTGTACCTGACCCAGTCCATTTTGATTTTTTAACCAATGGCTTACCTCTGTAAGCACAAAAGATGGACGCATATGTGCTGCATGGTATAAACGCCCCAGCCAGAATAGATCCCATTCACTGTCACATAAAACCAAATCATATTGACCTAAAGTCGTATTTAAATGTTGGCAAACATCCACTACTTGCATCCCAGTCTCTTCAATCATTGACCGAGATATCTTATGGATATTGTGTTGAACATCTTTATCCCAATGAGACCAGTTATCGGATGCAGATAGCGGATTAATTAACATGCTACTGTTTGTTCCATCTGGTAAAGAATACCCAACCTCAATCGGATATGAATGTTCAGATAAACCTGATGCCTCAAAATCAAGTATTGCCCACATTTCACACTCCCTGTCTTTATAACTATGCTGTTAATCATCAATGTCCCTACTGTGACAACAACCCAATAACTATTTAAAGAATGCCCACACCTTTTAACTTTAGACCGTCACTCATAACACAACAAAACTTTCATAGATAAGGATTACTTTTAAGACACACTACACATAAGTAATAAAAGACTTACTTTAATTAATCGTTAGTAAATACAGCGCATTGCTGCATTTCCCCATCATTTAACGATATAATTACTGACACTGTATTTTGACCTAAAAATAGTTATGATTACTTCTCCCACTCCTCTGATTGGCTTTGCGGGCTTTAGTGGCTCAGGAAAAACAACGTTATTAGAAAAAGTAATCCCGTTACTCAAGCAACGTGGTATTCGATTAGGTCTAATAAAACATAGTCATCATGACATTGAACCTGATGTACCAGGTAAGGACTCTTATCGATTACGTCATGCGGGTTGCGGGCAAACATTACTGGCAACAAAATCACGCCACATGCTTTATTTTGAATACCCAGAAGATGAACGTAAAGATCCTGAACTTAACGACTGTTTAGAGCAACTCGATCACAGCAAGCTCGATCTTGTATTAATTGAGGGGTTCAGAGAGCAAGCTTTTCCTAAAATAGAAATTCATCGTCCGTCTTACAATAAACCCTTATTGTATCCTAACGATCCTTACATTATCGCATTTGCTACTGACGCAGATACTCAACTATGTCCGCTACCGCAGCTAAATATCAATGATCCTGAGTCTATTGCGCAATTTATTCTTACTTGGTTAGAAAAAGATGGTCACTAGAAAGATGACCAGTATAAATACAGCCCGTTTTTGTCCGCAGTGTGGCAAATCAAGCTTAACCCGTTTAACCGATAAGCAATTTACTTGTAGCGCCTGTAATTTTACCTATTTTCACAACCCAGCGGCTGCTGTTATGGTTGCGCTGTCATATGAAGATGAGTTACTGGTAGCAATAAGAGGTAGAAATCCAGGATTAGGATTATGGGATTTACCTGGCGGATTTGTTGACCCTAATGAATCCTTAGAGCAAGCAGCAATACGAGAAATACAGGAAGAACTCAACTTAACGCTGACTGATTTCACATACCAAGGCTCATTCAGTAATACGTATTGCTACAAAAATATTGAATATAAAACCTGTGATACTTTTTTTAGTCATCAATTATTAGATAAACCAACACTAACGGTACAGGATGATGTTGCTGATATTCTGTGGGTAAAAAACAAGATATCAAACTAGAAAATTTTGCTTTTCCCTCAACGCAACGCGCTGTTGAGTTATGGTTGAATAATTAATAAGTTATAAAATAAGAAGTATCAACGTCTATTGATACTTCTTATCAATGGGTTACAAAAGATTATTGATTATATGAGGATGGCTCTTTGGAGAAGATCATTACCCCCAACTGGCCGTTGACTTGATATGAAAGCGCTAATTTACCCGCGAAATAAGTGAATTGACTCACCCCACCTAATTGCTCTAAATATCGTTGTTGTTGTTCTGCAGCTAAAGGATTATTGCACTGTTTTTCAGTCACCAATGTATGCTGCTTTAATACATTAATAAAGCCCGGACGCGGCTCTGATGTAACGGAAACCGTATAATTATTACAGGCAACTGAACCAGTAAAATGTCCATTAATATAACGTAATCGAATATCGTTTTCGGCACTCACCGGATCGCCATAACGCCAGCTTTCTAGTCTCCATTCAGTATTAGATAAAATATCTGGGGTTAAACGAACAATTTTTCGTGTGTTCGGCTCTTCTATTAATTGATTATGACTATCTAAATGCCAGACATGTTGAACCACATCACCAGGACAACAAGCTGAATCGTTTTTACCCGGCTGAATAACATCTAAAATAATTTTCTTATTCAATATTTTTAGATCTTTAACTCGAAAACGATCGCCGACAAACTGAGTCGCAATATTTTTTAAATGGCCACTTTCTTTGTCAACAACAGCTATATACAAATATTGCCCTGTTCCACCCGGTGAGTAATTTAATAAAACCACTGCCATTTTGTTATTACTTTCCGTCAGTGAACCCACAGCTTTAATATCATCAAGCAGTATGACTTGTGGCATGACTGAACCACCAGGTTGATACGGTTCTCCTGCCCATAAACCATGCTGTAATTTAATCGGTGTACCAATATCTTCGATACCGTTATAGCGAGCATCTTTTAAATCGTGAAAACTATATGTGGCAAGTGGTGCCAGAACGGTGGCATTAATAGCGGTAAGATTATCTAAGCGAGAATGATAAGTTGACACTAAACAACGTTGAGCATCAGATTGATGTAAACAACCTTTTCTTGTTTCTAACCAGTTTTTCTGTGTTTCCTTTATCACAGAAGCTTCGCTTACCATCGACTGGGTTAAAACTTGCTGATACATGTCTACCATCAGCTTATGTAACAGTGATAATTTAGGATCTTTACAAATTAATATATCAACATTAGAGGTCACTAAATGGCAATCTGAGCCGGCATTATCGGCTGCCATGAGCGTTGTACTAAATGTTGCGATAGCTCCTACAAATAAGAGCACCAAACATCTCATTTTCATTCCTCTATTTTCCACTTACTGTTATCAGATAAACAGTTACTGGATTAATTCGACCGACATTTTATTAATTAGTTCCTTACTCTCAATAAGTTACTAAATAAATAATAACATCACGAATTGTTACATTAATTGTGAAATCAGTAACCTCATCGTCTATGCTTGCATCCTAAAGTAAAAAAAACTTTATTTTGCGGATAATTATAAGGAAATTATATGTTTAAACGCTCTTATCTCAGCTTGGCAATCCCAGCTATTTTGGCACTTTCTGGATGCGACCAAAAAACTAAAACTGAAAGTATTGAACCACAGCAAGTTACTAAACCTACCTCTGCTGCTGTAACCACTTTACCAGCAAAATTAGTGCATCATGCCGATACGATTTACTCCGGCGGCGATATTATTACAATCAATGATAAACAGCCTGAAGTTGAAGCCGTTGCAGTTAAAAATGGAAAAATACTGGCGACAGGTAGTCTTTCTGATATTGAAAAGCACAAGAATGCAGAAACAAATATTGTTGATTTAAAGGGTAATACACTAATTCCAGGGTTTGTTGATGCACACGGTCATGTCTTCAATGTAGGCTTACAAGCATTATCCGCTAACTTACTACCCCCACCAGATGGTGAAGGTCGTGACATTAATAGCCTGATTGAATTAACCAATCAATGGCATAAAGACTTTCCTGAGCGTAGTGATAAAGTAGGCTGGATTATTGGCTTTGGCTATGATGATTCACAACTAACCGAAAAACGTCACCCTACAGCTGAAGATTTAGATAAAATCTCAACAGAATTACCCGTTATTCTGATCCACCAATCAGGCCACCTTGCAGCAGTAAATAATAAAGCGCTGGAAGTTGCTGGTGTCACGGATAAAACTGAAGATCCTGAAGGTGGTGTTTTTGTACGTAAAAAAGGATCTCAACAACCTAATGGGACGTTAGAAGAAAATGCGTTCTATTATGTATTAGGTAAAGTACTTGCTAATATGAGTAATGAAGATAATGAAAAAATCTTCAAAGCGGGAATGGAACTCTATAGTCAATTTGGCTATACCACAGGCCAAGAAGGACGTGCATTTCCTAACATTATGCCGATCATGCAAAAAGTCTCGGAAGAAGGTAATTCCCCAATTGATGTCGTTGCCTATCCTGATATCGTGATCGCAAGCCAAACCATTTCTGGCCCTTACCTAAGTAATGACTACAAGAATAACTTCCGTATCGGTGGTGCAAAACTCACGATTGATGGATCACCACAAGGTAAAACAGCATGGTTAACTCAGCCTTACTTTGAGCCTCCTAAAGGCAAAGATGGCTCTTACGTCGGTTATTCTGCTATTTCAAATAACGATACCTTCAAATACGTCGATCAAGCCTTTGAAAATAACTGGCAAATACTTGCTCACGCCAATGGCGATGCTGCCATTGATGTTTTTATCGCCGCAGTAAAACAAGCTGAAGATAAATACGGCAAGAAAGATCGTCGCCCAGTCCTAATCCATGGACAAACCATTCGTCCAGATCAAATCAATAGCTTAAAAGAGCTAGGAATTTTCCCATCGTTATTCCCAATGCATACTTATTACTGGGGAGACTGGCACCGAGATTCTGTTTTAGGTCCTGAGCGCGCTGAATTTATTTCACCGACAAAAACGGTCTACGATAAAGGAATTAAATTCTCGTCACATCATGACGCGCCAGTCGCTCTGCCTGATTCAATGCGCGTATTATCTGCAACAGTTAATCGTCGTTCTCGTACAGGCGATATTATTGGTCCTACAGAACGTGTAAGCCCATTAATTGGATTGAAAGCGATGACAATTTGGCCTGCATACCAACACTTTGAAGAAGATAAAAAAGGCTCAATTGAAGTAGGGAAAGAAGCTGATTTCGTTATATTATCAGATAATCCGCTGAAAATAGATCCATTAAAAATCGAAGATATTAAAATCCAAGCTACGATTAACGATGGCAAAACAGTGTACCAAATAACTCAGTAATTCATGCACACCAGCTTTAATTGAAACTAGAACTGGTGTCTTCGCTTTGTTCTATATTCCACTTACTTTTTATCCCATCATCATCTATTTTTATAATCAGATGATGATTTAATTAATCGCCATCAATTGTCTTACAAATTATTTTCGCTAGAATGTCGCCTCGTTTGCCCTGATGGCAGATCAAACAGGTTCTATATGCGCTCTTTAAATCAAATTTTTATTACGTGCCTTTTTGTGATTAGCATGCCATGTTTAGCGGCAGCAAACACTGTCACACCTCCTATTCAAACCTTTGAGCAACTAGCTCAAGCTCAGCAGACGAAACAAGCAATACAAATTATTGATTGTCGAGACAGCAATTACTTCAACGGTTGGCCAAAGCGAAATGCAACTCGAGGTGGTCATATCCCTAACGCTGTCAATATTGATAGTCAATGGCTCACTCTTTTAACACCGATTCAGCTATCAAGCTTACTTAAAAATCGTCAGCTATCTCCGAAAGTACCAACCGTCCTGTATGGCGATAAAACCTCAACGACGGCAATGAGTGAAGCACTCAAACAACAAGGTTTTAGCGCTATATCTACAATTAATCAGCCCGTTACGGACTATGTAGGCAAACTGAAAGCACTTAAAAACTTTAAACACTTAGTATCTGCACAATGGTTAGATCAGCTAATCAATCACCAGCAGCCATTGTACGCACCACAGCACGGCTATAAAATTGTTGAAGTTGAATGGGGTCCACCGTCCACATATTTACTTTCACATATCCCCAACTCGCTGTATGTCAATACCAATGATATTGAAAGCAAGCCTTGGTGGAATAAAGTCAGTAATAATGATCTTAAAAAAGTCATTACTGATTTAGGCATTCGTTATAACACCACTGTCATTGTCTATGCTCGTAATAATATGTCAGCAGCACGCTTTGCTAACTTTCTAATGTATGCTGGCGTTGAGGATGTAAGACTACTCAATGGCGGCTGGAATGCGTGGGAAAACGCACATTACCCGACCCAAGCTTTCATTAATGAAAACCACGACGATGTGAGTTTTGGTAAAACGATTCCAGCAAACCCTCAATACCTGACGGATCTCCAGCAAGCAAAAACAATACTAAAAGAACCCCAAAGTACCCATTCACTCGTAAGTATTCGTACTTGGCAAGAATATATTGGAAAAACCAGTGGCTATGATTACATCAAGCCTAAAGGTCGTATCAAAGGGGCTAAATGGGGACACGCTGGTAGTGACTCTTACCATATGCAAGATTTTAATAACCCAGATGGCACAATGAAAAGTGGTTACCTCATCGCGAAACAATGGGCGAAATGGAATATTAAACCAAACCAACAAGTCGCCTTTTTCTGTGGTACTGGTTGGCGAGCATCTGAGGCATTTTTCTATGCTTATGTTATGGGATGGAAAGATATCAGTGTCTTTGATGGTGGGTGGTATCAATGGAGCGCAGATAAAAACAACCCTATTGCAGAAGGCTTACCTAAATAACATAGTTAAAGCTCTGACATAAAACGGTGGCTCTTAGCTGCCGTTTACTTATTCAAACTGTAATGACATTCACAAAGTTAAACTAATTTACTTAAAGAACAAGAAGCTAACATTCCTCTGACCAACAAATGACCATATCCTAACAGCCACTACGTTGAATGACATCTAACCACCTATTAACCTTGCACATCTTAAATAAAACTAAGTTGTGGAGGCCATATGTCAACGTTTACTATCGCTCCCGTATATTTAGTAAATAATAACGCAAAAAAAATGCGTTATGCGCAAGCCGAAATACCGCCGACCCAACCTCGGGTTAACCAAGAAAACTCAGAGAAAAAAATCTCTACCATTATGACTTTCAGTGGTTACGATAATCGTGGAGAAATACAGCCTAAAGCGCCAACTAAAGGCTGTACGATTAATATTAACGTTTAACACAAATCTCTGAACGCAAAGGGACTTGCTCAATCTGCGCCATAACCTTACTTGGGTTAGCCTGATACGCTTTACTTATCGAAGACACACCCAGCTTATGTTTCAGGTAATTAGTGTAATCATTAAACTTATACTGGCTATAGGCTTTGGGGTACATACGACTACAACTGTTATACCACTCAACATAACGTTTAAAGAACAGTGTTGCTTGCTGTGCTGTCATCTGCGACATCATTATTGCCATATCTTTAGATAATTGGAAATGCTGATAATCAATTGGCGAATTCCAAAAACCGCCCCAATATAAAAAGCCATTACGTGCAAAAATATCGACGACTGTTTCAGCCATCCCTTTTCTATCTGGTTTACCATAACGATAGATTTCACGGTTAGCATATTTTGTCCCTTCTACGGGGCTATATTTTGCCTGACCTGCGCGCGCAAAAGTCACAAATGGGTTTTGCACCGGATTTAAATCAATCGCTGCACCATAGGCGTGAAGCGATAAACTACTCGTCCCTTCTACTGGGCGATAGTTAAAAGCAGAAGTATTATTATCTGTCATCGATACCGTGTCATCACCGCGATATTTTTCAATCGGAACCGCTTTATGAATTGGAAATCCTTGTTGATATAATTCATCGAAAATTTTACCCACATAAGGCGCTGTTGCATCCATTACAATAATTTGACCATTAGTGTGAACACGATTAGAAAAATCACGATATTTAAATGTCACTTTTTTCAAACGTTGGCACTGTACTGGTGCCGAGCTCGACATCACGCCAACTTTTGACATTGCCTGACATTCAGCTGTTGTTAGCGATGAAACAGTTGCAGCCAACACACTTCCACTAAAACAGCTAAAACTAATCACTAAACCTAGCGTAATAAATTGTTTATTCATCATCCCTTCTCATTAATCAGGCAAGAAAAAGACGCGTCATTGCGCGCCTTGTTTATAAGAATGTTTTAGTTTAAAAACTAATTGGCTTACGACCAGTCGCTGTATCTGGTTTTACATCAGCAGCTTTGTTAGCCGCTTTTTTGGTAACAGAACGATTTCCTGCAGTATTCGGTTTGCTAGTACTCTTTTTCTTATCAGCAGCTTTATTTGCTTTTTTTGACGCCGCTTTAGGAGATGCTTTTGGTTTTTCCTCGGCAACACGCATCATTTTTTCTTGTACTGGCTGGTCGCACAACACAACGTAAAACTCACCATTAAACTCAATCACATCACCGTCATATATCTTGCAACGTTTACGTAATTCAAGCTCACCGTTTACTGCAACATAACCTTCAGAGATGGCATATTTTGCTTCACCGCCACCACTGACTAAGTTGGCTATCTTTAACACTTTATATAATTCGATAGGTTGAGCTGAAACTTCAACACCAATTGCTTCAACTTCAATTTCTTCAGACATGTCGATAACTCAAATAAGAGAACAAAAAGGAATATATTTCTAATTCTACCCCACATTACAATATGAAGGAAAAAAATGAGCGAATAGAACAGTACTTCGTAAAAAAGTGATAAAAATCATTGATAGTAAAGATCTAAATGTTCACAAATTCTGAAAGAAAAGAAAATAAAGAATAAGAATCTCATCCCAAAAAACATGACAAAAATATAACTTTAGCAACTTACAATTCCTAAAAACCTGAACTAACCTTGTTTTTTGTAGCTTGATTTGCTGTGTAAATGGGCAACAAGCCTAACAGCTAGAGTAAAAAGCAAGCGAATAACGATTTTATTACGCATAGCTATGTTCTGGTTGATATAAGTAGTGCTATAATCCGCGACCTCACATGTGACCGTAATTGTTGATAGAGAAAAACAATGACAGATTTATCTAAATACAGAAACATTGGTATTTTCGCCCACGTTGATGCGGGTAAAACTACTACTACCGAGCGTATCCTTAAGCTAACTGGTCAAATCCATAAAACTGGTGAGGTTCACGATGGTGAATCTACTACTGACTTCATGGAACAGGAAGCTGAGCGCGGTATTACTATCCAGTCAGCAGCTGTAAGTTGTTTCTGGAAAGATCACCGTTTCAACGTTATCGATACTCCTGGACACGTTGACTTCACAGTTGAAGTTTACCGTTCTCTTAAAGTACTTGATGGTGGTATCGGTGTATTCTGTGGTTCTGGTGGTGTTGAGCCTCAGTCTGAAACAAACTGGCGTTACGCTAACGAATCTGAAGTTGCACGTATCATCTTCGTTAACAAACTAGACCGTATGGGCGCAGATTTCTTCCGCGTTACAGACCAAGTTAAAAGTGTACTTGGCGCAACGCCGCTAATCATGACACTTCCAATCGGTCGTGAAGATGATTTCGTTGGTGTTGTTGACGTTCTAAACCGTCAAGCGTACGTTTGGGATGACACTGGTCTTCCAGAAAACTACGAAATCACAGACGTCCCAGCTGACATGGTTGATGATGTTGAAGCTTACCGTGAAGAGCTTGTTGAAACTGCTGTTGAGCAAGATGACGACCTAATGGAAGCTTACATGGAAGGTGAAGAGCCTTCTATCGAAGACATCAAGCGTTGTATCCGTAAAGGTACTCGTACTTGTGATTTCTTCCCAACATTCTGTGGTTCTGCATTCAAAAACAAAGGTATGCAGCTTGTACTAGATGCTGTTGTTGATTACCTACCTTCTCCAACAGAAGTAGATCCACAGCCACTAACAGATCCAGAAACTGGTGAGCCAACTGGTGAAGTTGCAACAGTTTCTGTTGACGAACCATTCAAAGCGCTAGCATTCAAAATCATGGATGACCGTTTTGGTGCCCTAACTTTCGTTCGTATTTACTCTGGTAAACTGAACAAAGGTGACACAGTTCTTAACAGTGCAACTGGTAAGACTGAGCGTATCGGCCGTATGGTTGAGATGCAAGCTAACGATCGTAACGAACTTACTTACGCGCAAGCTGGTGACATCATCGCTATCGTTGGTATGAAGAACGTTCAAACTGGTCACACTCTATGTGATGTTAAGCACGAGTGTACTCTTGAGCCAATGATCTTCCCAACACCAGTTATCTCAATCGCTGTATCTCCAAAAGATAAAGGCGGTTCTGAGAAAATGGGTATCGCGATCGGTAAGATGGTTGCAGAAGATCCATCATTCCAAGTTGAGACTGATGAAGATTCAGGTGAAACAATCCTTAAAGGTATGGGTGAGCTTCACCTAGACATTAAGGTTGATATCCTTAAGCGTACATACGGTGTAGACCTTATCGTTGGTCAACCTCAGGTTGCTTACCGTGAAACTATCACTAAACCTGTTGAAGATAGCTACACGCATAAGAAACAGTCTGGTGGTTCTGGTCAGTTCGGTAAGATCGACTACATCATGAAGCCAGGTGAAGTAGGTTCAGGCTTTACGTTCTCATCATCTGTAATCGGTGGTAACGTTCCTAAAGAATTCTGGCCTGCAATCGAAAAAGGCTTCAAAGGCATGATGGATACTGGTGTTCTTGCTGGTTTCCCTGTTCTTGATGTTGAAGTTGAGCTTGTTGATGGTGCATTCCACGCAGTTGACTCATCTGCTGTAGCATTTGAAATCGCAGCGAAAGGCGCATTCCGTCAATCTATGCCTAAAGCTGGTGCACAGCTTCTTGAGCCAATCATGCACGTTGACGTGTTCACTCCTGAAGATCACGTTGGTGATGTTATCGGTGACCTTAACCGTCGTCGTGGTATGATCAAAGACCAAATGGCTGGTACAACTGGCGTTCGTATCAAGGCTGATGTACCTCTTTCAGAAATGTTTGGTTACATCGGTTCTCTACGTACAATGACTTCTGGTCGTGGTCAGTTCTCTATGGAGTTCGCACACTACGCACCATGTCCTGCAAACGTTGCTGAAAAAGTAATCGCTGAGCAGAAAGAAAAGAACGCTAAGAAGTAATTTTTAATTACTCTAAGTAATCTTTTTAACCCCGAGGGCTTTGCTCTCGGGGTTATTTTTTATCACGTAAAAATCATTCCACATCACTATACACCTCCTATCATTTCATCTTTCCTCGTCTTTAAAGGTTGAGCATCTTGCACACCTTGTAACGCTATTGATAACAATCACAAGTAATCGTGTATGAAAAACAGCAAGGCTATAACTTTACTCTAATTAGAATAGTTACGATTATTCTCTCAACACCACCTATCGCGATCTCTCACTATTGTCGGTGTCGCAATAACCGCTGTTTCCGCTACAGGTATAACATTCTGTCTGACCTTGTTGAAGATGCTGATCAGCTAGCGCTGCTATCTCTTCTGATCTAGATATCGTTTCAAATAGGAACTAAATAGTACTGAACGTTTCATAGACATTAAAAAAGGGCACTGTATATGCCCTTTTCTCATCTAAATAGCTTTGATTATGCACTGATAAAGGTGGTTTCTAATATCGCGACAGATTGATCAAAGACTTTTTGTAGCGAGCTCAGATCTAAACTTTTAATTGAACCTTCTTTCGCATTTTTTTCAAATTCAGAGCAAATATGATGAAGTTGCATTAGCCCCATGGTTCCAGCTGCACCTTTTAAGGTATGCGCTTGTTTAGCCACTTCAGATAAATTCTTATCATCAATAGCCTGATGTAGTTTTGATAACGTTAAGCTCGATGATTCTCCAAATAAGTGAATAAGCTGCTTCACTTGCGCTTCGCCCAATACTTGAAGATCACTGCCTAATACGGACTCTTTTAATAGTGGAATCGTATTCTCTGTTGGCTTCACTTCCACGCTCTCTTCTCCAATACCTTTTTCGATAATCACGCGTTTCTCACCTTTTAAGATACTGCTCATTGTATCAATCAACTGCTTTTCAACTAACGGTTTAGGTAAGAATCCTGCAAAACCAGCATTTAAATATAACTCCACTTCTTCACGAAAAACATGAGCAGAAAACGCAACCATCGGCGTCGGCTCTTCCCATGCTTCATGGCTATTATCTTCTAAGCGGCGTAAACGACTGAGTAACTGAACACCGTCAGTATCAGGTAAGTTAATATCTAATAACGCGATATCAAAACGTTGTTTTTTGTATATTTCTTCAGCTTCAGCACCATCAGCAGCCGTGACAACAGTATGGCCTAAACGAGTTAAGAAACCTTCAGCAACCATACTGTTTACTGGGTTATCTTCTACCAGCAAAATATGAGCAGAACGCATAATCACTCTTTTATCATCGGTTTCTAAATTCCCTTCGCCATGCTCAAGAGGCAATGCAAACCAAAAACAACTCCCTTCACCAACTACTGATTCTAAACCAATTTCACCATCCATTGCCGCTACAATGTGTTTGCTAATTGCTAAGCCTAGACCTGTACCTTCAATGGATTTTCGTCCTGCTTCTGCTTGCTGGAAAGCACTAAATAAAAGGTTTTGCTCTTCTTCATCAATACCAATACCCGTATCTTTTACAGAAAACAGCAATTCATCTGGCATGTCGGGATGAGGCTCTACAAAAATTGAAACTTTGCCCGTATCTGTAAACTTAATCGCATTACCTACGAGATTTACTAGCACTTGACGTATGCGACTCTCGTCACCAAACCATATTCCTTCAACTTGTGGTGAAATATGGCACTCAAGACCAATACGTTTTGCAAACGCTCGCCCTTCTAACATATTAGACACATCAGTAACCATCCGAACAACGGAAAAGTTACTTGGCCTTATATCTAAATGCCCAGCTTCAATTTTCGAGTAATCAAGAATGTCATTTAAAATATCAAGTAAGGTTTCACCACTGCGGTTTATCACATCGAGATAGCGTTTCTGTTGTGATGTTAATTGTGTATCTGCTAATAACGATGCAGTACCTAAGACACCATTCATTGGTGTTCGGATCTCATGGCTCATAGTTGCAAGAAATGAAGACTTCGCGCGGTTTGCTTTTTCGGCTTCATCGCGCGCTTTATAATGATTATAAACTTCTTCATTTAAGCGACTGTTTATTTTCTCAAGCTCGCCAGTACGTTTTGCAACTAATCGTTCAAGGCTAGCTTTATGCTCTTGTAATTCTTGCCGAGCTTTTGACTCTGCTTGCGCCAAACGATATCGCTCATTAGCGGTGTCACGAGCCACTAAAATAGCTCGCCCCATTTGCGCTAATTCATCATCCCCTTTGACGTTAATTCTGACCCCTAAATCGCCTCGGGTTAAAGCTGATAACGCACGGCTATATTCGTTAATACGGCAAATCACCCTTGCATAAACAAATCGCCACATAATGAGTACTAACGCCAATAAACCAATTGCAGAGATCACTATTAACGTATTTCGGGCAAGTGTTAAAGTATGATCAACACGTTTAACCGCTTGCTGAGTATTCACATTAGCAACATCAATAATGTCATCAACGGTATTATTTAACTGCTGGAATAACACCAAATTTTGTTGATCAAGGCGCTCGACATCTTGCTTTGCATAAATTAGTTGCTCAATAACCCCAAACAACAAACGGCCACGATTAAGCTGAGTAGTTAGCTCAACTAATTGTTCTGAACGGCTAGGATCTTCTACGGATTTAACTCGCTGACTCATGATACCTACCGCGTCGTTATAGCGTTTTTTAAGCGCCACGAGAGATTTAATATCAACAATACGACTAGAATCATCCAGCATATTGATCACTTGTAACGATAAAAATCGCAGTTCAAATAAACGTTCAGATAAGTCCATATCCACTTCAACGAGACTATCTAATGCTTTATAGACAGCAGATTTATTTCCATCTGCAACTAAATCATAGATGCGAGACACGTTAGCCACTGCAATGGTATTGGCATTTGAAACCTGAGATTGAGATAAATTATCAATTTGATGGGTGGCTTTCGTCATCTCTGTTGTTAGCTTATCTAACTGACTTTGAAGATCGATCTGACGCCCTACTAGTAAACCTAATAATGCTAAATTATCAACAATGCGCTTTACATCTTCTTCTAATTTCACCATTAACGGTTGATCAAAAGAAAATTGTTCAAGTGAATGCAAGCTTCGATTTAATGCTTCAATATGAATGGTTAACGCACGCCCTTGTCGCATACGTTCAGATTCTGCTTTAGATTTTGCCAATACTTGTGCATTAAAAATAATACGAGAACTTAAATCTGATAACTGACGCGCTTCTGCTAATGCAGGCACGGCAGAATTAATTACCGTACGCTCAGTTTTAGCCACTAATGAAAAACCTGCGACACCAATCATTACTGCAATAATCATCAAGCTAGCCATTGCTGAAAAGGCTATTAACAATTTCGTTCCGATACCTTTTAGGGTAAACGTCATAAATAATCTCTACATCAAAATGTTTGCAACCCATATATACCAAAGTGACTTCAAGCATTTAATGCCGCGTGTTGTCACTCAATTGAACATCTCAAGGTTACTTAGGTATATAATATCGTATATCTGTCGTTGCTCAGTATGCTCGCTATTTCACAAGAGAAAATAAAGCGCTACTATTTTGCCAGCGATATGACTTTAAACCTAAAATAATGTTGGTATAAATGCGCATTTTTTGTTTTGTTTTGTTTTTACTTTCCATCCAAACAGCTTCTGCACAAGAAGTGATCTCCTATCAACCTCCTTTTCAGGCAGATAAAAAAGCAACTGAAGTCCAATATAATTTTTTAACTTCCGTTACTAAGCCATGGAAGATCTGTGCAGTTTACCCGCATTTAAAAGATTCATATTGGTTATCGATCAATTATGGAATGGTTAAACAAGCAAAAAAATTAGGCATTACATTAAAAGTGATGGAAGCTGGCGGTTATCCCAATTTAGATAAGCAAACATTGCAGCTACAAAAATGCCATCAATGGGGTGCAGATGCGATTATTCTAGGCACTGTAGATGACGAAGCCTATAACGGAATACTCTCTAAACTTATTGGTAATACGCCTGTATTTTTAATGACGAACAATATTGATTTTACCGATCCTGATATTCGCCAACATGTGAAAGCCAAAGTAGGCGTAAATTGGTATGACATGGGTAAAGTTGCAGGTGAATACCTGGCTAAACGTCACCCGAAAGGTTCAGGTGTGGTAAAAGTCGCTTGGCTACCAGGCCCTCAACTCCAAGGTGGTACCAAACCTGTATCTCGTGGTTTTAAAGACGCGATTAAAAACAGCGATGTAGAAATTGTGACAACCTTATGGGCCGATAACAGTAAAGAATTACAACGAAATTTGATTCAGCAAATCCTCGCATCGAAAGAAGATATTAACTACATTGTTGGTGGCGCTGTGGCGGCAGAAGTAGCAATAAGTGAGTTACGTACTCACGATATTCACAACATAAAAATTGTATCAACTTACCTCAGTCATGGTGTTTATCGAGGCTTAAGACGTCATCGCATATTATTTGCCCCTACCGATAAAATGGCGGAACAAGCCATGCTATCTATCGACCAAGCTGTTCGTTATCTTGAACATAAGCCAGTCGTACTCGATATTGCACCTTCAATTGTCAATCTCACACCAGAATATTTACCTAAAAAAGTGATTGCAGAGTCGTTATCACCCGCTGAGTTCCGCCCTTCTTTTTATGTTAAAGACCACCATGTAAAACAATAATGCTTTGTCCTGCGTCCTAGGTTCTTTGACGCAGGATATTTTGTTCTCAAATATAATATTTGTATCACCGCTAAGAATTAGATTATTGTGTTTTACTCATTTATAAGGTTCTGATATCTATTTATTTCATCATTACGATCAGAACATCTTAGCAAGGAAATATGATGCACAGAACAACCCGCACAATGGCATCCTCTAAACATATCGCCCTCGTTGCACACGATAACTGTAAAGTTGATCTACTTCGTTGGGTTAAAGAACATAAAGATAAACTGGCATCTCACGAGCTATACGCTACAGGTACAACAGGACACCTCTTATCAAAAGAAATAGGTTTACCGATCACTTGCTTAATCAGTGGTCCAATGGGAGGAGACCAACAATTAGGCGCACTGATTTCTGAAGGAAAAATCGATATGATGATTTTCTTTTGGGACCCACTCAATTCCGTTCCTCATGACCCAGATGTAAAAGCGTTACTCCGTATTTCAGCAGTATGGAATATCCCTGTTGCGACTAACCGTGCTAGCGCAAACTTCATGATCACCTCACCGCTTCTCGATCAAGAAGTCAGTATTGAAGTTCCTGATTACGATGCTTACCTAGCAGAGCGTATCAATTAATCCTTGGTTACTTTTAGCCTTTTGCCTTCATCGTAAAAGGCTCAATTAGCCTCACCTTTGCGAGAAAGTAACAATTAATTGAAATCCCTTCCGTTTTGGCACAATTGCTTCAACTAAATGACGAAAATACATGTAATGCGTTATATTGTTAAATAGATTATATGTAGTAGAGGAAGTTGCCAATGCAAGCGTGGATGTTAAAACAGCCAAATGGAATAAGCGCACTATCTCTCGAAGAAACCGATAAGCCTACTCCTAGCGCAGACGAAATTTGCATAAAAGTCGCGGCTGTAGGGTTAAACCCCATGGATTACAAATTAACAGAATGGGGTTACGCAACATGGAATTATCCTCAGATAATCGGATTAGATGTTGCGGGAACGGTTGAAAGTATAGGCGAGAATGTAAAACAATTTTCAATCGGTGACAGGGTCATCTTCTTTGCCGATCCTCGAACTGCAGGTGGATTTGCCGAATATGCCTGCATCAAAGCCTCTGCCGCAAGTCGTATTCCTATTACCTTATCTTTCACTGACGCCGCCGCTTTACCCTGTGCTGGATATAGTGCATGGATAGCCGTTCACGACAAATTACAAGTCCAGAAAGGCCAACGTATTGCTATTACAGGAGCCGGTGGCGGAGTCGGTGGATTTGCAGCGCAACTTGCAAAAAAAGCAGGGGCGACAGTTTATGCGATTGCTGAACGTCAACACCACCAACGCTTATTAAGCTATGGACTTGATGCAGTACTCTCGCCAGAGCAAAATATTGCCCTCGAGATAATCAATCTAACTGAAGATCAAATGCTGCATGGTGTCATCGACTGTGTCTCTGCACGTTCCGGTAGCCTTATGAGCGCGCTAATCCGTTATAACGGACATATTGTGATGGTCGCCGATCAGTTTACTCAAGTGCCGCTATTAGCGACGACTAAAGCATTAAGTATCCATGAAGTGGCTTTACATGGCACCTATGCCCACGGAGCACCAGAACATATTGCTCATCTTGCAGATATTGGTAATAAACTCAGTGAACTTGTTGCTGACGGTGAGCTTAAAAGTATGGTAGAAAAAATCGTCCCTTTTCCCAAACTTCCTGACGCACTCACTAATATTCAAAATAAAAAACATAGCGGTAAAGTGATTGTGTATGTTAATCCCTAACTAAGCTTTCAAATAGAACAAAAACGAAGGACTCATATGAGTCCTTTTTTATGACGACAACTCATCAATACTCGCCACTTCATACCTTCATAAAAGATATAAATACGCATGACACCTTTCGTTTTATATTTTTATATGGATTTATTCGTTTAAAAAATATGAGCCATTTAACAAAACAAATACATTTTATTTTCATTTAATGCTCGAACGCTCACTTTTAATGTTTCTTTGTTTTCGAAATGTCGAATATTGTAGAAGATATGCCGTGCTCCCAGACAATAACATTCGATGTGAATAATAAGGATAATTAAAATGACAATAACGAAAGCCCCCTCACTACTCGGCGAATGTATCGCTGAATTTATCGGTACAGGCTTGTTAATCTTTTTTGGTGTCGGCTGTGTCGCCGCTTTAGTATTAACAGGCGCTGACTTTGGTCAATGGGAAGTCAGTATTATCTGGGGATTAGGTGTCACTATAGCCATATATTGTACTGCAGGCGTGTCTGGCGCTCACATTAACCCAGCCGTTACTATTGCTCTTGCTGCATTTCACGGTTTTGATAAAAAGAAAGTCGCACCTTACATTATTAGTCAACTTCTTGGTGCTTTCTGCTCTGCTGCGCTTATCTATGCCCTATATAGCAACCTCTTTACCCAATATGAAATTACCCATCAATTTGTACGAAGCAGTAATGAAGCATTGGCAACCGCAGGGATCTTCTCGACTTACCCACATGCCAGTCTGTCATTTTTCGGCGCATTTGCTGTCGAGTTTGTGATCACAGCAGTATTGATGTTCGCCATCTTAGCCCTTGGTGATGAAAATAATGGCGCATCCCGTGGTGCTTTAAATCCATTACTTATCGGAATTTTAATTGCCGTAATTGGTAGCTCTTTAGGTCCATTAACAGGTTTTGCTATGAATCCAGCGCGTGATTTTGGCCCTAAGTTGTTCGCCTATTTCGCCGGTTGGGATAAAGCACTGACAGGTGGCCTTGATATTCCTTACTTTATTGTGCCGATTTTAGCTCCCATTGCTGGCGCCTGTTTTGGTGGCTGGTTATACCCTAAAGTTGTTGCAGCGCATCTGCCTCAACAAGGACAAGGTTGTACAATTCCAAATCAATGTGACAAAAACACAGAAGAAGAAGCTCGCACGCAAGCTTAACCTCTACTACCTAGTATAATTATAATAGTTTGAAACAAAGGACAAAAACATGAACGATCCAAAATACATCGTAGCGTTAGACCAAGGCACAACAAGCTCTCGTGCAGTTATTCTTGACCACGATGCCAATATCGTAAGTGTCGCACAAAGAGAATTTACCCAAATTTATCCTCAAGCGGGTTGGGTTGAACATGATCCACTAGAGATCTATGCCACCCAAAGTTCAACCTTAGTCGAAGTATTAGGCCAGTCAGGTATTCGTAGCGATCAAATTGCAGCGATCGGTATTACAAACCAACGTGAAACTACTATTGTTTGGAATAAAGAAACAGGTAAGCCAGTTTATAACGCCATTGTATGGCAGTGTCGTCGTACCGCAGAGATCTGTGAAGAATTAAAACAACGTGGATTAGAAGAATATGTACGCGAGAATACAGGTCTTGTCCTTGACCCTTATTTCTCTGGTACCAAAGTAAAATGGATTTTAGATAATGTTGATGGCGCGCGAGAAGATGCTGAGGCTGGTAAATTACTGTTTGGTACTGTTGATACTTGGCTAGTATGGAAAATGACTCAAGGCCGCGTTCACGTAACAGATTACACCAACGCCTCTCGTACCATGTTATTTAATATCAATACCCTTGAGTGGGATCAAAAGCTGCTCGATGAGTTAGGTATTCCTGCCTCTATGATGCCAGAAGTAAAACGCTCATCGGAAGTCTACGGTAAAACCAATATTGGTGGTAAAGGCGGCACACGTATTCCAATTGCGGGTATTGCCGGAGATCAACAAGCCGCTCTCTACGGTCAGATGTGTGTTGAGCCAGGGCAAGCTAAAAACACCTACGGAACGGGCTGTTTCTTGTTAATGAATACAGGACAAGAAAAAGTATCATCAACTCATGGTCTACTCACTACATTAGCCTGTGGCCCATCAGGTGAAGCATCCTACGCACTTGAAGGTGCTGTATTTATGGGGGGCGCATCCATTCAATGGCTACGTGATGAAATGAAACTATTAGCTGATGCCAAAGACTCCGAGTACTTTGCCACTAAGGTTGATACTTCAAACGGTGTTTATGTCGTACCGGCCTTTACGGGGTTAGGTGCGCCATATTGGGATGCTTACGCACGCGGCACAATTGTTGGCTTAACCCGAGGTGTGAACTCAAACCATATTATTCGTGCGACGCTTGAAAGTATTGCTTATCAAACCCGTGATGTTATTGACGCCATGAAAGCGGATTCAGGTATTCAGCTTGCCACATTGAAAGTTGACGGTGGCGCCGTAGCCAATAACTTCCTAATGCAATTCCAGTCTGATGTATTAGATACCGAAGTTCAGCGCCCAGAAGTCACCGAAGTCACTGCATTAGGTGCCGCTTATCTTGCAGGCTTAGCTGTCGGATTCTGGAGTAATATTGATGAGCTTAAAGATAAAGCCGTAATTAACCGCACTTTCAGTCCCCACGCTTGTGATGATAAGCGTGAGCGACGCTATAAAGGTTGGAAACGCGCAGTTAAATGCGCGCAAACATGGGCAGAAATGCATGATTGCGAAGATTAATTATTCATAAAACGAATAAAAGAGAAAAAGAGCGTTCTTTGTAACGCTCTTTTTTATTTGAATACAGATAAGAGAATTGAATCACTTCTATGGAAAGGAAAATTAAAGCACAATAGATAGCATTATATTTAAATGTATATCTGGCAATGCCAAGTAAGACAGGGAAATTTTTAGTGAAACAAATACCAAGACACCAAGAAATTATAGAGTTGGTGAAAAAACAAGGCTATGTCAGTACAGAAGAGTTAGTCGAACGTTTTAACGTCAGCCCTCAAACGATTCGCCGCGATCTGAACGAACTCGCCGACGCTAATAAAATTCGTCGCTATCACGGTGGAGCTACGACGCCACTTAGCTCTGAAAATACCTCTTACATTACCCGTAAATCACTTAATTTCAGCGAGAAAGACTTAATCGCTGCAAGTCTTGTTAAACATATCCCTGATGGTGCATCGCTGTTTATTGATATCGGCACTACACCTGAAGCTGTCGCACGTGCGTTGTGTGTCCAACACAAACAACTACGTGTTGTAACCAACAACTTAAATGCTGCCACGATTTTGTTATCAAACCCAGAAATTAAAGTGATTCTCGCCGGCGGTGAAGTTCGTGATCATGATGGCGGTATCATTGGAGAAGCCACGCTCGATTTCATCCAACAATTTCGCTTAGATTTCGGCATCTTAGGCATAAGTGGTATCGATAATGACGGCTCGTTACTTGATTTTGATTATCATGAAGTGCGCGTAAAGCAAGCCATTATTGAAAATAGCCGCCGAGTATTTCTTGCTGTGGATCACTCTAAATTTGGACGTAATGCGATGGTCAAACTGGGCTGTATTTCGCAAGTGGATGCACTCTTTACCGATCAGCAACCACCTGAAAATATTCTTTCAATTATTAATGAACATCAATTACAAATTGAGGTGGTTTCAGAGCATGACCATAATGAGTAAAACATGCTAACAATCGCAAAACTCATTCAATATAAAAGCGCATTTTTTTATACAAATCACATAAACGAGCAAAAACGAACAACAAACGAAAACAATAAATGATCACAAACGAAACTTAAGTTATGCTTACATTATGCTCTCTTATGTTCGTTTGCTCATTTTTTAAGGTCGTTTTATGGATATCACTAAAAACAATAGCGCAACCCCTCTTCTCGATATCATCGTCATCGGTGGCGGTATTAATGGTGCTGGTATTGCAGCAGATGCGGCTGGTCGAGGCTTAAATGTTGCTTTATACGAAGCAAATGATTTTGCCTCTGCCACATCATCTGCAAGTTCAAAGCTCATCCATGGTGGTCTACGCTACCTTGAACATTATGAATTTCGCCTTGTTTCCGAAGCACTCGCTGAACGTGAGGTGCTCTTAAAAAAAGCGCCTCATGTTGCCGAGCCGATGCGATTCCGCCTTCCTCACCGTCCTTTTTTACGCCCAGCTTGGATGATCCGCAGTGGTCTATTTCTTTATGATAATTTAGGCAAACGAACCACCTTACCTGCGAGTAAAAAAATTAATCTGGCACAATCTGGTTTACTTAAACCAGAAATGAAAGTGGGGTTTGAGTACTCTGATTGCTGGGTTGATGACGCGCGTTTAGTGCTATTAAACATTATGGCTATTGAAGAAAATGGCGGCGAGGTTGCTAACTACTGCAAAGTTGAAAGCGCGGTACGAGAAGGGGATATTTGGCGCGTTACCATGGTTGATCAACGTACAGGTGAGCGCTTTGAGCGACGAACCAAAGCGCTTGTTAATGCGGCAGGACCTTGGGTTAAACAATTTTTTGATAACGGTTTAGAAACGCCATCGCCTCGTAACATTCGTTTGATCAAGGGCTCTCACATTGTCGTACCAAAAATTCATAATGAAGAGCAAGCCTATATTCTTCAGAACAAAGATAACCGAATTGTTTTTGTCATTCCCTATCTTGACGACTTTTCAATCATTGGCACTACTGATCTGGAATACAAAGGCGATCCTCGTCATGTCGCGATTGATGAGACTGAAATCGACTACCTCATTGATATTGTAAACCAACACTTTGTTGATCAACTCGACCGAGAAGATGTGGTGTGGACGTTTAGTGGCGTTCGCCCGCTATGTGATGATGAATCAAATTCACCACAAGCAATCACACGTGATTACACATTAGAACTTGAGCAAGAACTCGACCAAGCACCTTTGCTTTCAATTTTTGGTGGCAAATTGACGACCTACAGAAAGCTGTCAGAATCGGCGATGAAACACCTAGAACCTTTCTTCCCACAAATGGGCAAATCATGGACAGCCAATCAATCCCTACCAGGTGGAAACTTTAGCTGTTCACGAAAACAACTTGCTGAAAGCTTACAAAACCGTTACCCATGGCTAAGTGATAAACAAGCACTTCGTTATGTAAAACAATTTGGAAGTTACTGCTTTAAGATGCTGGCAGACGTAACTTGTATTGACGATATGGGCATTCAATTTGCTGATGGCGTTTACCAAAAAGAAATTGATTATGTTATTGCACATGAACATGTGAAAACGGTCGAAGACTTCTTATGGCGCCGAACTAAATTAGGGTTATATCTAACCGATGAGCAGCAATTACAGGTCAAAGAGTATATCGATGCCAATGCTCCATCAAACAATATCGTGAGTTTTCATAAAGTCGGCTAATAACGATAAAAGCCATAACTTACTTTTATAGAAATAAAAAAACCGACCTTTAATAGGTCGGTTTTTTAACAATTACATAATTACTTAATGCGTTTAATCTTATTATTTACAGGGTACTTATCTTCAATTAACTCATTGATAAAAGAAGATGTATTATGTGAACCAGCACATACCCATACATGTTTACGCGCACGTGTTAACGCCACATAAAACAAACGGCGCTCTTCAGCATCAGTATAGTTTTCAGTACGTGGTTGCAACACAGCAGCTAAACCTGTTTCACGATCTGGAGATGGGAAAATACCTTTGTTAACATCAACAATAAAGACATAATCAGCTTCACGCCCTTTACTCGCGTGGCATGTCATGTATTTCAAGTTTAGTTGTGGCCACTGTGCTTTCCAGTCCTCAAACTTAGCTGGTTTCTGCTTATTATTACGACCCAAGATCATCACGCTCGTTTCTTTATTATCATAAAGTTTGGCTACACGGGTTAAATCTTGCAGCATTAAATCACTATCAAGCAAGGTAACCGCTTTCTTATTTTGTTTCGTAAAGCTGGTTAACTGCTTTTTAATTTGGCTTGGGTTTTGTTGAATAAATAAGTTTGCCACTTCACCAATCATGCTATTAAAGCGATACGTTGTTGATAGCTCAGTGATATGAGATGAACCAAAACGCCCTTCAAAGTCAGTCGTTAGGTTAACATCAGCCCCCGCAAAGCGGTAAATAGCCTGCCAATCATCCCCAACGGCAAACAAGGTTGGTGTCGACTTACCTTCTATTTTCTGGCCGCATAATGCTTCAATTAGCGCTAAACGTTGTGGCGAAATATCTTGGTACTCATCCACCATAATAAAGCGCCAAGGTGACACAAACTTACCTTCTTTAACATATTGAGTTGCCACATCAATCATGCTGTTAAAGTCGATTTGTTTCTTTGATTTTAAGTACTGCTGATAAGCTTGATAGCAAGGCCACAATAACTCTAATTCGCTCTTCATACGTGGGCGCATCGCTGGGTTATTGTTATTTTGAATTTCTTCTATTAGCGCTTCTTTCGACAATGTCGATTGACCTAATAATTCAATATGGCGCCAAACCCAAGCTTGCAATTGCTCATTTTCAGCCTGCTGTTCCATCGTGTTTTCTTTGCTAAAACCCGGAACTCGCCATTGCGTAAGGTGACGTTGCCATTTGCTCGCTGACGCTGATTTATTCCATTGTTCAATCAACATACGGGCAATCCATGCTGAACGAACACGTGCATCAATAGCGATACCGGCGACATTAGGCTTTTCTTTTTCTACTTCTGCGATGATTTGCGAACCTAAGCTATGGAAGGTAGCAACTTTCACGCGATCGCTGACTTTCTCCCCCATACGCTCCGACATTTCTTCTGCCGCTTTTCGGCCAAATGCCAGCATCAAAATATCTTCAGGTACGGCTTGCTGACTCGCAATTAAGTAGCCTGCACGAGCCACCAAAACACTGGTTTTACCCGTACCTGCACCGGCAAGTACTAAGTTATGATCTTGGTTGATTAACGCCGCTTCTCGTTGAGAGTCATTTAATGGTGAACGCTCAAAACTATCAAACCATGATCCCCATTTTTCAGATTGCTGCTTAATCCAAGTCTTATTGTGTTCTTCAACCCAATCTTGATGTTCTTCTAGCCAAGGCGAAATTTTTTCAAAGCTACGAGGACGGAATGATGCCGCTAACTCTGGTGTTAAATCTGTATCAGCAAGCGATTGATGAAGGAAAGTATGTAACGATTCATGCTCAGAGCCACGTAAATAGCCCGGTTGTGATGAAAATTTGCCAATACGCTGTAAGATTTCAGGTAAAACAGCGTCTAATTTATCAACGCGATTTCTTGCCCAATCTTGATACGTGCGGATAAGAAAAGCGGCAAACGGCTTACATTCGCTCCAAGGCAAACCATGAATAGTCCAGCAATATTGCTGATCAGAAGAAGTTAGCTCTAACGCTCCCCATAACACACCACGATGTATTTCAATTGAGCCATCCCAATCGTCAAACGAGATCACTTCTGAGCCAACTTGGCTATCTAAAACCAATGCATTGTCATCTAAAGCGATACTGTAATAATCACCCTGCACTAACCATTGTGCTAACCAACTGGCACTTAATTGCATTATCTCACCAACTTTTCCATATTCTTATATGGGCGTAATATTGAACATAGCCGCTTAAAAAAACATGCAGCTAAAATAGAAAAGGTCCAATCACCCTATGATCGGATGTCTACCCAAGTTTCTTGGGTTTATATCGCTATAGAGTACCAATAACTCCTGTTATGCCATAGCGTTCTAAGATTTATTTACTTATTAATTCCACTAGCAGAACAAACAAATGTATTTTTGGATTCAGCTTCAATAGTAAAGTTCAACCAATGAACAAAACTTGCTCGTTTTTATCAAACGAACGTTCTTTCATGAGATGTCGATGCAGTATCTATCACCAAATTCTGTTATCGTTAAGCCGATTTCTAAGCTACATAACCCAATAATTTAAGTCTTTATAGAACTTCCATTGGATCAAATTTACGGCAAGGTTATTCTAGCCGTTCGCTGTAATTATTTATCAGAAGATTGTTAATATCTATATGCAAACTAACAAGTTACATCTAAATTTTCGCCGTTACTGGGTGAACGATAGAATAAACTACTCAATTCGTGTTCTCATTGCGTTAGTTGGCGTCGTACTCCCTTGCTGGTATTACAATTCTAATAGCGAGGTGACACCGTTAGTACTAGGGGTTATTGCTGCTGCGCTAGCTGAAACTGATGACAATTTTCTCGGTAGAATTAAAGCGCTTTCGCTCACTTTACTTTGTTTTTTAATTGCATCTGTTTCGATTGAAGTCCTATTCCCTTATCCTCTCTTTTTTGCATTAGGACTGTTCACGTCAACATTTTGTTTCATCATGTTAGGTGCAATGGGATCACGCTACGCAAGTATTGCATTTGCTTCATTATTGCTGGCGGTTTACACCATGCTAGGTGCTGATCATAGTGTCGATTTATGGTCCCAGCCGATGTTGTTACTAGGCGGTGCATTTTGGTATGGCTGTTTATCCTTAGCATGGCACATCCTTTGGCCTAACCAACCCGTACAACGCAGCCTTGCTAATGTGTTTAGCGAGTTTGCCGATTATTTAGATCATAAAAGCCAACTCTTTGAACCTGTTGCCGACTTAGTGCCGCAACCTCTTCGATTAAAAGCTGCAAGCCAAAACGCACGAGTCGTTAACGCGCTAAATTCAGCAAAAGCCACCCTGTTACATCGAGCAAGACGCGGACAACCCAACACGACAGGCGATAGATTCTTAACGATTTATTTTATGGCACAAGATATTCATGAACGTGCCAGTTCTTCGCATTATCGTTACCAAGATTTAGCAGCCAACTTTAACCGTAGTGATGTGCTATTTCGTTTCCAACGTTTATTACGTTCTCAAGCCGTTGCTTGCCGTGATATTTCAACTGCATTAGCAATGGGGAAATCGTACACCCACGATGAAAAAAGCATGAAAGCCTTAAATGAACTGCAAGATTCATTACAGTACCTTCATAGCCAAAATAAACCAGAATGGAACATGTTGTTAATCCAACTCGATTTCCTATTCAACAACCTCGCCACGGTTGAACGTCAGTTAATGAACATCAATAACCCTGATGCAAGCTATAACGAAGACAGTGACGAAATTCAGTTATCAGATAACGAAGCGCATGGCTTTAAAGAATTAGGTAAACGTATCAGCGCCCAGTTCAATACCGACTCCATACTTTTTCGTCATGCGATACGTATGGCCATAGCCTTAACAGTGGGCTACGGCTGTATTCAAGCACTCGATCTGCAACGGGGTTATTGGATATTACTGACCACCCTTTTTGTCTGTCAGCCAAACTACAGTGCGACTCGCCAAAAACTACGCCAACGTGTTATTGGCACTTTGGCAGGTATCTTCGCAGGTATTCCGCTGCTTTATTTATTCCCAGGACAAGAAGGTCAACTGGTATTGATGGTTGCTGCAGGCGTGCTTTTCTTTGCCTTTAGAATGGTGAAATACGGCTGGGCAACGGCATTTATTACCTTACTCGTCTTATTCTGTTTTAACCAATTAGGTGAAGGGTATGCTGTTATTCTGCCGCGTTTAGGCGATACCTTAATTGGCTGTTTATTAGCCGTTTTAGCCGTTACCTTTATTTTGCCAGATTGGGAATCTAAGCGATTACACAAATCGATGTCAGGCGCTATCAATGCCAATAAAGATTACTTAGCACAAATTATTGGTCAGTACCGAATCGGTAAAAAAGACAGTTTAAGCTACCGTATTGCCCGTCGTGACGCTCACAATACTGATGCCCATTTAAATACGGCGATCAGTAATATGTTAGCAGAGCCTGAGCGTTACCAAATTGATGCTAATGAAAGTTTCCGATTCTTAACCTTAAACCATGCCATGCTCAGTTATATCTCGGCATTAGGTGCACACCGAACACAGCTCGATGACGATAAAACCCATCAGTTAGTGTCTGAAGCGCACCGTATTATTCATGCTCACTTAGAATGTTTAGCGGCACAACTGACAGGTAACACATGTCAAAAGGCACCCGCATTAGATCTCGATTTGGATCAGCGTTTAGGACAATGGCGTGATGAAGACTGCACCTCGGTACGTATGGTGTTACAGCAACTTCACTTGATCCACCGTATGCTCCCTGAAATGCACAAACTGGCGGAGCAGCTAGCACCTAAAGAGAAAAAACAAGAAGTGCCTGCGTAGTATTTAATATTGTGAAAAACACAAAAAGGACTGAGTGGAAACATTCAGTCCTTTTTTAATGTTTACTATTTATTCAACTCTCAAGCCAGCGTTAACGTTTGTACACATGCTTAATAAGAAGCCCTATAGGCACTAAATTCAATTTAGTGTTGTTGAGGAAACAAAAGGCTTAACACTAAAAATAAAAGTATTGTCTCAAGAGACAAGGTCAACAGAGAAAATAATCAATATATTAAAAAAGGGAACCTGATTTCTCAGGTTCCCTTTCGGTGTTGCGTTACCGCAAGCTATCTATTTTTTAGCAAGTGATCTTACTCAGTTGCTTGCTCTGCCGCTGATTCTGCTGGTGCATCTTTAGCGTGAGCTTGTAGATATTTAAGTAATACACGCTCTTCGTTCTTATCAAGTGTGTAGTACTGTTGCATTGCTTTTAGGCCATCAACCCATGCGTTTGCAGTTAGGTGTTTTGGTTCTGGCGTTGCGTGACACTGGTTACAGCTTGCATCTAGGATTTCTTTACCGTAACCCCAAATAGGCTTGATGCTTGCAAGCATATCACGTTGTGTCATCCACGCTTCAACTTGTACTTGCTGCCATACTTGACCATCAGTCGCTGTTTGTGTGTTCAACACTTTCTGTGTTTTTTGTAGTTCAGGATCAATAGACGCGGTTTGGATTTGTTTCGCCATATCTTGAACTAACATACCAGTTGTTGAACCTTTGATTTCCCAACCGGTTAGTTCAACTTTTAGCATGTCACCGCTTTGGCCAACAACTTTCACTTCTGATGCTGGGTACAATTGACCTTGTGCATCATCAGAAGCTGCATCTTTCACAAACAACTGCTTAGATGTTAGAGAGTAAAGTGTTGTCGCTTCAGGCGCTTTCGCTGCATTAATGCTTAATTGCTTAAACGTTGCTTGGAAATCGTTGTTGATATGTGGCAACTGGTGAGCAATACCTTTGTGACACTCGATACAGTTCATATCTTTCGCTGCAGCGCCTGTCATTGCAGCCGCTGCTGCTGGTGATTGCTTAGCATGATCCATCGCAGTGTAAGAGTGACAGCTCTTACACGTCGCTGAATTGGTCTCTTTCATCATCTTCCAAACATTCTGTGCCATGCGTAGACGATTTTCTTCGAATTTCTTCGGTGTATCGATATCTTTACTAATGAACTCACTATAGATATCACCAATACCGCCCAATTTCGCCTTCATGAAAGCAATTGGGTTATTTTCAGGAATATGACAATCACGACACTGTGCACGAACACCATAAGCGTTCTTGAAGTGAATGCTTGTTTTATATTCGTTGTAGTTTTCCTTCATCGAGTGACAAGCAGTACAAAACTCGTTAGTAGAAGTGAATTCAATCGATTTGTGGAAAGTAAATACGCCTGCAAGTGTAATTAATACACAAACAACAGCAATTGCTAAAACGGAATAGCGACTGCTTGGCTTTATAAGAAAGTGCCAGAGCTTCTTCATTGATGTTCCAAAATGAATTAAACGTCAAAATGACGTTAAAAGAAAATGTTACGTACAAAAATAGCAGTCGAATATGAATACGGCAATGCGAGTTATTAATAAAAAATAAATTTTTATTAATATAATTCATTACGTTGATTTTGTGATTGATTATTAACCTAAATTATTTAGAGCTCTAAATGTTTTTTATCTGTCAATAGTCTTTTACTATTTGTAACACAATCAAGAATTATTGAAACAAAATCACATTTATCTATTAATAATCAACTAATTATCAGGTTAATGCTTGTCACAATTATTATTATACCATCTTAACAAGGTCGCTATTGATAATGATTTTCAATTAATCTTTGCTTAATGCGCTAAATATTCTAGGATTTATATCGACCATTAAACATATTAAACTTAGGTGATCTTTTTTGAAAACTTACTTTCCATTTGGCCCTATAATATATTTCTCATTTCCGTGTAGCCTATCAAGAATTATTAAAAAAATAGGCATCAATACCGAATAAATATTGGGCGCATATTTTGCCTTAATTTTTTATAACTCGGACTGTCTTCGGAATATAATCATGACCCTATCACGTCGAAACTTTTTAAAAGGTTCGGTAGCAACCGCAATTGCTGCCAACGGACTCACACTTTTTCCTGCAGGCAAGGTATTTGCGGCTGACACGCAAGTTATTCCATCTGCATCTCACTATGGTCCTTTTAAAGCGGTTGTTAAAGAAGGTAAGTTAATTGGCGTTCAACCACTGAACGACGTTGACCCATTCCCAACAGAAATGTTGACTAAAGGTGTGTTAAGCCGTACTTATTCTGACACACGTATTAAATACCCTATGGTGCGTAAGTCTCTGCTTGAAGATCCATTAGGCAATCACAATCCGCATTTACGTGGTAAAGAACCGTTTGTTCGTGTTGATTGGGACACGGCAATTGCCCTAGCGGCTTTCTGTATTGCGCGTACAATCGAAAATCACGGTAATGAAGCGGTATTCAGTTCTTCTTACGGTGGTTGGTCTCACAGTGGCCTTAACCGTCCACAAACCCTACAAGGCCGTTTCTTTAACCTTATTGGCGGTCAAAGTATCTGTGCGGGTGACTACTCAGCTGGTGCATCTGAAGTTATTCTTCCTCACGTTATTGGTGATATGGAAGTGTACTCACCACAAACCGCGTGGAAAATCATAGAAGATAATACAGAAGCTGTTCTATTCATTGGTTGTGATCCTTGGAAAACAAACCGTGTTGAATTCCGTGTTGCAGACCACTCAATGCAAAAGCACTGGGAAGCGTTTAAAGAGAAAGGCATTAAGTTTATCTCTATTAACCCTCAGAAAACCCAAACGGACAAAGCTCTTGACAGTGAAATGATCAATATCCGTCCTAACACGGATACTGCGCTATTTACTGCGATGTCTTACCACCTATGTAAAACAGGTAAGAACGATCAAGCTTATTTAGATAAGTACACTGTAGGTTTTGATAAGTACCTTGATTACCTAATGGGTAAAGAAGACGGTATTGAGAAAACACCAGAGTGGGCAGAAAAGATCACTGGTCTTCCTGCCGCTAAAATCGTTGAAATTGCAGAGCTTTGTGTAACTAAACGTACTCAAATCGCAGCGGGTTGGGCACTACAACGTGCTGATCACGGTGAAATGATCCACTGGTCTATCATCAACTTTGCTGCGATTGCAGGTAAGATTGGTAAGCCGGGTGAAGGGACAGGCTTTAGCTGGCACTATGGTAACGGTGGTATGCCAACGTCTGGTAAGCGTATGCCTATCGGTCTATCTCAAGGTCGTAACCCAATCACTAAAACATGTCCGGTTGTTATGATTTCAGATATGTTGAAAAACCCAGGTAAAGCCTACACCCGTGATGGCGCGAACCTAACGTTACCAAAAGCGAAATTGATCTATAACGCAGGTAACAACCTTCTTTCGCACCAGCAAGATACTAATGAGTTAATCCAAGCGCTTAACGAGAATATTGACACCATTATCTGTCAAGACCCTTGGTGGTGTGCAACGGCGAAATACTCAGATATCGTGCTCCCAACAACAACAACACTAGAGCGTGACGACATCACTTCTGGTGGTACTTACAGCAACAACAAAATTTATGCGATGCGTAAAGTGGTTGAGCCTGTAGGTGAAAGCCTAGACGATTACGAAATCTTCTCTCGTCTTGCCTTCATGTTTAACGTACATAAAGAGTTTACTGACGGTAAAACCATGTACCAACACATTAGAGCCTCTTACGAAGCTTCTGATGCGACAGATGACTTCAAAACATTCTGGCAAAACGGCATTACTCACCTATCAACACCTGCTGATGCTAACAGCTTTGTTCGTCATGGTGATTTCTACGCCGATCCTGAGAAAAACCCACTTCATACGCCAAGTGGTAAGATCGAACTTTACAGTGAAACACTTGCGAAGTTTAAAGCCTTTGAGTGTCCACCCATGCCACAATGGATGCCCCCATTTGAATGGTTAGGTAATGCGAAGAAAGATCAGGTTCACGTACTAAGCCCACACCCATGGATGCGTCTACACTCACAAATGGCTAACGCTGATGTGAATAGCTACGAGTCTGTTGATGGTCGTCAGATTGTGCTTATCAACAAAGATGATGCGGCAGCACGTGGCGTGAAAGATGGCGATGTGATTGAAGTGTACAACGACCGTGGTGCGCTACTTGCGGGTGCACGCATTACTGATGAAGCAATGCCAGGTGTTATTTACATTCACGAAGGTGCATGGCTACAGCTTGATGAGAAAGGCCGTTGTAACTCCGGCTCTATCAACATGCTAACCAGCAGTAAAACAAGTAGTGGTTTAGCACAGGCAACCAGTGCTAATACCTGTTTGGCTTACTTCAAGAAATGTACTGATGTACTAACACCAAACAAAGCGTATGAGCCACCGCAAATTGTTAAGTCTAAATTCCAAGTGGATATTTGGTCACTACAATTAGGTAAGCGCTTAAAAGCGGTTGCAGCAGAGCAAGGTCCACAGCAATCACCGGGTGAGAAACTGTTCTACGGTAGCTGTACTCTATGTCACGCAGCACCACACCCAAGTGACTTCACTTACAAGCAGTGGAAAGGTATTACAACAAGTATGTTCCCACGCGCAGGTCTAAACGATAAAGACCGTAAGCTTGTACTTGATTTCTTAAAAGAGAATGCAAAAAAAGAGTGATTGAACCCATTCACTTTAAACGCTGAAATATTTTCGGTGACAAGATAATAAAAACAAAACGCAGCCAACTTGGCTGCGTTTTTCTTTATCTCTAACGCACCACTGATGCGTTAAGATTCGTGAGCGTTAATGTTCTTTTTGCGCTTTAATTTTTGCACCATCAAATACACACTTGGCACGACAAATAATGGATCAACAATACCTAGTGCCATACCAGCGATAATAATGATCCCCAGTGAGCCCATCGCATTAGCTCCCGGCCCTGATTCCCACAATAATGGTAACGAGCCTAATATCATTGTCAGTGAAGTCATTAATATTGGACGCAAACGGGTTTTGGTCGCTTTGAGGATCGCTTCTCGCGGTGCTAACCCTTCGGCTTGTAATTCATTAGCAAACTCAGTGATTAATATACCGTGCTTACAAATCAAACCTATCAGTGTCACTAAGCCTATTTGTGAATACACATTTAAGGTGAAATCACTAAAATACAACGCCCATAGCGCCACTGATAATGTAATGGGGAGTGATAGCATGACCACTAACGCATCGACGACACTCTCAAATTGCGCACTCAATACCATATAGATGAAGATTAATGCAGCGATAAATACAAACAGCATTTGTTGGTTTGCATCAAGGTACTGTTTGGCTTCGTCCACATAGGTGTAATTAGCATTCGTGGGTAAAATATCTGGCAGCATACGGTTTAAGGCAGCAATGCCCTCGCCCATGCTGACACCATCAGCCAATCGAATAGCCAGTGAGGCAGAGGTCGCCCTGTCATATTGCTCAAGTGAGCGTGGCCCTACTTCATTCTCTATACTAATCAACGCAGACATCGGCACTAATTGCCCTTTCTTATTAGCAATCATCAGCTGTTTTAATGAATCAGGCGTCAGAGTAAACAAGGATTCCAACTGTACATGCAGCGGATAATTGGTTCCTTGATAGCTCATATCATTACTGAAACTCTTACCACTCATTGCCAACTTGAGGATTTGCTGAATATTGCGGAGCGGCACATCATATTGTGAAGCTAATACGCGATTAATATTAATCTTAAATTGGTTCTGATCGAATTTAAGATTACTACGCGCATTAGAAAATAACGGTGACTGTTGGATTTTATAAGTCACTTCGGTCAGCTCTTTTGCCAGCACTTGCTCATCAACACTACTACTGACATTGATATCGATACCGCCACTGTTACCACGACGGCCACCACCTGTTTCAATTGCAGGAATAACGCCGGTATAAACACGGTTGCCACCTGCTTTTAATCGCGCATTGATCATTTCACTGATTTTCTGTGCTGATAAATCACGTTCTTGCCACGGTTTTAAGGTCACAAAACCACGAATAAAATCAGTACTAGCAAGAATCGCAACATGCGCAATATCAGGAATATGCTTAAGCTGCGTATTCATGTTATCGATCATTTTTTGCTGACTGGTGTCGTCGCTACTTCCCACCAAGGGCTGAAATAAAAATATTTGCCCTGAATCCTCATCTGGTAGCATTTCTGATGGCGTTTGGGTAAATGGCCAATAGCTACTAGCCAAAACAACGACCATCACTAATAAGGTCGTTTTTCGCCAATCAATGGTGACTGATAACATTCGATGATAAGCATTAGATAAGCGATCTAATTGTTTATTCACTCCATTTTCAAAACGCCCTGCAGGTTTATGATTCATCATTTTGCTGCACATCATGGGTGATAATGTCAGCGCTACAATACCAGAAATAATCACCGTTCCCGCTAAAGTAAAAGCGAACTGCTGGAACAATTGTCCAGTAATCCCATCGACTAAACCTACCGGTATATAAACCGCAGCTAGGGTTAAGGTTGTTGCAATAATAGCGAAACCGATTTGGCGACAAGCAATGGCTGTTGCCTTAAATACGGAATCATGGAAACGTAATTGACGGTGGACATTTTCGACCACTACGATAGCGTCGTCCACCACCAGCCCTACCGCCAATAGCATCGCAAGGAGTGTCAAAGAGTTAATGCTAAAACCTGCCAATTTAAGAATGATGAACGAACAGGATAAACAGACAGGAATAGTCACAATTGGAATCAAGGCAATACGCAAATTACCAAGGAATAACCAGATAACACCCGCAACCAGTATTACCGCTAGACCGATCGCAATATACACATCTTCTAGTGCGGTAATAATAAAGGTCGATTTATCCAGCAAGACTTTCGCTTGCATGCCGCTTGGTAAGGTCATTGAATCTAACAAGCCGTGAACTTGTTCAGAGAGTACCAGTGGGTTTGCCGTTGCGGTGTACTGAGGATTTAACACAAACAGCATGGCATTTTTCTTCGAGAAATCCACCAGCGGTTTCACTTCACGTTGGCTGCTTGGTGTACCAATCGTGATATCTGCCACTTGATCTAATCGAATAGGTTGCTGCTGATAAGTCGCAATAATGGTCTTTTTAATATCATCAAGACTTGAAATCGCCCCAGTTGAGACCAACTGATACTGGCTTTCTGTACCGGATGTTTTTCCGCTGATCGCTGTAATGCTGTTTACGTCAGTGATTTTGTTAATCACATTATTCAGCGTCAAACCATAGTAATACACTTTATCGGGATTTAGGGTGATCAACACTGATTGACTAGAGCTTGGCGCTACACTTACCGCGCCTGCGGCAGGTAATTGTTCTAACTGTGGTAATAGCGTATCAATACCATACTGGTGAAATTCATATTCCGCTTGATGGGGGCCAGGTGTTAAACCAATCAACATCGCAGGCATTCCCTGATCGTCTGATTTGGTCACTTTCGGCGAAATATCATCAGGTAACTTGTTTTCAATATTACCAATATCATTATGAATTTCACTGACTAAGGTATCGATTTCACTGTCATCAACACTCGATGCGACATCGATAATGATATTGCCTCGCCCTTGACGTGCAGTCGCTGATAAATGGCTGATTCCCTCTGTACCAGCAATAGCATTTTGAATCGGGATCAACACTTCAGTCATCATATTTTGTGCCGCTAACGCACTATCATGGACGGTCACTTGAATTTTGGATTGGCTAATTTGTGGGGTATAGCGCCAAGGCAACTTTTGACAAAAAATCAGACCAATGAATACAGGGATCAACCACAATACAGTACATAACACCGGACGGCGTAAACACAGCTCCGTTAATTTCATTTTTTACCTGCCGTTACTGACTGTAATGATGATTGTGTCGTTGGCTGTTGCGCGGACGTGACTTCCACTTTTTGGTCAGTTCGTAGGTAGTTTTGTCCATTAATCACTAATTGATCTCCTACCGCTAACCCAGACAGAATCTGTACATAACCGTCGTAGTACTGACCGACTTTAACATCGCGTAATCTGGCTTTATTGTTCACAACAATAAATACCTGTGCGCCTTGAATATTGGTGATAAGTGATGAGGTGGGAATCGTAACTTGCTGAAGTAATTGTCGTGTTTGCTGAACAACTTTCACGTTTTGCCCTGGTGAAAACTGTTTCGCGTCAGGTAACTGCGCTTTTAAAGTCACAAGGCCCATTGCAATATTTGGAGACACGTAACTTACCGTGCCGTGAGCATATTTAGAAGGTGTAAGCTCTGAATAAACCGTCACTGTTTGATCAAGACGGTAATCTTGTTTTTGTGCTGCTGGCAGTTGATATTCAATCGACAATTGATCTGGGGTGTATAAGGTTGCAAGGGTATTACCCACAGTTACCACGTCGCCAACATGAAAATCAGTTTGACTGATCACACCATCAAATGGCGCTTTGATTGCCAACTCTGTAAGTTGAGATTCATCTTGCTCTAGTTGCGCTAAGGCCTGTTTATAATCACTTTCGCTGTCATCATAAGTACTTCGCGCAACGACACCTTTGTTCACTAACTCTTTTTGTCGTAGCCATGTTTGTTTAGTGGCGTTAAGTTGTGCCTGATCTCGTGCAACTTTTGCTTTAGCCGACGAAGGATCAAACTGCACTAATAGCTGGCCTTTCTTAACTGCTTCCCCAGCCTTGAAGTAGATAGCGGTTATTTGACTCGTCTCTAAACTTTTTAGCGCAACCGAATTATGGCTTTTCACTACCCCATAGCCCATGACCTGCTCCGTCAACGTGCGAGCTGTTACGGGCTGGGTCTCTACTTGAACGACCTTCGATGAATGCTGTTTATGAGGAGAAGAGTCGGACAGGATCTCTTGGTTACAACCAATAAGCATAATACTTACAGCAGCGAAGACTATGACTGGAATGTATTTATGTTTCATTATCATCTACTTATCTGGAAATTAAACAATATAAGCAAGGCGCTTATCTTAATTGCCAGCACCTCTAAACATACCTATAAAGAATTATATATTAACAAGGATATTTGTGAGGGTAAGTCAGAGCTATGTTGCTTTACAGTTATTTACATTCAGCTGAATGATAATATAAAAAACAAAAACAAAGGGTGGCGATAAATCGCAACCCTTTATATTTATTTGATCATCACTATATCTATTTATGGCTAAGAAAATAGCATTTCCATTGCCTGATGAGGAATATTGGCTTCCATAAATTCATCACCGTATGGAGTGAAACCCAGTTTACGGTAAAAATCGACAGCATGGGTTTGCGCGCCTAAGTCTACTCGGGGATAAC
Organism: Photobacterium sp. GB-72; assembly: GCF_003026095.1. Lineage (NCBI taxonomy): Bacteria > Pseudomonadati > Pseudomonadota > Gammaproteobacteria > Vibrionales > Vibrionaceae > Photobacterium > Photobacterium sp. GB-72. Next base: position 337,025 of record NZ_PYNV01000002.1, on the reverse strand, counting down.
CTTGCTGTTTAGCATAGTTCACTAAAGCTTGGACGACTTTGACACCTAAGCCTTGCCCACGTGCAGCCTTCATGATAGCAATACGACCGATATGACCATCAGCAAGAATGCGCCCCGTGCCTAATGGCTGTTCACCATCGACCACAAGTACATGCACCGCTTGTGTATCTAAGCCATCAAACTCAATTTCAGGATCAATTTGCTGCTCTTTAATAAACACCTGCTCACGTACTAAGCGAATACTCTCTTTATTCGCATCATCAAAAGCAACAATTTTTACATCTACCATGAAATATCCTATTTATCTGAATCACAGACCTTTTTTATATTGCTGAGAAATAGTGCCAATAATGGTTTGCTCTAATGTTGCTCTCGCATTGATATCACCATGAATATACGCATTAAACAAAGAGACTAACATTGCTTTATCAGCATTTACTTCCGTTTCCGTTTTAATATCACGGAGATCGATCATAAAGCGAGTAAACTTATCAGGAAAATCTGTAACCGCCTGTAAATTCATATAGTTTTGCTGGCTATATAGCGCATTATGCGCGCCTCTTTGTTTATCCAATACAAACGAGGCGTCTTTTAAACTCAAGATAGACGCTGACTTATCACACTTACGTAGACACTTATTATCAAAATGCTTTTTCTTACAACCTACGGTTTGATGGAATAAACACTGGCGGCTCATTAACATCATTAATGGATGATAAATACTGTAATGTAATTCAAAGTTTTCAGGGCATACCATTGGGTTAATTTGCTTACGATTGATCTCGTTAGAAACGAATGCCCCCTTCGCATTAAATTCATCAGCAATGCACTGTAGGCTAAATGAGTTAGTTAAGTTCAAGTAAGGCCCTGCAATCCAATCAATACCCTGCTGATAAGCCACATGCGCAATACCACTGTTATTCGTCACAATACAATTAGGTTTCACACGCTCAATAAACGCCACTGCCGCTTGGTAATTTTCACCAATTAAGATCGCAGGGAACCATGGCACAAGATGAGGATGTGCTTCAAATAATGCTACCGTTTTTTCCAATTCCATCGCTAAACCTTCAGGAATGGTATAATACAGCACGGCATTATTATCTTGATTTAATACCACATCACTTGGATCAGAAATCAATATCGCCAGCTCTGGCGTGATCCCTGTTGGTTTACGGTGATTGATACTATTACGTGGTTTTGGCGTATCAATCGGCGCTACTAACGCTTTTTCACCATTTAACTGATAACCAATTTGTTCTTTTAATTGTGCTAATTCCGTAAAAGGAACTGACGTATTTTCGGCTAATCCTGAAATATCAACATGGGTGATCTGATACTCACCTTCATTAGCCAAACTTTGAAAACGTTTTTCTAATAACTCATGAGTTAATACGTGTTTTTGTGCACCAATAAGTGCTGACTCTGATTGTAACTCTATCGTTTGATCAGGCGTTGTCACTATTACCGTTAAACATTGACCTTCTTTACCGCTAAAAATCATGGTCATGGGTAGCGAGCTAACATCCATGGCTTTCGTGACATCTTCAACGGTATTAATAATCGCTGTTTTGTCATCGTACAATTTCTGTTTTACGCCATTTACTGCATCAATTGTGGTTGCTTGATAGACCTGAGTAAAATGACTCACAGAGTTATCACGAGGGTTATCAATAAACATGCTCTTATTGATATCACCTTGGAGATACGAGTTAGAAAAATCGCGGTTAAAGACCGTAAACAGTGACGTTGTATCAGTTAGTAACGGCTTTTGCTCACAGTAACGATCGATTTGCTGACGCCATTGATCGACCACGGTATACACGTAGTGTGATTTTTTAATTCGCCCTTCCACTTTCAGTGAATATACCCCAGCATCAGCCAGCTCAACCATATTCGAAAAAGCTGAGTTATCTTTCATATTTAATGGGAAATCTTTACCAGCGGCAGTGGTTTGGTATTGATCACGGCATGGTTGACTACAACGCCCACGGTTACCCGAGTTACCATTTTTCACTGAGCTGATGTAACACAAACCAGAGAAACCGATACAGTAAGAACCATGAACAAACACCTCCATAAGGACATCATGTTGATGTCCAAATTGAGCCAGATGCTTAATTTCACGAATGTTCAATTCACGAGATAAGTTAACACGGCTTGCTTGAAGCTGTTTTAAAAACAGAATTTGACCGTCGTTATGGGTATTGATTTGAGTTGAAGCATGGACATCTAAAGTTGGAAAATATTCTTTAATGATGTGGAACAAGCCTAAATCTTGCAAAATCACACCATCAACTTTGGTGTTCACCAACTTATTCAATAAGCGAATAACCGCAGGAATTTCACTATCTAATACGACGATATTTAAGGTAAGAAAAATCTTACAATTGTTCTGATGTGCTAAACGAATAATGCCACTTAATACATCAAAGGTAAGGTTAGTGGCTCGATTTCGAGCGTTGAAGCTATCTAAACCACAGTAAATTGCATCAGCGCCAGCAGCAATGGCAGCTTTAATAGATTCGATATCGCCACCGGGTGCCAATAACTCAAAATTCTTAGTTTTCGCAACATTGCTCATCAACAATTGTACCTTGTATAACCGCATTAAATGTGAGGACGGCTATTTTACGCGCAAGCTTTCAATAAAGTCCAATAGTGAGAGTTAAATCACACAATGGATTGAGAGGATATTGAAATCACAACTAATCGAAATGTACAGATAAGCAATTTCTGATTACAGTTATTCCAACCCCAGACCAATATCGCTATTATGAATAAAATTTGGCAACTTAGCCCTTCTGCTATCGCTCTATCGAGCTATAACTAGGATAAAAAATAATGACAAATGCAAACCCAGTAGAACTAACAGATGCGCAAAAAGAAGCGATTGAAGCAATGGTAACTGATCGTATTAATGCCATGAATAACGATAAAGTCTTGTGTGATGCGATTGATGCAAAAGTACATGAAATGGAAGAACACCTAAAAGAATATTTTCATAAGCGTTTTCATTTTCACAGCAATAAAGCATAAAACGTCTATTTGTTATTGAATTTCAAAAAGGATCACTCGTTATAGTGGTCTTTTTCTTTTTTAAAATAAGAAAACGGGATTATCTTTTAGCTTGTGGTAAACCCTGATTGGTTAAACAATTCCGTCACCAATTGAGTACTTGATGCTGAGCTCGCTAAACCAAGATCGGCAGCTTGAATATTATCTAAGGTGATGGTTTGCGTATTGCTGTTAGATGCGGTGATCATCAATTCTAGTTTGCCACTTGAAGCATCAGCACTAATACCTGCTAATAAATCGTCGAGTTTTAACCCATCACCAGCACTATCATCCAGTACATCCGTTAAGTCTATTTTATCTTCACCTAATGCAAAGTCGGTGATGACATCGATACTGCCATCAATATTATCCAGCTCCCAGATGAACAAATCATCCCCTGCATTACCAGTTAAAATATCATTACCGCCACCAGCATAAAATATATCATCATCATCACTGCCGATAAGCGTACGGTCTTGATCATCATCAACAATCAATTCACCGCTACCACTAGGTGAAATGCTGGCATCAATCTCAGTTGTTGTATCTTCACCAACATTGATATTAAGTGTAATAGAGGTTGCTGATAAAACACTATTACTGTCGATGGTCGATTCTGCTTCAACAATTAAACTGGTGCTGCCCGTTGATAACCCAGTGAGATACAAATCATCTAATTGGCTAACAGGCACACGATAGGTGCCAGCTGCCATTAGATCGCCAACGATTGTGCCATTACTATCAACAAGATCGCCATCATTTAAGCCACTCACCACAATTGAAAGTTCATTAGGTGCGGGGTTAACCACCGACGCCATAATGCCAATTAATGGCAGCATGGTTCCAAGTACGGTATGAATAGAGGAAGTTTGCGGCCTATCAAGCTCAATAATCGGTACATCCGGTTTGGGCGCAACAGTAATACTGGTTTGGGTACTGTCTGTTTTAGCCCCTCCCGAGCCTGAATTACCGTTATCGTTGGTTAACATACTTAACGTATCATCGCCGTAAAAGTTAGGATCGCTTTGATAATGGATTCCAGCCGCTAATGCTGCATTAAGGTCATCTAATTTACCCGTTAACATAACATCCGATGTATTGTTGTTATCAACCGTGACCCCTGTGGTACTCAATACATTCAATGCACCATGATTAACCGATAAGTTAACTGTCATATTGCCATTATCTTCCGTTGCATCGACATCTTTTACACTGATCCCCGAAATAATAACGCCTATATCCTCTTCGGCACTAATACCAGCAGGCAACGTATTTACTGGCGCATCATTAACGGCAGCTACATCAAATGACAGGGTTTGAATCACAGCAAGACTATTGGTCGCAAGCACACCATTATCAGATGAGCGCATGTCAAAGTTCATGGTGAAATTACCGTTCGCATCACCGGGGTGAAACACCAAAGTATCTAACGTTGTACCACCTGAAATAATAATCCATGAGCCATCAGGTTGCTTTTCTGCACTGCCGCCGACTGGTGCATCAAAAAGGCTGGAATCAGGCACATCAGTGACGACTACATGCAATTTTTCTGGGGCATTTTCTGTTGCATTTGAATGTGACGGTACAATACTATCCGTATTATCTCGTACTGCTAAATCGAGTGTCAGTGTAATAGGCTGATCTTCTTGTCCTGTATAAGAGGTTGTTACATCAGAATCAATTTTGTCGCCTACAGGTAGAATATCAACATTTATGGTTGCGGTATTTTGTGCAATATCATCCAATAAATCCTCTTTGGTAAAGACCAACACTCCCAATGCTAATGTACCACTGTAATTTTCAGCAGGTACAATATTAACCCCAGTAAGACTGCCTGTTTGCATACCGACAGGTAACGTAACACTCCACTCGCCATTCCCTAAATTACCTACAGGCCCTGTTAAGACAAAGCCATCAGGTACGTTGGTGATCTTGGCTGAAATAATTTGCTCTGAGCCATCAGTATCTCCGACATCAAAACTGATGCTACCAAGGCTGATACCACCCGCCTGATCTTCATTACCTTTAATGGTGGTATCAACACCTGTAAATTTGACCGGGTCATCGACTGGGATCACATCAAAATCGACTGTTGCAGTAAACGTACCTGTCGCTTGCGCGGTTGCTGGTGTCGTTAAGGTATAGGTCACATCATCTTCAACGGTAGCAACCGCTGATATTGATACATTACCGCTAAAATCTTTTACCGGTTGAAATGGAATATTATCCAATTCCGTTTTATCAACGGTGATCGTTTGTACTGCCGTTCCATCTGCTTGAATGAAGGAACCTTGGCTAGCATCGACGGTTAACTCGACTTGTTTTAGGCTTTCAAGCCCTGATGTCAATGAGGTACTGATATCTTTTAACGACGCTGATATTCCTAAAATAACCGAGCCATCTTCATAGGCATGATTATTTTTAATGACTTCAGGCTTACCTGTATTGGTAATCGGTTGATCGTCATCACCGAGTTTCTCTGTGCGCAGTACTTCCAGTGATAACGTCGGATCGCCATGAGGTGGGACATCAACTACAGGCTCTATACGAACTGTAACGGGCTTAATAAGATTTTTAGTATTACCACTGGTGGTATCGGTGTTGACAATGTGAAGATCAAATTGAAAATCACCCGCGAAGTCGGTTGCAGGGTTTAATGAGATACCACTTACATCAACTTTTCCTGCCCCATCGACAGGTACTATCATGACGTATTCACCATCGATGAAGTCAAAATTAGTCCCTAAGATGGTGACCCCGCTAGGCAGATCCGCCGCTTTAATTACAATCGTCACTGAGTCATGATTTTGTTCGCCATTAACAGAGCCAATAACGATATCATCTTCAATTTGGTCACCAAGATTAATGACATTATCTTCAGTGCCAGTTACCACGTCAGGATTGAAAACAATATCCCCTGCAAGCTCAGTGATCATGCTGGTATTCGGGGTAAAATCTAATGTGATGGGTGTGGTAAATGGCACAAGTGCACTGACATCACCTTCACCGTTATCACCTAAATCTTGTACTTCAGCGCTAATGGTAATATCGATAGTGGAGTTAAAGCCCGTTGGTGCGGTGATTTTCAAGTTATCGAGTTGCGATTCAGGTATTGTCCATGCCCCAGCTCCATCACTGATACCACCTATCACAACAAAATCACCAGGCTCTGCTACTGATTGAGGAAACTTCACCACAATACGCCGTATCACTTCATCACTATGATCAATAGCAACTGGGGTATTCTCTCCTGTAAAGGAGACACGTCCAAGCGATGCTGCATCTGTTGATAGATCAATCACGCCACCTGTGGTACTGGTTAACATGGTTAAGACCGCGTCACTTGAGTCTCGAACAGCAAGAATACCATCAGGTTCAACCACGGCTTGAATATCAACAACGAGCTGTCCTGTGATTTCTTTAATCGCAGTATTTTCACCATCACTATCCGTCTGCGCTACCGTTAAATAAGATTGAAAGGTTAAATCACGATCAGAATTTTGAGGCGCGCGAAGTTGTAATGGTTTACCAGCAAGTAACTCATCACGTTGACTATCCGTTAATGTGATCTCTCCAGCGACCAATGTTAAAGGAATGCCATCAATCAATAAGGTGTAATCGGAAGGAATACCACCAAAACGTATCTGAGTAATCGTTTCGCTGCTATCAGTAAATCCTTGTGCTGCAGTTGGTCGCCATTGCACCGTATTATTTTGATCTTCTAATATATTGTTATCACTGACTAAGGTGTAATTATCTGCATCAATAACAGGCTGAATATTGATCAGAATTTTTCGATCAAAACTATGTACATCACCATCATTTTCAGTGACTAATATTTTAGCTTCTAGTTCAATATCTTGAGTGCTGTTTAATGGTGGTATTATTTCAATATTTTTTAATGACGAAAGTTCAATCTCATAAACAGGCTTACCTTCAGTATCATAACCAGTAAACACTAAACTTTGATCATTACCTTCAGCGTCTTTTAATGTGACCCCTGCGGGAATACCCGATAACACTACACTTAACGTTTCAGAGTTATCATCTAATTGCTTTAAAGGCGTTTCACCACTAATAATACTGATTCCAGAAATGACTGAACTGTCTTCATCTATTAAGGTTTCAATACCTTGTGTCGGATCGTTGTTGATATAAGCCCACTCACCGACATCTAACACACCATTACCATTACTATCAATATCGATATCAAATATCGGTACGTCAGCCACGCCTTTTAAGCTTACTTCAAGCTGTTGCGTTGCCGTGACATATTCATCATTAGCGTTAACCACGACATTACTGCTATTGGTAAAACTCGCGCTATCTTTCACAACACCTTGCACTGTAATTTCAAAATCAACATTGTTTTCAGGTGTTGGTTTTAGCTGAACATTAGCAATATCTGCATAGTTAACCTCATACACACCGGAGCCTGACGGGCTTTCAACTACAACAGCGCCATTGAGTAGTATTTGTGCCCCCACGGGTAAATTAGAAAAACGAACACATTCTATTTCTGAGCCGTCCTTATCTACAGTTTCTGTTAACGTCACGTGATCGCTTAGATTAATTAACACATCTTCATCAGAACTAATTCGGGTAACTTTTAATGTGGTTTCATCAGCAACAGGTTCAACATTAATAATGATTTCACGCTCAACAGAATCAGCGGTTTGCTTGCCCGTCACAAAAACCACGTCTTCTTTACTTTGCGCCACGGCCGTGAGTTTTATGTCACCACTGTAATTCGCTGTCGGTGTGACAGATAAACTCCCCACATCTGCCGCTGATACTTGATATTGATCACCACCAAGATCAACAAGATTATTTCCTTTCAACTCACCATTGATCTTGCCACCAGCATCTGGCTCTAGCGTAATAATATAAGATAATGTTTCAGAGCCATCGATATCATTAAGATCGGCTTTAAGCTGCAAATCAACACCTGTTGAATCTTCATCAATGGTGTAATGTACTTGCGTTTGAGTATCATCCCACGTTGGGATATCAGCAATCCCTTCCACAATAATTTCAAACGACGTGATCGCTTCAGGCAATGGAGCACCACTAGTCACACCAACTTGCGCTTTAACTTCAAACACTAAATTGCCATTTGCCGTAGAGAAATCAGCATCGGGAATAAAAGTGAGTCCCACTAACTCGTGTACTACATTATCTGTCGTGGTGAAATCGCCGACAGGCACAACATAAGATAACCCATCTCCACTGGTCGCAAGTGCGGTACCGTTTAAATAAAATGAACCGTGTACCTCTGTCGGAATCGTGATCAATACTTGTTGTAAAAACTCACCGCGATCATCATCACCAATATCAATTTTAAGTGATACACGCGCCCCACTTGGTGGAGCAATGATCGTTTCATCAGGATCTTCTACTCGTCCTACATCTTCATAAGTGACAATCGGATCGGGCTCGATAATGATCTTGGCTTCTTGATCATCAATTTGTAATGTAATCGTCCGTAATTCAGTATCATCATCACCATCTGTGACCCGATAGTTAAACGTATATTCCAGTACCTCATCTGTCTGTGTTATTTCAGTGGCTGCCGAGAAAGAAACCTCACCATTAGGCTTAATCGATAACTCGCCTAATAGCTGGCCAGGAGAAATGGTATCTCCTCCTTGATGAATTGGAATAACCGTAAAACCGTTACCCACTAATGGTTGCTCTACTGCAAGATCAACAACACTCACTACAGTCGCACCATCTGCACCTTCTAATGCTTGTGTCAGTAACGACTCTCCAACGACATTTGCTTGTCCTTCATCAGCTTGAATAATGATATTTCGACCATCGGCAATATCATCAACAATGGTTAGCTTAATGGTTGAAAATGTACTTTCATCACCATCATCATCAATCGCAATCACGGGTAAAAAAATATCTTTACTGTCTTTACCGGGATCGGGGTGATCAATTGCACCAAAGAGGTTTACGGTATATTCACCCGCCGCCGTAAATACCACAGTAAAAATCGTACGAGAATCAGCAAACGCTGAGTACGTTCCGACAGAATGCTCAAATAAGGTAACCGCCTGTCCTTGGCTCGTTAAAGTAGAATTTAAAGTGGTAAATTGCGTGGTATCTAAACGGTACTGATGAACTAAATCACTGCCTTCATCAATCGTTAATGTGCCTGTTGCGCGGTCACCATCTTCATCAGGTGTTGAGCCTTGATGATTAGGGCCATCGGCACGAATATCACTTTCTTCAACAGTGATATCTTGTGTATTAATAATTACCGGATCAAACCCATCACTGATATTCAGCGTAACGGCCACTGGGGTTTCTAAATAATCACCATCGGTATCTTGGATTTGGACTTCGAGATCAATACTAATGAGAGCACCTGAAACATTGATATAGCCACTACTATTTCCTCCACTATTGTGATCAAGTGATAAGAATTGCTCATACGTTACCGTCACATCAGCATCTTTAGAATTCAAGACATTAACGGCTGATAAGGTTAGTGTGAAATAAGTCTGGCTGTTATACGAAGCCGTTAAAACATGGGTACTAGGATCAAAATTATAATCGAGTGTCTGTCCCCCCAATGCTGTGATTTCTGCACGTAACTCTGCGAGTAAATCAGTAAGATAATTAGCACTAAAACCAACTTTATCGGGATCTAGACGATCAACACCTGCGGTTAATGTAAAGGTTGTCGAATCAGAAACTGGATAGCCAGTAAGCGAACCTGTTGGTGCACTAATATCACCTTCAATCACATCTAAATCAGTTATGCCGGTAAAATTCCCCGTAGGATCGAGTCCATCAATAATAGTGATATTAATTTCACCATCGGTTGGACTTATATCTAAATCTTGATCGGTTGCAGTGACAGCTAAGGTAATCGCTAATTTATTGGTGGTGTCAGACTGATCCAACGGCTGTGATTGCACGACGTTGTAATCACCACTTTGTAGTAATTCAATAGTTAATACTTCAAGCGTAGGATCATCTTGCCTTACCACAGTAACCGTATTGCCGACTACGCTATATTCCGTTGCGTAACCATTACTGGTTAAGTGGGTTAAATTTGGCTGAAGCGCTGTTAAATCAATGTGGATAATTTCATCACTACCAATGTTGGTTGCTATTTTTCCGCTGTCGCTATCAATTTCAGTAAATTCAATTCCAACATCAATATCAAAACTAGGTAAATCACCGTCTGCAATATTCACGGTAAATATTGCAGGACTTAATAATGGATCATCATCGGCATCATGCATCTGAAGCGGAATCCCTATCGCTAAATTAGCTTGGGTCATCGTCACTACCCCTGCTGTCAGTACTCCGTTAAGGTGATCAATGGGTAATGATTCAACTAATTGCGATTGTAATTCAACATTTCGGCCATTTTGACTAGGTGTAATAGTCAGCTCAAAAATGGTGTCTTTGGCAAGATTATCTTTAATCAGCGTAATTGAAATTATCTTACTGGTGGGATCTTGGACAATAGTAGCAAGTGTATTATCACCTTGTGATGTGACTTGCTCTAACGCCGTTTTGATTGCCGTTATATTGTCACTACTCAGTAATACACTATCGGCCAGTAATATATCGTTAGTTGCAGGAATGGTTGTGGTATTACTTGTAGTAACAGGGTTTCCCGATGTTGATGGCCCAATAGTCGGTGGGACTAAGTCACCTTCAACCACATTAAATTCAGCATTAATTCCATTAGGATCGAGCCCATCTTTGATGATTAATTGCAGATTCGCAACATTACTTTTATCACCATCAAAATCCATCAATTGGACATCAAGATTCACCACATTTTGATTCGGCAATAGCGGCTGATCAATCGGCAAATATTGCTGAATCGTATATTGCCCATCAGGATCTATAGCGATACTTAACACTTGGGTTGATGTTCCTGCTAACTGAACATCAAATTGATTCGGTATGGACGGATCAAATACCACTTCTAATGCTGTGCCATTACTGGTTATCCCTGTAAACGCCTGACTTGGTTCGATAAACTGAACCTGTTTTATTTCATCACTATGACTGCCATAGACTAAACTTCCCGTTACCTCTTGAGGCGCTGTAATGGCACCATCAAACCCTTCAGTCCATGTTATGGATTGCTCATTAATAATAGGGATAACACCATCTTCAAAAACCAACTTTACTTCAACAGGATCCACTAATTGATCAAAGTCAGTGTCATGCATAATGATCGGAATGGTAATGTCCATTTTTCCGTCATCTAATGAAATATATTCTCCACTGACAAAATGAGAAGGATCATGGTCTAAAGGTTGAAATTGAGTTAAGGTCATTTCTACTTTGACATCATCATCTTGTTGAATCGGTGTGAGCACTAACTCAAATACCTCAGCGCTATTTGATGCTTCTTTTACTTCTAAAGTCATTAAACCACTCAGTGCATTAGTGATATCAAATCTAACGCCTTTTCCACCTGTCGTAAGCTTGAGCAGCTCTGCCCCTAATTTAAAAAACACGGCATCAGTTAAATTTAAACTACTAGCAACCAAAGCATCATTAACAGCAGTAACAACAAAATTACTTGATGATGAAACAGGATAACCTTGCCCACCCACAGGTGGGTTTAAATCTCCCTCGATAATATCGAGTTCTGCAATGACACCTTGACCAGTAGGGTTCTCACCATCATTAATATCGACAATCAGCTGGCCAATATTACTGTCGTCACCATCTTTATCGACGACAAAAACGTCAAGAGCGAGATTATTAACGTTGGTTGTAAAGTTCTGATCTAAAGGTCTATTTTGCTCGACGGTATAACTTCCATTTATATCCAAGGTTATGGTTAATACATTTTGCTCAGGTGTACTGCCAATAGCCGGAACATAAAGCTGTAAAACATTTCCGTTAAAGCGATAGTCTGTTGCTTCGGCATTACTGGTTAAGCCAGCCAAGCTAGGTTGTTCAATAGCAAAATAAGCATTAGCAATATCATCACTGCCGACATCAACAGGAATGTGCCCCTGCTCTATTTGGGTTGTCATGATCTCGGTATAATCAGTGCCGGTATCTGTGCCTAACACAGGATCAACACCGTCTTTAACGATAATAAGCAACTCACCTTGCGCTTTATCACCATCATAATCTTGCGCGGTAACGGCTAACGTTAAGCGATCTTCGTTTGATACGATGGGTTGATTTAAAGGTAAATGCTGAGTGACGGTATATTTACCATCAAGCTCAATAACAACATTCAGTACCACTGAATCATCGCTAGATAAACGTATATTTAGCTCATTACCGAGCACTTCCACGTAGGTAGGTGCGCTATTACTTAACCAACCGATTAATCCTGTTTGCGTACTATCAAAAGTGAGTGTTTTAATCTCATCACTACCGAGTTCTAAGCCTATTTCACCTTCTGCCACTGTTGCTACCGCGCCTTTTTTAGGATCGGTTATCGTTGTTCCAGTATCGATTTCAAATAGCGGATCGGCACCATCTTCAACATGGATAGTGACGATGGCGGGTTGAGAAAACGGATCGTCATCCCCGTCATTCATCATCAATGGGATGTCGATAGCAAGCTTATCATTATTGAGTAAGACGTATGTTCCACCACTATCAATTTGATGATCAAGCGGCAGTAATTGCTGCCATGCTATTTTCACATCAACATCACGCCCCATTTGTGCTGGCGTCAGGGTGATGATAAAAACATCTTGCTTAGTAACTGAATCTATTGCGGTGATGGTTTGCGCCGCAGTGATAGGATCTGCGATGTGGCTGATTTCTAGTGCTTGGTCAGATGACGTTAAACTCGATAACTCCGTGATTAATGCCGTTAATACATCGGGTAATATCACCAATGATGTTGCGACTAAACTGTCGTTTGCCGCAATGATTGATAAGGCTTTGTCACTTTCAACCGGGTATAACGAAGTTGACGGTTCACGGATAGGTAGAGCGAGATCCCCTTCAACCGTTTCAAGAGTAATATTCGCACCGGTCGGATTTTGACCATCAGTAATCACTAAAGTTAACGTTGCATCATTGCTGCTATCGTTATCAAAATCCACCACATGAAATGGCAGACTAATCGTATTGGTATTAGGTGTGACAGGTTGATCAATCGGTAAATATTGCGTGATGTTATAGTGCCCGTCAGTGGCTATAGACAGCGATAAAACTGGGGTTGTCGTGCCAGTTAAAAATAACGTTGTTTGATTGGATTTACCATCATCAAATTTCGCATCAAGCGCGATACTATCACTGGTTAAGCCAGCAAAAGCTGTTGTAATATCACCAATGACAACCTGTTTGATCACATCACTATTTACATCAAACTCTAATTGCCCCGAAATAAATTGTGGCTCTGCCACGGTACCTGAAAAAGCTTCCGTCCATGTTTTGGTTTGGCTTTCGATAACGGGGGCCTTACCGTCTTCTAATATCACTAAGGCATTCACAGGTTCGACTAAAGGATCAAAATCGCTATCATGCATTTCCAGTGGTAAGCGAATATTGATCCCGTTACTTGTAAGAGAGACGTACTCTCCCCCTGAATACACCGTTGGATCATGATCTAACGGCTTTAACTGCTCGACATCCATAGTGACAGTAACGTTATGGCTGTCTTGCGTTGGTGAGAAAGTAACAACTAACACATCCGCATTAATACTGTCTTTCCCTATAAGCGTAACAAGGCCAACGCTACTGGTTGTAAGAGTAAAACTTAGGTTTAATCCAGTCGCCGTGAGTTGCTCTAACTCACTGATTAATTGTGTTTGTACACGTGATGATATATTCAAACTTGACGCAACCAAATCATCATTCACCGCAGGGATAGTAAACGAGCTTGAAGCATCAACAGGGTAGGCATCAGCGATATTTTTAGGAGACAGATCCCCTTCAGTTAAACTTACTTGTGCTGTAATGCCCGCGCCTGTTGGGTTTTCACCATCAGTGATATTAATAATGAGTTGTCCTACGTTACTGTTATCACCATCAGCATCCGTGACCATAACAGCAAGAGCGAGATTATTTACATTAGTCGTAAAATTCTGATCTAGTGGTTGGCTTTGTTCTATTGTGTAACGACCATCAATTTCAAATACCACAGTTAATACGGGTTGTTTTGGTGATGATCCTTGCGCAGGAACAAACAACTCCAACTTGTTACCAACAGTACTATAATTCGTTGCTTGTCCATTGCTGGTTAGACCGTTTAGTGTGGTTTGTTCGAGGTTGAAAGTTGCACTAGCAATATCATCACTACCCACATCGACCGTAATTTGTCCGGTAAAGGTTTGTGGTGACATGGTTTCAATAAAACTAGTAGCAATATCCTTACCTAAAATGGGATCTGGGCCATCAACAATGGTAATATTTAATTCACCGACATTACTTTTATCGCCATCGGTATCAATCGCAATAACGCCTAAAGTCAGTTTATCTATATTCGTTTTAACAGGTTGGTTTAGTGCCTGATACTGGGTAACGCTATACTCGCCAGACGTATTAATCTCAATCGTTAATACTTCAGTCTGTGGTGCATCTGCCAACTGCAAGATGATTTTATTACCTTCAATGCGATAGACAGTCGGTTTACTATTACTCAATAACCCATCAAGGGTAGGCTGTTGAGGTTCAAAAAACATCGCCTTGATTTGATCACTTCCCACGTTGATAGGAATGCTGCCTAAAACGGTTTGGGGCGTAGCAATATCTTTGTCTTGTTCAATGATCGTAGTACCGCTATCAATGCCTAAAACAGGATCAACACCATCATTAATCTTAATGACTAATTCACCCTCATTACTGATATCACCATCTCGATCCGTCGTCGTTAATAATAAGGATAATTGTGTTTGATCTAGCGCGTTATCTTGATTGAGTGCTTGATATTGAGTCACACGATATTGACCATTAGTACTGACTTCTATTGCTAAAACCGGTGACTGATCATCAACTCTGATTACTGTGATTTTATTCCCTAGTACTGCAAAGCTTGTTGCTACGTCATTACTTAATAGTCCAATCAATGACGGTTGCTGCTCGGCGAATGTCATTACACCAATTTCATCACTTCCGATAAAAACAGGAATATCACCAGTAACACTTTGTGGCGTAGTAATATCACTATCTTGTTCTGTAAATTCAGTGCCGTTATCAATGCCTAAACCAGGAATTTTTCCATCTTCTATCACGGCTAAAAAATTAATTGGGGTTTGGGTTAGATTACCGTTGGTATCTGCAATTTGAACAGGAAGCGATAGGCGGATTTGTTCTCCGTTAATCACAATCGGTGCACGGTTAGATTCCCCTGCAAAATGATCTAAAGGAAGAAACTGTGTCACTGTCATTATCACATTAGCATCTCGACCATTGAATAATTCAGCACTTAATCCAATGGTTAAAACAATGCTTTCATCGCTACGGCTAATGCCTTTATCACTTCGACCAATGATTTGATTCGTTTCAATATCGTAACTAAAAATAATGGGGCGATCGTTAGATGATAATTCACGATTCATCGTGGCGAGTAAACTATCAATTTGTAAACTATCGAATGCTACCGTGTTGCTATCAAGTGGCAGTGTGGCAGCTTCAACTGAAACGCTACCACTAGCAGAAACGGGATAAGTAATAGGAACCAGATCGCCTTCAACAAAGTAAACATCATTATAAAATTCACCACCGTCTGGCGATAAAATAGGAAGCGAGATATCGTCTTGTCGTCTAATTTCTGGATTATATGTCGTGTTAAAACCCGCGGTTGCAAGTAATTGGTCATTGTCATAAAGAATAACTAAGCCATCAGTAATTGATGAACTAATATCCTTAATACCAGCCGTTGTAATACCAGCCGCTGTTGCTTTTTGAATTTTAGTCGGATCTTCACCTGATAATATTGCTGCTTGTAAAGCTGCAATACTGGGCTCTAAATCCAATTCAGGTAAGGGCAAATGAACCAATTTATTATTAGAAAGGCATGCCTTACAATGTTGATTAAGCCATATATTCGTACCATCGACATGCACTAACACTTCACTACGATCAGTAAAAAGTAACGTTGTTCCTATCGCAAGATCATCACCTACCTTAACAGGAAAATATTCCCCTACCGGCATAAGAACAAACACCTGCCCTTTTACTTGTTCAACGACAATGGCTTGATCCACATAAATCTTAAACACAGCCTCTTCCCCTCAGCAAAAAGGATGCCTTAAGTATTAATCAACGGTATAAATTTCGGCACGTCTGGGCGTCTTAAATATAAGAATGTTGTGTATTTTTCACCTTGCCCCAAGAAACAAAGCATTAAAACAAACTACAAAGTACAGAACATAACAATTACAAAGCAATAACATTACAGAGATATAAACCAATAAAGATACAAAATGAATGATTTAATATTACTCAGTAGGTAAAATACACATCCTCTCTGCTCTATTTAGTTAAAGAACCATGATTGATTTAAATGTATTACCTCTCTACCTCACTGCTGTTATCGCTTTATTATTAATTCCAGGGCCAGATATGTTACTGATTGCCAGTTCAAGCCTCAGTTACGGTCGCAAGGTGGGTATTTTTGCAAGTTTAGGTAATGCTACATCGGGTATTTTATTAACTATTTTGGCAGCTTTAGGTGTCTCAGCCTTAATTGCCGTTAACCCTATAGCATTGCAAATTCTTCGCTTACTTGGTGGCGCTTATCTATTAAAGATGGGATGGGACTGCATGCGAACACAACCTGCCGATGCGCCGGAAGAGCTCACTAAAAGTAATAAAATGGCAGCAACGCTATACCGTCGTGCCGTGTTCACTAATTTACTTAACCCAAAAGCACTTATTTTCTTTGTTCTATTCTTGCCTCAATTTGTTTCGACTCACGTTGCTGCAACATCTGGCCAACAAATGTTAGTGCTTGGTTTGTTACTAAATGTATTAGGTTTACTGTTTAATTTATTCTTGGTCACCACTGTTGGCACGTTTGGTAAATCACTATTGAAAAGTGAAAAATTCCGTGCAAATCAGCATAAATTTATGGGTTTGATCTTCTTTGTTTTAGCCATTTGGCTATTAGCATCCCAACTTCCAACACCTGTAACACACTAATTCCCCCCCTGTTTAGTAGCGTTACCTATTTTAGTGACGCTATCATCATTTTAAAAGTATTTGTCTGTTAACTATCAATAATGAAAATACACCTCTCATTTATGTCTATCTAATAGTGAAATATAAAATCCCTCACCATTTTCACCTTGAATTTCACCCTAAATATCCTCATATATCTTAATAATAAGTGTTGCGTACACTCTTTGATTCACTTCTTATTAATTAATGCGCAGACATAATATGCCCCATAACAAATTTGGCGCATTAAGGATTATTATGATTATTCATGTTGGTATTATCGATCAGGACCCTGTCCGTTTGATCACCCCTTTACTAGATGAAGCCGTTCCGGCTACAAAAATGATATTTATTGGTACTGAGCTTCAGCGAGAACAGTATGACCGCCTAGCGTCTATTTTGACGCCACGTAACATAGATGTTGATTTTTTTGTGATCCCTGACAGCATTAATATCACGCTGATTAGAAGCGAGATTCATCAACTCGCAGAAGATATTAAAGCAACAGGCTGCGAAGTTTGGTTTAACGCAAGTTGTGGTTTACGTCACCGTCTTCTTTCTGCTTACGAAGTTTTCCGCTCTTATCACTGGCCAATTTATGTTATCGAACCTTACAGTGATGAAATGTGCTGGTTGTTCCCAGCTGACCGTGAGCAACAACAGGTTCAAGACCGGATCCAAATTACCGACTATTTAACTATTTTCGGTGCCCGTTGCGAGCTTTCTGATAATCCTATGCCTGAATCACTTAACGATCAGCTTTGGGAGTTAGGTCAACGCTGGGCAAGTTCTGCACTTGAATTAGGTCCAGGCCTCGCAACCTTGAATTACCTCGCGACCACGTGCCGTAAAGAACAAGTTCTTCATGTTGAGCTGAGTGATAAACAGCAAGGCTACAAAGAGCTCGGCACATTGCTATCAGACTTAGAAGAAACAGGTTTAGCAACGTACCATGACGGTGTTTTAACCTTTAAACACGAAGAAGCTCGCCGTTTTGCAAATGGGGAATGGTTAGAAAACCTTGTTCATAGCACCGTTCGCGCTATTCAAAATGAACTGCCTACAATTCAAGATCACTCATTAGGTGTGCAGGTTTACCGTAAAATTGGTGAGCGTGAGGTACGTAATGAATTGGATGTTGCAACTATCGTTAATAATAAGCTGCATATCATTGAATGTAAGACGAAAGGTATGCGTGATGATGGTGACGATACACTCTACAAACTAGAATCACTACGTGACTTATTAGGTGGCTTACAAGCACGTGCGATGCTTGTCAGTTTCCGTCCCCTGCGTCATCACGATTTAGTTCGAGCACAAGATTTAGGCCTCGCGATTATTGGCCCTGATCAGTTAGGTGACTTACGCATCCATCTGTACGAGTGGCTAAAAGGTGCGGGTGGTGAAGATCACTCTCATAACCCAGCCTAAAGCATAACGTTACTATTTAAAAAGACCTCAATTGAGGTCTTTTTTATTCTCTGTTTATAACACGGTTACGCCACACCATGCCCTTTAGACGCTTCTAACAAGCGATACCATTGTTCATGAGTTAATTGTAACTGCTCGGCAGCAACTGCCGTTTTCACTCGCTCAATTTTACCCGTGCCCAATAGCAAAGCAGGACGTGTAGGCAGACGCATTAACCAAGCATAAATCACCTGATCAATAGAATCAGCATTGAGCTCTTGCTTTAATACATTTAATGTTTCACGTACTCGATGAGCCTGTTCTGAAGTCCTGTTATAAATATCACCCCCAGCTAAGCAAGACCACGCCATTGGTCGTACTCTATGCTGCTGTAGCTGCGCTAATGTACCGTCTTCAATCGCATCAGTATGTAATGGATTAATTTCAATTTGATTAGTGATCAGTGGAAACTCTACCCGAGATTGCAACAATGAAAATTCATCTTTTGAGAAATTCGACACCCCAAAATGTTTTACTTTTCCCGTCTGATGCAGTTGCTCAAAAGCGCTATTGATCTCATCAGCATCCATTAATAGATCAGGACGGTGAATCAGCAATATATCCAGTTGCTCGATACCTAAACGCTGTAAAGACCCCTCGACTGAAGCAAGAATATGGCTTGCTCGGCTATCGTAATACGCCACTTGCGACGTACCGTTGACCTCTTTACCGCCAACGATGCCGCATTTAGAAATAATCGTTAATTCATCACGAATACTTGGCTGTAATTGTAATGCTTCACCAAATAAAGATTCACACGCTGAGGCGCCATAAACAGGCGCATGATCAACAGACGTTACACCAAGTGCTACATGTTGCTTGATAAATGATAATCGCTGCTGCGCCGTCATTCCCCACTCAGCCATTCGCCAGTAACCTTGAATAAAGTTAGAGAACAAAGCGTCATTAAGTGGTTGTTGGTTCTTCTCAGTCATCTTTACATCCATCTTGTATTTATCGTCAGCACAATTTGCGCTCACCGAACGTAACACAGGGATACAATGACTAAAGTGACAGGTTTCAAAGAATGAGAATAGTTCGACATGCAGTTAATAGAGAAAAAGCACTGATAACAGTGCTTTTTCATAACTATCTAACTCGCAAATTAATCCGTTAATTTACTTTTCACTTCAGGATCACTGAAGATTTCAACTAATTGCTCTCGGTAGGCTCGAAGTACATTATTCTGTGGTGACTCATCACTTTTTTCTTCAATTACATCACGCCCTGCAATTTGTTTTTCTAAGATCTGCCCATCATTTACTTCATAAATTTTAACTAACGTATCAGTATCAAAATTAAAAGCAGACACCCAGTTTAAATTAATACTGAAAAACCATTCATTAATGTTTAATTGCATTAGTTTATCTGCTTGATTATCAGCTAATAACACCATGATATCACTATCACTTGCACCCGAAGGAACCTTAACAGCTTCAACATTCCAACCCTGTTTTTGTAAGCCATGTAAAATTCGATGCTCAAGAAAATCTGCTAATGTTTTCTCTTTATCGCCTTCTTCAGTCGCTAAAACTTGAGATACATGCCAATCCACGGGAATCCCAAAAGTCGCATGAGCTACACCAACAAAATCTTCTGGCTTACCTTCTTTTACTCGCTCACGTTGGTCATTGACAGAAATTAATACTTTCTTCGTAACGTTATAGTTAGTATCTGGCGCTTGTTCATGTAAGGGAATAGGACTTACACAGCCAGTAATAAAGAACGTTACCAATAATAACAAAAAGTGCTTCATTTTAATCATGTCAACTTCCATCCTTAGATTTACAAGCAAAATAGAGCAAGCAAGTTAACATAGAGAAAAAAATATTTAAGTGATAATTATCATAACAGTAACAACTTTACTACGTCGTATTTTCAACTCAATTGATGATACCAACGGTAAGTACGTCGCAGTGTAAACATGGTTAACGCTAAATAATATGCCGCTAACACAATGGCAGGTAATGCATCACGATCGGACACACTGATGATGGAATACCCACAGTACACCACAATAATGGCAGGAATAATCAAGGCAGGTTTTACTGAAGAATAAAGATTAGTAGCCAGTAACACCACATGCGCTACCACCAAAATCAGTGGTAACGTAATCATTAAAAACCACAACATAATCAATCCCTTTCTTTAATCCGTAAGCATTACATCATAGCTCTGAACAAGATTTGCGCCAATACATTGTGGTTGGGGAATGTGTAAGTAAAAGCAATGAAGCTACACCACTGCCCCCCATAAATTATCTAATTTCGCTAATGGTTGATGACTCTGTGCCGATAATTCCACATAACTGTGTACCAGCTTAATTTTGTGCTCATTAAAGTCATGTCCCCAAATATTTGGATCTGATAAGTCAAAATGTTGGGGTATTACCTTTTTTAGTCCTGACTCGGGTTTGCGATCATTAAGCTCTAACTGAATAAGCGATTGTTGTGCCGCTTGTTGCGCTAATTTTTTATGGCCCAGTTTATCGAGTAAAGATATTGCATGGGCATGAGTAATACCATGAAGTTTATCGCCAGCGAAAAAATGCTCATCATTATTATGGTAAATATCTTGTGTACTTCGCTCAACAGCAATAACACAATGTTGCTGAATATCTATCTCACCTTTATTTAATAAACTGGATGGCTGATATTGACGATAATCAGCTAAACCGTAATAACGTCCCCAATTATCATCCATACAATTAACAATTAGCTTAGCGATATTCGAAACCATACGCTGAGTAACAACAACGTTATTATTAGCGACAGCATTTAAAAATAATGCACCATATATGATCCCATGACCTGAATGACATAATTGCTGCGCGTTAAGTGCTATAGCATTTACAACTTCACTATAATCGGTTGTTTCAGGGCTATTGGATAATGGATTCATTAAATGCTGATTATCATCGGTAAACTGCACTAACATTGCTTGTAAACTCTTTTTAGATACATTGTTGAGTGCTCCGCCATTAAGTAATGCATCACCTGCCAATAATGCCGCCCCCGTATGCCCTTGAAACCATGCGGTACTGTCAACTTCCACCACATTGGCTAACGCTAACATCCCTTTATCAATAAACTGTTCCATTGTTTTCTCCTTGCTTTAATTTCTGTAATTTCGTCACCAACGAGATTGATATAATGCAAGGATAAAACCTCAAGTTATATTGAGGTCAAACGAATATTTAATACTACCGAATCAATCCAGATAACACGATAAAAGCGAACGATTACAACAGACTACAAGGTTACCTGAAATAACAAGTAGTTAAACAATCTAAATACTGTTCTGAAATTCATTGCATTAACATTATCTTACAGAAACCTCCAACATCCCTTTAGAGAATAATGTATTGTCCACGAAACAATTTGGAGGATAAATGAAATTAAAATTTGCACCTGTATTATTTGGCTTATTTGCCAGTCTGTCTGCCCAGGCCTCAGAGCCACAAGCCTTTATTGGTGTCGGTATCAATGACGGTGTCAGTAGTATCAATAATCGTTGGGAATTTAATCCAAGTGTAAGGATCGGTGCTAACTTTAACGATTATCATAGACTATACAGCTACCTGGAATTTCAAAAGGATGCATACAATTTTGTCGCTTCTTATGATTACTTTATACCGCTAACTAATAGTAAGAATTGGCGTTTCTTTATTGGAGCCAGCTCAGGAATACAAATTGCAGAATCGAGCAAAGATGATCTTATTTTAGGCGCGCAAACAGGGATTAATTATCGAATCAATAAGAACTTTAATACTGAATTGGGGTACAGAGTTCATGATACAAGAAGTGTTTGGAAAGAGCGTAATATGTCGCAACTTGATACTGTTTATATTTCTCTAGACTTTGCCGTTTAATCTAAAAATAATTTACTGGTCATGTCATAACCCTTTTTATTTAAACCTTTTTATTCATGACCTTTTAGACAAATAAAAAGCCGCTCCTAAGAGCGGCTTTCTAATATAAACATTTAAGACTTAAATCTTATTCAGCCAGCATTTTACGTGCCGCTTCTACCACGATCTTAATTGATTTCGCTTCAGTTTCTTTTAGCGTTGCGTGATCAGGGATCTCTTTTTGTGTACGGTTAATAATAACACCTGCCACACAACCTGCACGTAAACCAGAACTTGCACACATGGTTAATAGCGTTGCTGATTCCATTTCAAAGTTAAGCACGCCCATTTCTTGCCACTCTTTCATTGAGCCTTGGAAACGACGAACTACGCGACCTGAGAATGTGTCGTAACGCTCTTGACCTGGGTAGAACGTATCACTTGATGCTGTTACACCCGTGTGTACTACAGCATGCTCATCATCACATGCTTGCTTCATTGCAGTTGCAACACCAAAATCAGCAACAGCTGGGAACTCCATTGGTGCGAAATGCAGACTTGCACCATCTAAACGTACTGAGCCTGTCGTTACAATCATATCGCCAGGGTTAATGTTAGGCTGAATTGCACCTGTAGTACCTACACGTAGGAAAGTTGTTACACCTAACTGTGCTAATTCTTCAACAGCAATAGAGGTTGATGGACCACCGATACCCGTTGAACACACAACCACTGATTTACCGTCTAATTTAGCGCGAAATACAGTGTACTCACGAGAGCTTGCTAAAAACTCAGGGTTATCCATTAAGTTTGCAATTTTCTCAACACGTGCTGGATCACCGGGAATAATCGCTAATTCTGCACCATTAAGATCAGCTTTATTAACACCTAAGTGGAAGACTTTATTATCAGACATAATGTTACCCTTTAATTTAAACAGCTCTGTTGTAGGTTCAGAGTGATTCTTATGAGTTATTACTATTTTAATCAATTTTTTGATAGAAAGAGTCAAACATACTGCAACATGCTCTATCAAAAACATGTGGTAACAATAACCAATGATTCAATTACTTTTAGTGAGCATGGTCACATCAATAAAAAGCAATTGAAAAATATGTTACATAAAAGTCTGATATTAATCACGCGAAAACGATATCTTATTGCCGGAATCACAAAAATTCGTTTTCTCGCGCATGTACTCTTTACTCTGTTTACCTGCCTTATAGCGAAAAAAAACGGCATGATAAACAATACATCATTGTTCGTATCATGCCGTTTAGACTAATCACTAATGCTCAGAGCGATTAGTTTTTACTTTTCGCTTTGCGGTTTAAAGCGTAATAAACGTAATGCATTCAGTGTTACTAACGCTGTTGCGCCACTGTCTGCAAGTACTGCAACCCAAAGCCCTGTAAAACCAAATAAGGTTGTAACAAGGAACACCGCTTTTAAACCTAATGCTAAGCTGATGTTTTGACGAATATTACTCAATGTCGCACGAGACAATTCAATCATCACTGGCAATTCTGAAACTCGGTTATGGGTAATTGCTGCATCGGCAGTTTCTAATGCTACATCTGTACCACCGCCCATCGCCACACCAATTGTTGCTGTTTTCATTGCTGGTGCATCGTTAATACCATCACCCACCATGGCAACAGAATGTAGCTCACTTAACTTGCGTACTTCTGTCACTTTATCTTCAGGTAATAGCCCTGCACGAAAATCAATATTAATTTCTTTAGCAATCGCAGCTGCTGCTCGTGGGTTATCACCCGTCAGCATCACTGAGTTCACGCCAATGCTTTTCAGCTTAGTGATCGCTTCTAAAGCATCACTGCGTAAATTATCACGCCATGCAACTAAACCCACCGCTTGCTGATTACGAACGGCAACCACCAGCGTTTTCCCTTCGCTTTCTAGATCTAACGCTTGCTGTTGCTGGTTATCCGTTAGCACAATGTGCTCTGGTAGGCGATCGGCAGCACATAACATAAAGTTATCGCCTTCGGTAACACCTTGAATACCGCGGCCAGCTAGTGCTTCACGATTTTCTGCTTCAACAACAGATAATGATTTTTCTCGAGCAAGGTTAACCACAGCCGTTGCTAGTGGGTGTAACGAACCGGATTCAACAGCGGCTGCTTGACGTAATAATTGTTCGGGATTGTTATCCCAGCTAATTAAATCCGTCACGACAGGTTTACCTTCCGTTAGCGTACCGGTTTTATCAAACGCGACAGTTTCAACATGACCAAGTTGTTCTAGTGCAGCACCACCTTTGATTAATGCACCGCGACGCGCTGCTGCCGCTAAACCTGAAGTGATCGCTGCTGGCGTTGAAATAACAAGTGCACAAGGACAAGCAATAAGTAATAACGCTAGACCTTTATAAATCCACTCATCCCATGACTGGCCAAAAACAAGCGGCGGTATAATGATAACAAGTGTTGCTAGTAGCATCATTGCCGGAGTGTACCAGCGGCTGAATTTATCAATAAAACGCTCGAGCGGTGCTTTACGTGATTCTGCATCTTCAATGAGATGAAGAATACGGTCGATCGCATTTTCACCTTGCGCAGACACAATCGTTAATCGAACCACTTTGTCTGATGCCATGCTACCAGCCATGACTTTCTGGCCCGGTGTTCTTTCAACAGGCACAGATTCCCCTGTTAGTGCGCTTTCATCAAAACTCGCAACCACATCTAAAACTTGACCGTCAGCAGGTAAACGCTCGCCGGGTACGACTTCAATCACATCACCGGGTTTTAACTCGCTTGCTGGAACTTTTTTCTTCTCGCCGTTTGGCAGCACAACATTGGCATCTTCAGGTACCAAGTCCATTAATGCTTTTACACCACTTCGTGCACGTGATGCGGCATACCCTTCTAATTGCTCACCAATTAAAAACAGTAAAATCACCATTGCCGCTTCTGCGGTTTCCCCTAAGTACAATGCACCAATAGCCGCAATACTCATTAGGGTTTCAATCGAGAATGGTGAACCTGATTTACCTAAGCTAATGGCTTTTTTCACAATCGGTACTAAGCCAACAATTGTGGTTAAAGTAAATGCCGCTAAACCCCATGAATGTGACACTTTATCAATTAAGAAAGAGGCAATCATCATTGCCGCAATCACAAGGACTTCTAAGTGTTCTTGAATAAATGATTTTTTTGGTAACGCTTCAGCCGCAGCAGCATTAGAAACTAAGGTAAAACCCGTTGCCTGTGCTTTATCTTCAATCTGTTTTTTTAATTTATTGTTATCAGCTTGCTGATTGGCTTGCATGTTGACGATGAGCTTTTCCGTCGCAAACATCACTTTTGCCGTTTCAACTTCAGCAAGACTTGAAATTGATTTTTCCAATTTAGCCGCGCAGCTTGGACAATCCATGCCAATCACTTTCCAGCTAAATGTTTGACCATGAGCCGATTGTGCTAAAGACGCTTCAATCGCTTGATCTTGTTCTTTTGATGAGGTTGACGTTGAACAACAACTTTTTACTGAAGATGAATGACTTGAATCGTCATGTCCTGAATGCTGGTGCTCTGACTCTACGTGCGCGTGTTGAGAAGCGATTTCAGTGTCTGATGGACCAATAGAAGATACTGTAAAGGTTGATGGTTTTTTATTTGGATAGATGGCATCTATTGCTGATAGTTTTGCAGCGTTAAGTGCTGTGTCACTTTTAGATGAGCAGCAGGAAGCAGGGCCGTCGGTATCAGATTCACCACACCCTTCGGTGTGTTTTTGCACACTCTCAGAAGGGGTTGATGAACAGCATGTCGCTGACTCACAAGATTCAACTGTCACTGTGGCTTTGGTTACTGCCGTTGGTTTTGCAGCATGAACATGCATTTTTTTATTATTACATTGAGCACACATAATCATTCTCCTTGAGTGCTTTGATTATCTGTAACTAATATAAACCTTGGAGTAATGTCTAAGGTCAATAAAAAAAGCCAAACTTTTATCGTTTGGCTTTGGCAATCAATTTCTACTACGCATAGCATACCTAACGTAATCGACGTAGTACCGTTGTGTTGTCTAACACCTCACCCCAGGCTTGGTAATCGAACCCCATATCGAAAATGTATTCCGTAAGCAATGTTCTAACGCAATTAACCAACGAGTCTGCATCCCACGGCTTGTCAAAGTAACTTTCAATACGTGCTTGGTTAATCGCGGCAATAGTATCTTGATGAGTTGCTTGCCCTGTCAGTAATACTTTTTTAGTTTTGATGAAACGGCTATCGTGGGTCACATCAGTCAGTAGCTCTACGCCATTTTTACCCGGCATGATATGATCTGAAATAACGACACCAATATAATGCCCTTCAGCATCTAACTCATCCATCAAAACTAAGGCTTCATCACCAGAATCACACTCTTCTATCATAAAAGCCGATTGTAATGGTGACAGATCTTTTAATACCGCATTTAACACTTCTGGTTGATCATCAACACAGATAACGACTATTTTTTCCATAACTCATCCCTTAGAGTGTCGGTAACTTGATCCTAAACGTGGTGCGTTCTTCATCACTTTTAACCACGACCGTACCGTCATAACTTTGTATGATCCGTTGTACAATTGATAAGCCCAAACCTAAGCCAAACGATAATCCCCCTTTTTTGGTCGTAAAATTAGGTTGAAATATTTTTCGTCGTGTCGGCTCATCAATCATCGGCCCATTATTAGTAATAGTGACTAAGATTTTTTGCTTTACATGTCGAGTCACAATTTCAATTTTCGGTGATGCTGTATTCTCCATAGCATCACAGGCATTTTTAATCAGATTAATCCATACCTGCACTAACTCTGTTGAACTCGCATTAATCGGTGGCAAGACTGCGGGGCGCAATACCATTTCAACAGGGCGTAGATTGCTCTGTAGTAAAGCTAGCGATTTGTGTAAGGTTTCATTGATATCAACATCGTTTTGCCGCACATGATCGCTGCCCCCTAATTGCTTTACCGATTTGACGATGCTGGCAGAATGTTTGGCAGCTAAGCGCATATCGCGTAAATCACGCCCATAGTCCCAATAGCGTAATGCTTCATCTAATTGAGTGAACCATTGCTTAGGAACATCACCTTGCGGAATAGCTTTCGCTAATGTTTTGGCTTGCTCACGAGTCAAATTATGTTGCTTGATTAACACCTTTGCCCGTTCTCGTACCTGTTGCGATCCCGTGGTTTGCCCAACGTTAATTCCTTGGAGCATAAATTCAAGCATCTCGGGTTTGCTTGTTGAAATAGAATCAATAATATTGGTTTGAAGATTTTCTGTTTTGCTACTGAGAACGCCTATCGCATTATTCAGTTCATGGGCAATACCCGCCGCAAGTTGTCCAAGAGTTGTCATCTGTTCAGTGGCATAAAGCTTTTGCAGTGCTTTTTCTTTTTCAAGCGCTTCCATACCAGTAAGCATTTGTCGACGAGCAAGTTCATGAACCATGACAGGCATAAACTGCTCAGTCATAGAGCCATATGTTTCTGGATCTTCCACTGGGGTTAGCAAATCAATCCAAGCAATTTCACTGTCTTTTTCTGCGACCACCGTCGTTGATGCCATTAATGTCTGCGCAAAAAAACTATGCACGCCAAAGAACATGCCTTCTTTGACGACAAACACTTTTGCACTTAAGCCATTCTCTTTATTTTTAAGATACCCAGACAATTCACCACTTTTTACCCAGTAAAGTTTGTCGTTATAGTCATTCTGGCGCAGCACATGCGTACCTGATGTAACAGACATCGTACGCTCAGAATCGCGAAAATACGTATCAATAATCCGCTTTAAGGCTTTTGGTTGAACCATGACCGTGTCCTTGTCTATCGGCAATAGCATTATTGCTTAAATGTGGTCAATCACATGCAATAACCCAATCATAACAAAGCTAAGTACAACACCGACTACACCAATAATCCCCCCCACTTTTGCCATTTGATTACTTTCAACATGCCCCGTTGCATGAGCTAATGCGTTGGGCGGCGTACTAATTGGTAGCGACATCCCTAGCGATGCAGCAAACGTCACCACAAGAATCAATGTGACCTCACCACCAAGTGGTACCAATGACGACATGGACATACCCAGTGCAGCCATAATAGGCATCAGTAAATTCGCAGTTGCGGTATGAGACATAAAATTCGCCATCACTAAACATAACATCGCCGCGCCCACCAGCACCAAGTACGGCGAGAAGCTATCAAACGGAATGCTATTGACCACCAGTTGAGCCAGCCCCGTTTTATCAAGTGCTAAACCCAGCGCAATACCGCCAGAGACTAACCACAGCACATCCCAAGAAATCTTTTTCAAATCTTCTTTATTGATAATGCCGGTTAACGAGAAAATAGCGACAGGAATAAGTGCCACAGTATACGAGTTCATACCATGTACTGATCCCATTAACCAAAGTACTATCGTTAATGCAAAAGTGATGTAAACCGTGATTGCTTTTGGTGTTTTAAGAAACTTACCTTGGATCGTTAATTCAATTTGGTCCTGTTTTGCTGGATAAATTGCATTAATTAAAAACCATGAAAAAACCAACAAAACCGCAACAAATGGCACGCCAAAAAACATCCACTCACCAAAAGTGATCATGTTATCTTCTGATAGATATTTAAGTGCAATCGCATTCGGCGGTGTACCGATTGGGGTACCAATGCCACCAATATTGGCAGCAACAGGTACACATAATGCAAACGCAATTTTACCCGGATCTTTCGCTCCAAAAAGTGCAATGACTGGCGCTAATATAGAAAGCATCATCGCTGTCGTGGCGGTATTTGACATGAACATTGAGAAAGTGGCAGTGATTAGCATTAAACCAAACATCACATATTTAGGTTGATGTCCAAACGGCTTAAGTAATACTCGCGCTAAGTTTACATCTAAACGGTATTTAGTTGCCGCCATTGCAAGGAAGAAGCCCCCCAAAAACAACATGATGATTGGGCTAGCAAAGGTAGCCATAATGGCGTTGTAATCCAGTAACTCACCAAAGTGTGGCTGACCATGATCAATACGAAACAGATATAGTCCTTTATTTGAAAGCAATAACAGCTCTAAAACAATGATCACAACAGAGGTAGCATAAATGGGGATAGGTTCGAGCACCCAACACAGTGCTGCTAATAGAAAGATAGCAATAACCCGTTGCTGAATCACAGTTAACCCTTCAATGGGAAACGCAGAAGCCGGTAATAATAAAATAATTAAAGGCAGTAAAATCGGTATGATGTAACGAAGACTTTGACGCATATAGCATTATTCCCTTAACAATAACTACGCCATCACCTTTTTTATTCCGAATATAAAAGATGAAGTTGAGTGTCTTAATCAAGATGCTATTCTTTGTAACTTTGCGAGATAAAGATTGAACATCTCGATATAACACCCTGATTAGATGTAAGGTTATTTTGTAATGCTAATCGGTTAATTTCACAGCGTTAGATCAATAAAGCGATAAAATTAAAGTTTTCTTACAGAAAATTCAACGGCTAAATGCGACGTATTATAGCCCCAATCAAACAAGACAATGCGTAAACTATGCCCTGAATCACAGATACTCAAATGATGTGATGCAGGACGTATTTATTATTTGTTTTTATCAGCTTTTACATCATCATCGAGGTGCTCACTATTCAGTGCTTCTTCCAGTACCCCTTCGGTTCCCATATATGTACGAGATGAGCAGAACGGTGTCACTGGCACAGATGGCGTTAATATTTCATTATCGGCCACGTCTTGATGTTCATGCGCTAAACCCATTTTCTTCACTTGTTTTAATACCAAGTAAAAACCCAGTAAACCAAAGACAACAGAGCCAACCGCTTGACCGATTAACACCCCGCTCGCACCTGCAAGGTGTCCGCCAATAAGTACAAACGGGATCGTACCTATTGTTGCTTTCCCCATGTTCAATGCCGTTGACCATGTAGGGCGATTAAGGTTATTAAATGCCGCATTGGCAACAAAGAGTGCGCCATTAAAAATAAAGGTCACCGCGATGAAGGTACAGAACACACCAACAATTTCTGCGGCATCTCCCGTTAAACTAAAGATAGCAATGAGCTGGTTTTGCCCTAGCCATAAAACGATAGACACGAAAACGCAATATATCGCCGTAAAGAGCATTGCATCACGTAGAATTTGTTGAATACGATCCCAGCGTTCCGCACCAAAGTTTTGCCCAATGATAGGGCCAACGGCACCTGATAACGAAAAGATTAAAGCAAAGCAAACTGGCATAATACGCCCAATAACGGCATAACCTGCCACAAAGCTCTCGCCAAATTGCGCGATATTACTGGTAACGACCGCATTACCGATAGGCGTCGCAGTATTAGTTAAGATGGCAGGAAACGCAATTTTAGCAATGGTTGGCATCGCCAGTTTAAACTGAGAAAAATCAGGCTTAGCTAATAATTGATGTTTATAAATTACAACATATAACGAGAAAAGGGTCACAGCTAGGCGCGCAATAACTGAAGATATCGCAGCCCCTTGCATCCCCATTGAAAAGCCAAAAATAAATAATGGATCAAGTACTGCATTGACACCACCACCAATCAGCGTTGCCATCATTGAACGACGAGCATCACCCACACCACGCATTGCAGCGCCTGCCGCCATAGATACCGCCATTAACGGTGCGCTTGGCAGTAGAATAACCAGATACTGGCTAGCGGCTTCTGCGACATGTCCTTTTGCACCAATTGCATCAAGTAATAGCGGCAAATTCCACAGCATCGCTGCAACCATTACAATACTAATAAAGACAGCAAACAACATGACATTCGTCGCCATGTTTTTGGCTTGCTCTCGATCATTTTTACCTAAAGCACGCGAGACAAGTGCGCCAGCTGCAATGGATGTCCCTATCGATATAGAGGTAGAAAAGAAGACTAACGTACCAGCAAAACCAATAGCCGCTGCCAGTTCCACTTCACCCAACAGGCTAATGAAAAACATATCTAATAAATCAACCAAAAACAGCGCCATCAAGCCGATTGCACCCGTTCCAGACATCACAACAATGTGACGCATTGGTGAGCCTGTAACAAATTTAGCTTGTTGGTTTTCTGTTATTTCTGTTGATGAGTGCTGTTTCACTAAAACCTCTATACCTTATAAAACGGCTCGAATATCCATATTTACAACCAAAAAAATAAAGGCGCTAATTAGCGCCTCTACATAATCGAATAATACTTAAATATATAGCATTAAAGTGGATGTTTAAAGCTATCCCCTATTTGAGTACTGATAGCGGTAAGTACATCACGACGGGTTATCACACCCAGTAATTGCCCATTATCAACCACGGGATAAATCTTAGGTTTTTGCCCCGTCATAATTTGTGCTAACTCAATAATTGAATCATCACTTGATACCGTTAATACATCATCTCGCATACAATCTTTGACAGTATGAGAGTCTTGGCAGTGATAACCGACTTTCAATAATGTATGGATCATATCTTGTTCAGATAAAAAACCGATAACCTGCTTGTATTCATTGATAACAGGCCCACCAATTTGCTTTGCTGTCAACAACTTGTCTAGCGCTACAGATAATGACATTGATTCACTGAATGTCACTGGGCGGACGTTCATATAATCTTTTACTTTTAATGATTCCATGTATCCCCCAAATTACCTTTGAGTATATTCACCTGACAAGCTTTATGGTTATTGTTGATAGCTAAAAACCTGTCCCTTATTAAAGTTAAGTCTATTTCTTCAAATTTACTAAATTAGAATTTATATTTTTATCAACGGTTAAGGGTATTTGACTCATAATTAATACATTGATACAAAAAAG
The DNA here is from genome assembly GCF_003026095.1 of Photobacterium sp. GB-72. NCBI lineage: Bacteria > Pseudomonadati > Pseudomonadota > Gammaproteobacteria > Vibrionales > Vibrionaceae > Photobacterium > Photobacterium sp. GB-72. Next base: position 304,679 of record NZ_PYNV01000002.1, on the reverse strand, counting down.
CGCCTCAAAATTAGAGACGCTTTCACATTAAGCCAATGTTTCTGATTAATGCATCATCAGCATAGACAGCATTGCTAGCGGGATTTTCAAGCCTGAACCAAAGACAAGCTGTGAGCCTTCCACTTTTACAGTTAATTTATAGCTATTTTGATCTTCTGTAATAATCTTCTGTTGCAGTAACTCTGGCACTTTCGCTGCAAGCTGTGGTTCATTAGACACAAAAGCTTTTGGCATTGAGATATTAATGTTACCCACTAATTTGCTTGGTAATGCTGCTAAGTTTTCTGACGCACGTGCTAAGCCCGGTTTAAGCTCAAGTAAAAGAGAGGCATTCACTTTGCCTTGCTCGGTCATCATGCTGAGATCAGATAAATCAACAGTAGCACCTTTAGCGACTAATAAATCTAGAGCAAGCATTGCATCTTGCATCTGCGCTTGTTGCTGCTCTGCTGTTGTAGACTCTTCCATGACAGCTAAACGACTAATCGCTTTATAGTTAAGATCTTTCAATGCCAGTGCAAAATTGAAATCTGTATATTGCTGACCATCAAGGGTCACAATTTTCTTAATTGAAATATTATTCGTATTCGTTACTTGCTGTGTTTCGTCTGTCGGTGTTTTTTCATCTTTCGGCTGACTTAACGCATTTTTCATCATCACACTCATGCCTTCTAACTCAACATGATGCTGATTATCTGCCGATGCGAAATTTGCTTTACCTAAATTGAATGTCTGATCACCAATCCAGAAACTACCCTGCATTTGACCACTACCTTGACCTGCAAAGGTATTCACTTGCATAGTTTCGCCACTATCAGTTTTCACATCTAAAGAGGGTAACGTATAGTTGAAATCACCTGCACCATCCGCATTTGCACTCCCCGTCAACACAAAAGCTTGGCTTTTTACAAATGCGCCAGACTGATTATAATTAATCGGATTAATCGTCATCGTAAAATCGGTATTTCCCGTTAAAGAGGAGTCTGTCACTAAGGTTACCGGTTGAACATTTTTGCCCCAAATACTACTGATCAACGGCGCGACTTGTTTATCAATTTCTAATTCACTGCTCGACTTAACGCCTAAAAATCCGTTTTGAATATGATGCTTAACTAACCACGTGGTGGGTAAGCCTTCTTCTTCAAATGTTGCTTTTAAGCTATCTTTTAATTCAATACGAGAAACTGCATCAGAAGAAAGATAACCGCGTTCAAAACTTTGATTCGTAATGGTCATATAAGGGCTGTGATAATTTTTAATCGCCCCCATATATAAACTTTGACCTATTTGTCCTGTGGCTAATGGCCAACAAAGGATCACGGCAACCGCACCCGCTCCTGCTGCAACGTTCTTCAACAACATATTGAATCCTAATTAATAAATTTAAGTGCAAACATATGACTATATCATCAACTTTTTAAAGGGTTGACGTCAACTAGAACTCACTGATAACGAAAAAAACAGATCATCCTTGCAATGTCTATTTTTGATACTTTTCCTATCAATACCAGAGTATTTTGATATGGTATTAACAGCACAGAATATAATAATGAATAAATAAGGTAATTTAGTCTTATGAAAATAGCTCTATTTAGCTCAAAAAAGTACGACCAAGAATCTTTTTCTAAAGTAAATAAATCCTTTAGCCATGATATTACTTACTTCGATTTCCCGCTGAATCTACAAACAGCGAAAATGAGTGAAGGGTTTGATGCTGTTTGTGCATTTGTTAATGATGATCTTAGTGCGCCAGTCTTAAAGTGTTTAGCCAAGCAAGGGGTTAAAGTCATTGCGATGCGCTGTGCAGGCTACGATCTTGTTGATTTAGAGGAAGCCAAAAAGTTAGGGCTACAAATTGTACGTGTTCCCGCTTATTCACCCGAGTCTATTGCGGAACATACCTTGGGCTTAATGTTGAGCCTTAATCGCCATATTCATCGTGCTTATCAACGCACGCGTGATGCCAATTTTTCGCTTGATGGCCTAACAGGTTATAACTTCCACGGTAAAACCGTTGGTGTTGTAGGTACGGGGAAAATTGGCTTAGCAACGATTCGTATTTTAAAAGGGTTTGGCATGAATATTCTTGCCTTTGACCCATACCCAAATCCTGCTGCGATTGAATTAGGGGTAACTTATACTAGCCTTGATGAAATCTATCGTTTATCGGATGTTATTACTCTGCACTGTCCGATGTCGAAGGAAAACTATCATATGTTAAATCAACACGCCTTTGACAAAATGAAAGATGGCGTAATGATCATTAATACCAGTCGTGGTGGTTTAATTAAATCAAGTGATGCTATTGAAGCGTTAAAATCACAACGTATTGGTGCGTTGGGTGTCGATGTATATGAAAATGAGAAAGATTTATTCTTCCAAGATAAGTCGAATGATGTGATTCAAGATGATGTATTTCGTCGTTTATCATCTTGCCACAACGTACTTTTCACTGGACACCAAGCCTTTTTAACAGAAGAAGCTTTGGGTAATATTGCTGAAACTACGCTGCAAAATCTGTCTGATTTTGATCAAGGTAAAGTATCAGGAAATGAAGTGTTAGATTAATAAATAATGCCGCTAAATATAAAAATTTAGCGGCATTTTTATTTATGAAATTGATTTAAATAAATAATATTTAGATGATCTTAACCAATCTCACTGAATAACCAATCACTAAAAGCTTTTATTTTAGGGGTATTTTGCATGTTATGTCGACACACGACATAATAACTAAAAGGTGAAGGTGCCATCATATCAAAAGGTGTAACTAGCCGTTTTTCCACTAACCTTTCAGCAATAAATGAGTGCCTCCCCATGGCAACACCGATCCCGCATTCAGCCGCTTGTAAAGCCAAATCGGAACGATCAAATGTACATTCCGATTCAGGTAATTGCGTACCGTATTGCTCTGCCCATAGCTGCCATTCATCATTCCGCCCAGCTCTAGCCCACGGCGCAGCATCATGGAGTAATAAACATTCCATTAAACCTTCAGGGTTATCATAAAGATCATTTGTAATAGCATAATCATGGCTACAAACGGGCTGCATCGCTTCATCCATTAATTTACACGAATGCAAACCTTGATATTCCCCTTTACCAAAATAAATCGCGCAATCAAAACTTTCCGTTTGAAAATCAACAAGTTCATTACGGGTTCGCAAATGAATACGTAGCATGGGATAAAGATCTATAAAGGATTTTAAGCGGGGTAATAACCAAGTTTGAGCAAACGTTGGGGGTACAGAAATATTTATATCGCCGCTTAACTCAACATTTTTCAAATCACGTATTTCGTGTGCAATATCGCCAAAGTTCGCAGCTAGCACTTGTTTTAAACGAAATCCCTCATCTGTGAGGATGAGCTTGCGGGGCTGGCGAATAAACAGCTGGACGCCTAATGCTTCTTCAAGGTTTTTAATTTTATGGCTAACTGCACTTTGAGTTAAAAATAGAACTTCAGCAGCACGTGTGAAGCTCATTTGTTCAGCTGCGATAAGAAAACAGTGTAAACCTGAAAGTACAGAACCAGAAAGGTTAGATAGTTGCATAATACCGCCACATTAAAAATCTAGTAGCAAGCATAACAAGAAAATGATCGGGGCTCAGCTATAAATACTACTCCCCGAATAACGTCAATTAATTAGTTGTACTACGGTATTGCTCAAGCAAGCCTGATTTATACTCGTCAGTTAATAACTGCCAGTGACATCCTTTGACAGCACCAGCAAAAATCCATAACAAATTACGATTGACTTCTTCTCCATGGTGTTCGCATACTTTGCGATAAACATTGACTGCACCCAACTCTAAAAAAGTAGATACATCTAATACACCCGTTCGTTTCACCATTCTTTCAAGCGTTAATCGCATATTGGGTAAATCACGTAAACGTTTATTCGCACCAGACTGTTTAAATGCCTTATCTTTACATGAAAACTCAATCGATTTAGCGACCAATTGATTACAAACCTGCGGATCTTTTTCAAAAAGATCTCTTATTTCGTAATAATTAACTGTTGCCGTTTTGCTTTTCTTTATATGTTTAAATTTCGCACAACCTAACTTTATTAACTCAGGATCCAGTTTTTCGCCACCTCGAATATACATAGACGCCGGTGTAACTATCGCAAACATCGCACCGTCTATAAATACTCCAGTTCCACCAAACATGGATCGTTTTTCTTGTTCTCCGAATTTGTTTAAATAATTTAAATAATCTTCCTTTGGTGATGTCACAACTAATTCTCCATAATGTGGTGATAATCAATTATTCCAAACACGTCAAATAACCTAGCCAAACAATAGATTAGATTGTTAATTATTCGACAGAGCAATTGTATGCTCTTAAGCATTGTAGATTAAATAAGCAGCAGCCAAAGATGAGATTACTCGCATATTTTTTGTCGCAAAATAATGTAATCAAACTAGATTTGCAGCATTTATCACGCAAGAATCAATAATGAATTGCATATCTATCATCATTATTATCAGCACCGACTATCTTTAAGGTATTTACAGCAAAAAGAGTATGCTCTGGAGATATGAAAAAAATCCCATTGTTCCCATATGCAAACCACATTCTTCCCGATGGAAGGACGCAACTAAAAATTGCACAAGCTCGTCATATTCGTATGGTGAAAGAAGCCCTTATTTCTAAAAAAGGGTTTGTCATGGCAATGATAGATAACGAACGTGAGCACAGTGAAATTAAAGATGTTCCTGCATTAAGTACGCACGTTAAAATTATTGACTTCAACCGACTCGAAGGCGATTTATTGGGTATTACGGTAGAAGGTATCGATCTTCTAAAAATAGAACAAATTAAGATTGAGGATGATAAGCTTTTGGTTGCTGAATGTATGCCTGTTAGCACTTGGGCTCCCTCTAAAACGACAACGAGTAACCAGTGTTTAGCTCAACGATTAAAGCAACTTTATTCTTCTCAACCAGAAATGGAAAATTTATATCCAACACCATTGTTTGATGATATGACGTGGGTCTGTCAACGCTGGTTAGAAGTTCTACCAATAGAAGTAAAATATAAGCAAATGCTGATTCATCAAAAAACGCCTAATCTGGCCATTCGTTTTTTAATAAAGTTACTTCAAGATAAAAATTTAAACCATTAGTGGGATTAATATCAGTTCTTTATTAATTTATAACCTACTCACTTCAAATAAATTACGTGATAAACTACTCGATAAGGCTATGAAACGATAGAATTTGATTATTACTTTATAAGATTAGTTTTACATGTCGCATTTATCTTTTTTTTGGTTAAAACATAGCCGTGATCATCAAATAAAAGCGTTGGAATCTGAGTTTTGTAACTTAGTAAAACAATCTGCGCAGCAAAATAAGCTGGAGCTTCCTCCAATCCCTGATGTGCTAATGAAGCTACATCAGTTATGTAATGATGATGAAAGCACCATTCATGACGTGGCTGATTTACTACTTGATGATCCCGTTTTAACCGCTACCATTATTCGAACATCTAATACGGTATTATTTAACCGCCGTAATGTTGTCTGTAACGATCTTCTTACTGCGGTCTCTCGCCTTGGATTGTTACGGGTCCGTGATATCGCCACCGCTCAAGCAGTTGCCGAATTACGAAAAGTAAAAACTGAAAACTTCGCGTGTAATCAACTGCTCAGCCAAAGTGCGATTCGCTCACGCCAATTTGCAGGTACGATGGCTCTGATTTGTCAAAGCTTGATAAAGCACAGTGACACCCCCTTAAAAATAGAACCAGAAAAAGCGTTATTAACAGGCTTGCTCGCTGATATTGGTATCTTTAGTTTAATCTACGAATATCTTAATTATATTGAAAACGATAATTACCTAGATATCGATATTGCCAAATATATTTTCAAAGAAACCTGCATGAAAACAAGTTTGATCGTATTAAAAGAATGGGGATTTGATAATGATTATCTTGAAATCGCCTCTAATAAACGACAGCCTTATGGAGAGAATAACGATACGTTGAGTTATCTTGATATCGCCCGTATGGCACACCATTTATTGTTATTTAAGAATAACGATGATGCTATCGACGAAAATGATGTTGAGCTTGACCTTGTAGGAGCTGAAGTTATGTATGAATTGACTAATTTACCTACTCACGAATTTAATCAACGAGTGAAAAACATCGTTCGTGAAAGTGGATTCTGACCTAATCCCCACCCCCTTCTTTTTTTCTTACTTAAAAAGAAGGGGAAACATCCATCTATAAGCCCCCCACTTGCCTATATACTCCTTCTTTATCGCTGTGTTACATTCACTTTCTGTTAAAAATATAAATAAATGAATTCATTATTGCTGGTTATTTTGTGTTATTGAACCAAATCCTCTAGCAAATAAATTACTCACCCTCTGAATATATTTAAGGACTAATATGTTGTCTGGGATTTTACTTATCTTTTTGCCGCTTATTATTGGCTACCTCATCCCTATTCATAATAAAAAGCACCTCGATTTTATTAATGCTCAAACTAGCCGCTTAGTCTTGGTCATTTTGACATTAATGGGATTAAGCTTAGCTGCGCTAGATAATCTCAGCCAAAACTTAAACCAAATCCTTATCTACACCATGACATTTTTCATCTCAATCAGTGTATGTAACCTTGCTGCACTCCCTTTTTTAGACCGTTTATGGCCAACACAAACGTTTGATGGACACCATCATTTACCGATGGCAAAAATGATGATGGAATCGGTTAAATTGGTTTTTGTTGTTGCAGCAGGGTTGATCGTAGGTCTATTACTCAATGTCGATTTGTCATGGGTTGATCAAGCTAGTGAAGCTATTTTATTACTATTACTGTTTTTTATTGGCATCCAATTACGTAATAGTGGTATGACCTTAAAACAAATAGTGCTCAATAAAAAAGGGATGATTATAGCTGCGGTTATTATTAGCACATCTTTTCTTGGTGGGATCATCGCTGCATTTATTCTCGATATTCCACTTAACCATGGCTTGGCTATGGCATCGGGATTTGGTTGGTATTCTCTCGCGGGTATTTTAATTGGCGACGGTTTAGGAAGTGTATTTGGTGGTGCCGCTTTTCTTAACGAGCTACTACGTGAAATACTTGCGCTAATATTAATCCCACTCCTTATCCATCGTTATCCCAATACAGCTATTGGTTATGCTGGGGCAACTGCTATGGATTTCACCCTCCCCGTCATTCAAAGTACAGGAGGTGTGCGCTGTGTACCTATCGCTATTGTCAGTGGCTTTATTCTTAGCCTGTTAGTCCCCGTTTTCATTTTATTCTTCTTATCACTATAACTGTGATAAAAAAAACCGCAGTTTTCACTGCGGTTTTTATTTATCGCTCTACCACTGTTGTATGATTTTTTTTGTCATGCCAAGGTGGATTAGTAAACGTAAGATATTGCACACCAGCATAGAGGGGATATAATCCTAATGTGGCAATACATAGATAAATCTTATTAAACTCACGCTTTAAATAACGTTGCTTTGTTAGCAGCTCATCATCGCTAGATATCACTTTCACACTTAACAAAGCACGTGATAGTGAAGTGCCGAGTAACCGATAACACAACCAGTGATACCCCATAAAGACACCAATAAATAAAGCCATGATGCCGATAATTAACAGTAACAATACTGGTAGCGCCATCGTATCGTTAAGTGATAACGATACTCCTGCACCATTGGTAATATAACCAACCACTGCAAGGAAGATATCTTTGACGATCATTGCAAACATCTGCACGATAGCCATATCAATCATAAATGTACCGACACGTCTGTATTTCAACGAAAAGCTGCTCATTGCCTAATTACTTACCAAGTTTTGAATTGATTTGAGCTTTAAATCCAGCCGCTTGTGCACCGTAGATAGCTTGGATACCCGTACCACCGACTTTTACTAAACCTTTAGCACCTAAGTTCTCAGTCCAGTATTTATTATCTTTAACAAGCTCACCGTCTTTAACTGTGATACGTAAACGCGTAATACATGCATCAACGTCAACGATGTTATCTTTACCGCCTAGCGCTTCGATCATTTCATCGATTTGGCTGTCATCAGAACCATTCGCTTTTGCTGCTTGGTAATCTTTCTTACGTACAACCGCAACAGCGCTCCCTTTACGACCCGGTGTCTTGATATCAAACTTCAGAATAAACCAGCGGAATAACAAGAAGTATACAGGACCATAAATTAAACCTAGTAGTGGGATGTAGTACCAGTGGTTTTCAGTTCCGGTTAGGCCAGGAAGCATACCAAACAGTGCAAAGTCAATGAAACCACCACTGAACGTCATGCCCACTTTCACATTTAGCAAGTCCATGATCATGAACGATAGACCAGCTAGTGGTACGTGAATAAAGTAGTAAAGCGGCGCAGATAGGAAAAGGAATGTAAATTCAATCGGCTCGGTAATACCCGTTAGGAACGCTGTTAGCGCAACAGAGAACAATAAACCGCCAACCTCTTTCTTATTCTCTTTATCTGCCAATGTATACATCGCGTATGCAGCAGCAGGTAGACCAAACATCATGAATGGGAATTTACCTGTCATGAAGTTAGTTGAAGAGAACTGAGAATAATCACCGTTAGCTAAAGAGCCAAAGAAGATATTTTGTGTCCCTTTATAAACATGACCTGCAATTTCTACAGTACCGCCAATCTCTGTCTGCCATAGTGGAAGGTAGAATACGTGGTGTAGACCAACAGGGATAAGCGCACGTTCAATAATACCGAAGATGAAAGAGGCAATATAACCGTGACCAGATGCAGTCATTTCACCCAGTGTTGCCCCGATAGAACCAAATGCTGCACCGATGTAAGGCCAAATAAATACTAGCGCAATACCGTAGAACAATGCAGAGAATGCACTTACGATAGGAACGAAACGCGCGCCACCGAAGAAACCTAGAAATTCAGGCAGTTTAACGTCATGGTATTTGTTATGCAGAATAACAGTGATACCACCAGCGATCAGACCACCAAATACACCCATACTTAGCGTATTTTGAATGCCTAGTACGTCTGCTAACACACCAGCGTAATGGTTACCCATTAACACAACGGTGTTGTTAGTGGTATCTACCATGCCAGCAACAGAAAGCGTTTTCGCAATTGCAACATTCATTACTAAGTATGAAATTGTTGCTGCTAGTGCTGCTGCACCTTTTTCAGCACGCGCAAAACCAATAGCAATCGCTAATGCGAACATTAATGGTAGGTTTGCAAAAACGATACCGCCCGCTGCAGTCATAACCTGTAAGAAACTATTTAAAAGTGTTCCGTCTTGCAAAATACCAATGTTGTACGCATCAATCATACTTTGGTTGGTAAAGCTACCACCAAGACCAAGCATAATACCAGCAGCTGGTAATAGCGCTATCGGTAGCATTACTGCTTGCGATAGTTTACTAAAGAAGGCTTTCATTACCTTATCTCCTCGATATGGGATCTAAACTTGTATCAAAAATAATTCAGACTTTATTTGTCTTTGTAACCATTATTTTTATTAATTCAATAAGCGTAGTAATGCACACTCACACGAGACAAGCTCAAATTACCGAGGTAATTGATTGTGATAGTGAACATTTAGCTCCTGAGTACTATATTTACCTGAAATAACATAAACACTAACGACATACCCCCGTAGTCATAATGTTAGTATTCATTCCTTGTTATTTCGGCATAAGTATAAATTTCGATAATTAATATAACTTGATGATTGTCATATTTACTAAAAGATAGTGATGAAAGATTCAGAATATATAATGGCGATCACATCAAAATAAATATATTAAAAAGCAGAAACAAGCCAATAACCAATTGATAATAAATAACTTTTAAACCAATTAATCTATTAATGCCAATAGATTAATCTCTAAAAAGTAACTTATGTAACCAATGTAACATTCGTTAAGTAAATAAAACTATTTATCGTTAGCATAAGTTAATATGGGTTGAGTATTTCGCACACCTATTTTAATTAGAATAGCCTAATATGATTATTTATAAATAAAAATGAGATTAAACGACTATTTTCATTAAAAGTAATGTAAATGAGAAAAATACCAGTGTTGTGGATGATTGAGAGGTTCTTGTTTTTGATATACAGTCCACTTTATAGCTAAGCGATTTCACGTGCAGATCTTTATCACAATTTTAAATTAAATGAAATAACACCTAATTATTTCAAAACGGTTAAAAAAAATCCCGTAATTTTCATTACGGGATTATGAGCATTCAACGAATAAGAATAAACTTATTCTTTATGAGCCGCTTTTTCTTCTGGAGTACGATAGTCAAAGAAGAAAATAAGTAGCATTGGCACAATGAATGCCACTGCAATTGATACTGCATATACCCACATTGGGTGGAATACTGGGATGGTTAGTAACGAAGTAAATGCAAACGCCTTAGTTTTAATACCACCGTATTGAGAACCTAGAATTGCAATTGTTAAACCACCAGCTAGACAACCAGGAAGCATACGTGAGTAAACTTTCTTAAATCGTAAGTGTATACCGTATAGTGAAGGCTCCGAAATACCACCGAATAAACCAGCAGCTAACGCACCAGAAGCTGTCTGACGCATGGTTTTATCTTTTTCACGTAATGAAATTAGTAGTACACCCGCTGTTGCACCGAAACATGCAAAGTTCCAAACACCCATAGGACCTTGAATGAAGTCATAACCCAATGTTTGAATATTCATTAGCATCAATGCATTTAGAGGCCAGTGAAGACCAAGAGGTACAAGGAATGGGTACAGTAATGGAATTAGAATCGCGAACACAAATGGTGCATGTGTATTAAGCCAAGCTAAACCAAGACCTAAGTAAGTACCAATCCAAACACCTAGAGGGCCAATTAGGAACGCTGTAAGTGGAATCATGATAATCAAAGATAAGAACGGCACAAATACCATGTGCAAATTATCTGGAACAATCTTCTTCAGGAAGCGATAAACCACAGCTAATACAGCAACCATGATTAGCGGTACAAATACGTTACCAGAATAATCATTAAGCTGCATTGGTAAACCAAACACATGGGCAACATGAGAGACAGTCCCTAAGGTCGTATCTTTAATCGATGTTGTTGATGCAAGTGAGGTTAGTTTTTGGAAATCAGGCGTCATAAGTGCGCCCATGATTGCAGCGCCCAACCAAGGATCAACCTTCAGTTTTTTCGAGGCATTGTAAGCAACCATAATAGGCAAGAAGTAAAATACTGTATGCCACATTGAGTCAACAAAAACCCAACCTGCAGACTTATCACCTCTAAAGTCAACAATATGAAGGGCGTCTAATACTGCACATAGTGCAATAATTAACGACGCACCTAATAAAATACCTAAAATTGGACGGAACGAATCTGAAAGGTATTCAAAAAAACCATCAACCCAAGCAACTTTCCCTCTTACACCACTAGAGCGCATAGAAGCTTTAATATCATCATTTGATGCATTATCAGCTTTCACTTCATTCGTGCTTGCTGTACCACTACCCGTTTGACTTTCCATCAGTTGCTGTAATGCGCTATGCATAGTCGCAACACCACCACCGATAACAATTTGGTAGCGATCACCGCTTTGAGGAATACACCCCATCACATCAGGAATGGCATCTAATGCTGCTTTATCAACAATAGAATTATCATTTAATTCAAAACGTAAGCGAGTTGCGCAGCAAGACAAGAATTTTATATTGCCTGCACCACCAACTCCTTCAAGGATCTTCTCTGCTGAAGACTTATTGCCATTCGACATAATTTTTTTACCCTTTGATATATCCAAATGTATAACTGCAGAATGTCATTGACACCGACAGAGACACCTGTAATAACTCATTAATTTAATTGGTATAATTAGGATTCAATAATAAATGCTGTCTGCTTTAATTAATTTATCTTTAGCATCTTCTAATAATAAACTGATTAAAGCATTCCTTGAAAGCATTACCCCCCATAATCAATATTGCGCGTTTTTACCCATTTTCGCCAGAATATACTTAAATAACATCAAAAATATAGAACATTGATCACATTAATTAAAGAAAAAGCATTAAATTGCTGATAGTAAAGATAAAAATTCACTTTTTATTAAGTTTCAATGACAAATTTAAAACGGGATGGATACAATGCTTTAACCAATAGTCATCATTAAAAGATCTGTGATATTTATCAATCAATAAAATATCCTACTTCTATATATCCATATAAGTACTATTAATTACGTTTCATTCTATGCTGAATATATACTCAGTTACCTTTGTTACTTTTGTAATAATTAAAAGTGACGATTTATATATATTTACTCTCGCCAACACTTCTAACCAAAAAAAAGAGAAGCCAGCGCTTCTCTTTTTTCACGACCAATCTATCAAAGTTATTTCTTCGCTAAAGGAAATAGCGTAAAGAAATTTTCAGTGGTTGCTCGTTCAACCTCTTCAACGGAAACACCTTTTAGCAACGCAATATATTGAGCAACTTCACGTGTATACGCAGGCTGATTTTGCTTACCTCGGTATGGCATTGGCGCAAGGAACGGTGAATCCGTTTCAACTAACAAACGATCCAGTGGCAATTGGCTCACCACATTTTTCAGATCGCTTGCTGTATTAAATGTTACAATCCCTGAAATCGAAATATAAAAACCAAGTTCAATCGCATCTAATGCCATTTCAAGCGATTCAGTGAAACAGTGTAAAACACCGCCACATTTTTGAGCCCCTTCTTCACGAAGAATACGCATTGTATCTTCACGTGCCATACGAGTATGGATAATAAGTGGCTTATTCAATTCAACCGCGACACGAACCTGTTGGCGAAAGATCTCTTGCTGAAGCTCTGCCGTATCAGGCTGGTAATGGTAATCTAACCCCGTTTCACCAATAGCCACAACTCTTTCATGTTGCGCAAAAGCCTTAAACTGTTTGTAGTTATAACCAGACTCAACATCTAAAGGGTGAATACCACAAGAAGCAAAAATATTTTCGTAAGGGGCGATCATTTCCATCATTTTAGGAAAAGCGGCCAACGTTACACCAACAGAAAGAAAGTACTCTACACCTCTTTCTTTGGCTTTATTAAGTACATCATCAATCCCTGTATGTAACTTATCGTAATCAAGTTTGTCGAGATGACAATGTGAATCAACTAACACGGGCGTTCCTCTTTTATCTCTGAATATGACTATAAATACAAATCTCAATACTACGCTTAATCTTGAATAAAACCAGTTAGCCACTCTACAACTAACAGCTCAATATTCAATCCTGTATGCTGCTCTAATTTACGGTATAGCGTATTAATTTTTCTTGATTGCTCAAGTAACAAAGCCCCCGAAACCTGTGTAGCAACCTGTTGTACTGCCACTAAAGATTCGTTGTGCACAAAACTATTGCTTACACCTTGCTGATACTTAATACAGTCGACTAAAAAATAGCTTAGCCATTTTAATGTAACAATACCGTCTGCAGTACACATCGCGGTAACATCATAGATACCAATATTTGGTGGCTGTAAAAACTCGGCAAAAGCTTTGATCAAATTAGCATGACGAATATTCATACCACTTTCAACAAACGCTAACGTTGACAATGGCGCCCCACTATTAAGGCGAATAGATTCAACGTTAATCGATTGCATTAATTTATGCTCAACCCACTGCTTTACATTTGACTCAGCAGGTATTGGCAAACGCCATTTATTACAACGACTAACAATAGTCGGTAATAAACTATCTAAACTTTGCGCCGTTAGAATAAACTGACAACCTTGCGGTGGCTCTTCAAGCGTTTTTAAAATCGCATTCGAGCCCGCTTCTCCCATTGCATCGGCATGTTCAATTAAAATAACACGCTGACCATTTAAGTGAGAGGTTTCCGTTGCCCAGCGGTTACATTGTCGAACCGCATCAACACCGATTTGTTTTCCTTCTTGTTCAGGCTTAATAACATGAAAATCAGGATGGCTGTTAGCTTCAAATAATTTACAGCTATGGCAAACATCACATGGTTCTGTTTCATTGTTTTGACATAAAACGGTTTTAGCTAACTGGCGCGCGAGGACATCACGGCCACTGCCTTTTACCGCCAACAACAAAATGGCATGATGAAGCCGCTTTTGCTCTAACAACTGTTGCCAATTCTGCCATAACGATTCTTGCCACGGATACAACATGTTATTGCTGCTCCAACCATGCATTCAGCGCAGACTGTAGATCTTCAGTCACTTTTTCTAAACGCTGACTTGCATCGATAATAATGACGTTTGGTTGATTCTCTGATAATTCAAGAAAACGCGCACGCGCACGATGGAAGAAATCGACATTCATTTGTTCGATACGATCTAGCGCACCACGACCACGGGCACGTTGTAACCCCAGTTCAGGCTCGATATCCATATAAATCGTCAAATCAGGACGAAAATCACCCAATACCGTATCACGTAGATTTTCCATTAATGCTTTATCAAAACCACGTCCGCCACCTTGGTATGCTTGGGATGACATATCATGACGGTCGCCAACAACCCACTGACCTTGGTTCAATGCAGGTTTAATCACGTTATCAACCAATTGAATACGTGCCGCATAAAGCAGTAATAATTCAGCCATATCGGTTAATGGCTCATCAGGATGCCCTTCTTTAACCAGTGCCCGCATTTGCTCTGCTAAAGGTGTACCACCAGGCTCTCGCGTTGATGCTGGATCATGAATACCATGCTGTGCCAAGGTCGCGATAACTTGCTTAATCGCAGTACTTTTACCGGCCCCTTCAAGACCTTCGATGACAATAAATTTACCGATCATTGTGACTGTTTTCTTAATGTTTTCAGGTATGCACGAACCGCACGGTTGTGCTCAACCAAAGTTGTAGAGAATTTGTGCCCGCCTTTACCATCGGCCACGAAATAATAGTAATTGCTCTTATCAGGATTAACGGCTGCTAATACTGATGCTTTACTTGGCATTGCTATCGGTGTTGGTGGTAAACCTTTCATGGTATAGGTGTTATAAGGCGTTGGGGTTCTAAGATCTTTTTTACTAATATTGCCTTTATATTTATCACCCATGCCATAAATAACGGTTGGGTCGGTTTGTAAAGGCATCCCTTTGCGCAAACGATTCATAAAGACAGACGCAACCAAACCTCGTTCTGCTGGCACAGCGGTTTCTTTTTCAATAATAGAAGCCATGATCAATACTTGATAAGGATCTTTTAAAGGCAGATCTTTCTCACGTCGCTCCCACGCAGTGGCTAACTCTTTATTCATCGCTAGATAAGCACGTTTCAGTACTGCAATATCGGTAGTACCCGCAGTGTAATGATACGTATCAGGCAGTAAATAACCTTCAATTTTAACGTTATCAATGCCGATCGCTTTCGCAATTTGTGGCTCTGTCATGCCATCAGTAATATGCTTTAATTCAGGCGCAGCTTGGATTTTTTTTAACCATTCACTAAAACGCTCACCTTCAACCAAGGTGATTGAATATTGAAACTCCTTGCCAGAAGCAATCAATGCCAAGACTTCTTGCAATGTTTTATGTGGCTCTAGACCGTAAGTTCCTGCCTTAATATCCGTTAAAGAGGGATCTAACTTTCCCACCCAGCGCGTCCATTGTGATGCCTTGATCACTTTATCTTGTACAAGCTGATTGATTAACCCTCTAAACGATGTCCCTGGTTTAACTGTTATCATTACCTGCTCAGTATTAATAACGGGCAGATTTAGCTCGTTCTTCACTTGAGTATACGCCCAACCAGCAGCACCTGCCGCTAGGGCAGCAAGAATGAAAACAATAAGAATCAACTTCTTTAACACGTATATAGCCTCTTTTGTAATACGTCGAGTAGTGACTGTTGTTGATAATAGGTAGAGTCAATCGCCATTATTGGCACTAACTCCATTAACGCATTGGTTATAAATACTTCATCAGCACAAAGCAAATCTGCCAGAGAATAATCACCTAATTCTAACGTATATGGCAACGTTGAAAGCAATGTAATGACATGTCGACGCATGACACCTTCAACTCCAGATCCTATTAATTCTGGCGTATAAACAACACGCCCTTTACGCCAGAAGATATTAGATGCTGTTGTTTCAATAACATGATCATTGGTATTGAGCACCACAGCATCCAACCATTGTTTATGTTCGACTTCTTGTTTTAAGAGTACCTGTTCTAATCGATTTAAGTGCTTCATCCCCGCAAGCATTGGACTGTAACCCAGTTGCTGCTGACAAACCCCCAGTATGATGCCATCTTTCTGCCATTGCTTATAATGGGTAGGCCAATTGAAAGCACTAAAAATAACTGTCGTGTCATCGCAGCCCGTTGGGCTATACCCCCTACCGCCGCCACCTCGGCTGATTAATATTTTTATCCCACCACGATCAGTGAAAGATTGAGCGAGTTTTTTAGCCTGTAGAAAGACTTGATCCCAATCAGGTTCATTAATCGCTAACCTGCGCAACGTTTGTTGTAATCGTTCAAGATGAAACCGCCATAACAACAGCTTTCCCTGTTTAACGCCTATTGTCGAAAAACAGCCATCTCCATATTGTATAGCACGATCCGTTATTGCTAACTCTCGTTGTTTCTGACTGTTAATAAACGCCATCGATTATCCTTTTTATGATAAAAAACAGCCCAATACCTACAAAGATATCGGGCTGCTAATCATATCAGGTTATCAAGCGATTTTCCTGATGCTATTTAGAGGCAAATGTAACTACATTTTCTTAAATAGTAGAGAACCGTTAGTACCACCAAAACCAAATGAGTTACACAATGCGTACTCTAGATTTGCTTGGCGGGCTTCACCTGGAACATAGTCAAGATCACAACCTTCACCTGGATTATCCAAGTTAATTGTTGGTGGAACCACTTGATCTACTAAGCTTAGAATAGTGATGATTGATTCTACAGAACCTGCAGCACCCAATAGATGACCTGTCATTGATTTTGTTGAAGAAACCATAACGTTATCAACTGCGCTACCCATAGCACGCTTGATACCTAATGTTTCAGCAACGTCACCTGCTGGTGTCGATGTGCCATGCGCATTAATATAGCTAATTTGGTCTGCATTAATACCCGCATCACGGATACATGCTTCCATTGCTAGCGCGCCACCTGAACCATCTGCACTTGGTGAAGTCATGTGGTAAGCGTCACCACTCATACCAAAGCCTACAAGCTCAGCATAAATTTTAGCGCCACGTGCTTTTGCGTGTTCATACTCTTCTAGCACGATAACACCCGCACCATCACCTAGTACGAAACCGTCGCGATCTTGGTCCCATGGACGAGAAGCCGCTTGAGGATCGTCGTTACGCGTAGATAGTGCTTTTGCTGCTGCGAAACCGCCCATACCTAATGGCGTTGATGCTTTTTCTGCACCACCAGCAACCATCGCATCTGCATCGCCGTAAGCGATCATACGCGCTGCATGACCAATGTTATGAAGGCCAGTCGTACATGCGGTAGAGATTGCGATATTTGGACCACGTAGACCGTACATGATAGACATGTGTCCAGCGATCATATTTACAATTGTTGAAGGAACAAAGAACGGGCTAATTTTGCGCGGACCTTTTTCCATTAAAGCTTGATGGCCAACTTCAATTAGACCTAAGCCACCAATACCAGAACCGATAGCAACGCCAATGCGTGCTGCATTTTCTTCAGTAACTTCAATACCTGAATCTTTGAAAGCTTGTACGCCAGCAGCAATGCCATACTGAATGAATAAATCCATTTTGCGTGCATCTTTCTTGGACATGTAATCTTCGCAATTGAAGTCTTTGATCATGCCGGCAAATTGAGTAGCAAATGCGCTTGCATCAAAATGTTGGATAGTACTAATACCACTAGTGCCTGACTGTAAAGCTTTCCAAGAAGATTCAACAGAATTACCAACCGGGGTAAGCATACCCATGCCAGTTACAACTACACGACGCTTAGACACGATTAATTTCTCCGGGAATTGAGGATAAAACAGGAAATTAAAAAAAAACAGGCGGTCATAAAGACCGCCTGGATATATTCATTTTTATATTACTGTGCGCTGTTTACGTAGTCGATTGCAGCTTGAACAGTAGTAATTTTTTCAGCTTCTTCGTCTGGAATCTCTGTATCGAATTCTTCTTCAAGTGCCATTACTAGTTCAACTGTATCTAGTGAGTCTGCACCTAGATCGTCAACGAAAGATGATTCGTTTTTAACTTCAGCTTCGTCTACGCCTAGTTGCTCAACGATGATTTTTTTTACGCGTTCTTCGATGTTGCTCATACTAATATATTTCCTTAACAAGAATTCGCTAATGCGATTTGCTGTAGTTTATTCATTACGACAAAAGTTGCAACACTCATAGTGCTGGTCAAACCACGATTTTATCATAAAACTAGGTCAGTTTGACTTGCGTCATTAAGTATTGCAAATCTTTTGATTAAATCATGTACATACCGCCGTTAACGTGCAAAGTTTCGCCCGTTACGTAAGCAGCATCATCTGAGGCTAAAAATGCAACCGCTGCTGCAATTTCGCGCGGATCACCTAAACGACCAGCAGGTACATTTGCAAGTGTTGCTGCTCGTTGGTCATCATTTAACGCTTTAGTCATATCTGTTTCGATAAAACCTGGAGCGACTGCGTTAACTGTAATACCACGAGAAGCTACCTCGCGTGCCATGGATTTTGTGAAACCTAATAGGCCAGCTTTTGCTGCTGCGTAGTTCGTTTGACCCGCATTACCCATAGTACCCACAACAGAGCCAATACTGATGATACGACCATTACGTTTTTTCATCATTGCACGCAGTACCGCTTTAGAAAGGCGGAAGATAGATGTTAGGTTCGTATCAAGGATATCTTGCCATTCATCATCTTTCATGCGCATCAATAGATTATCACGAGTGATACCAGCATTGTTCACCAAAATGTCAACATCGCCAAAATCTGCTTTAATCTGTTTTAAAACTGATTCAATAGACTCAGGTGACGTCACATTTAGAGCAAGACCTTTACCTTTATCACCAAGATATGCACTGATAGCTTCAGCACCACTTTCAGATGTTGCAGTACCAATAACTGTTGCGCCACGCTCTACTAAAATTTCAGCAATTGCACGGCCGATACCACGGCTTGCACCTGTAACTAGTGCAACTTTACCTTCCAGGCTCATTGTAAATCCTCTTTAAAGCTTAATGACTACTTAGCCACAGCCGCTTCTAATGAAGCAATATCATTAACTGCAGCACCGCTAAGTGCGCGATCAATACGCTTGGTTAGACCAGTTAATACTTTACCAGGCCCCATTTCTAATAATTCTTCGATACCTTCAGCAGCCATGCGCTCAACTGATTCAGTCCAACGTACCGGGCTGTATAGCTGTTTAACAAGTGCAAACTTGATTGCTGCAGGATCAGTTTCTGTTGCCACGTCAGCATTGTTAATAACAGGTACAGACGGTGCATTAAATGCGATAGTTTCTAATGCTACTGCAAGTTTATCCGCCGCAGGTTTCATCAATGCGCAGTGAGAAGGCACAGATACAGGAAGAGGAAGTGCACGTTTAGCGCCCGCTTCTTTACATAATACGTTTGCACGCTCTACCGCTTCTTTATTACCCGCAATAACAACTTGACCTGGTGAGTTGAAGTTGACAGGAGAACAAACTTCACCTTGTGCCGCTTCCTCACATGCTTTCGCAATTGCATCGTTATCAAGGCCGATAATTGCAGACATAGCACCAACACCAGCCGGTACTGCTTCCTGCATAAGTTGGCCGCGTAGCTCAACCAGTTTAACCGCTGCTTTAAAATCGATAACACCAGCACATACGAGTGCTGAGTATTCACCTAGGCTGTGACCTGCAAGAACCGTTGGTTGTTCACCACCTTGCTGCTGCCATACACGCCAGATTGCAACAGATGCTGTTAACAATGCAGGCTGAGTGCGTTGTGTTTGGTTTAAATCTTCTGCTGGACCGTTTTGAACTAACGCCCAAAGATCGTAACCTAGCGCATCAGATGCCTCAGAGAACGTTTCTTTAACCACATCAAATTGTTCTGCTAATTCAGCTAGCATACCAACGGTTTGAGAGCCCTGACCTGGGAAAACAATCGCGAACTTAGACATTCGAGAATCCTTCTTTATTGACTAATCATTAGTCGATTAATATGCATTAAAACTAATATATTGCTTATTAGTTTTAATGCACTAAAAATAAAAGCAAATCAGTAATGTTTAATCACTTGATTAAAACTTCACTAATGCTGAGCCCCAAGTAAAACCGCCACCAAACGCTTCGAGTAATAATGTTTGACCGCGTTGAATACGGCCATCACGAACCGCTTCATCTAATGCTGTTGGGACTGTTGCAGCCGACGTATTACCATGACGATCAAGCGTAACCACAACTTGATCCATCGACATTGATAATTTTTTCGCCGTCGCTGAGATAATACGCATATTTGCTTGGTGAGGTACAAGCCAATCTAACTCAGACTTATCCATGTTATTTTCAGCCAGCGTACTTTTCACTAAGTTCGATAACTGGGTTACCGCTACTTTAAAGACTTCGTTACCTGCCATGTAAAGCCACTTGTTAGCATCAAAATCTTTACCATATTCTGGTACTGCGAGACTTAATAAACCACCAAAATGGCCATCAGCATATAAATGCGTTGAAATAATGCCAGGCTCTTCACTCGCACCAATCACAACCGCACCCGCCGCATCACCAAATAAAATAATGGTTGAGCGATCCTCTGGATCACAGCAATGAGAAAGTGCATCAGAACCGATAACAAGTACATTTTTCGCCATACCCGTTTTGATATGCTGATCAGCAACACTTAACGCATAAACAAAGCCTGTACATGCCGCTGATAAATCAAATGCAGGACAGCCTTTAATATCTAGCATACCTTGCACTTGGCAAGCTGCTGATGGAAATGTGTGACTGGCGCTAGAGGTGGCAACAATGATCAGATCGATATCTTCTTTATCAATCCCCGCCATCTCAATTGCCTTTAACGAGGCTTGGTAGCCCATTACGGCAACAGTTTCATCTTCAGACGAAATACGGCGCTCACGAATACCTGTTCGTGTCACAATCCACTCATCGCTTGTTTCTACCATTTTTTCTAAGTCCGCATTCGAGCGTACTTGTTGTGGCAGGTAGCTGCCAGTTCCTAGAATTTTGCTATTCATGAAGACTAATAGTGCCTCTCGAGTAGGACCTCTTCTAAACGGTCACTGATTTTATTCGGTATTTGTCGTTTAACTTCGTAAACCGCTTCGCTTATCGCGTTGGCAAAAGCGACAGTATCAGCACTTCCATGGCTTTTCACCACAATACCGCGCAATCCTAACAGACTTGCACCGTTATACTGGTCGGGGTTCAACTGTTGCAAGCCTTCAAAGAGCTCACTAAACAGCCATTTAGCAATAATGCGTCGAATAGGGTTACGACCTATTGCATGTTTTATCCGTTCAATAAATAAGTTTGCGACCCCTTCACTGGTCTTTAAACTCACATTTCCAACGAAACCATCACACACAATAACATCGGCTTTATCTGAATAAAGTTGGTGACCTTCAACGTAGCCAACATAATTGATATCCGGAGATTGAATCAACATTTCAGCACAACGTTTAACCAAATCATTACCTTTGATCTCTTCTTCACCAATATTTAATAATGCGACACGCGGTGTAGTACCTAAGGTTTGTTCAGCAAGAACAGAGCCCATAACTGCAAACTGGAATAAAGTATCAGCATCACAAGACACATTCGCGCCAAGATCAAGGAGCCATGTTGGATTTGCACCACGATTGGGTATCGCTGAAATTAATGCAGGACGCTCAACCCCCGGAAGTTGTTTCAACACAAAGCGTGATAATGCCATGAGGGCGCCAGTATTACCGGCACTGACACATGCATCTGCTTGGCCTGCTGCAACTGCATCTAATGCCATACGCATAGATGAGCCTTTACTATGTCGAAGGGCTTGTGATGGGCGTGTTTCGTTAGCGATAACGGTATCGCAATGCACGATCGTTAGCCTAGGATGGTTAAGCTTATTAAGGAGAGTTAACTGCGCAGTGATTGCACTTAGATCACCAAAAAGAATAAGTTTGAGCTCAGGCGAATGCAACAGTGCCTGCACGGCGGCAGGCACTGTTACTTGAGGACCGAAATCCCCGCCCATTGCATCAAGTGCAACGGTAAGACCCATCAAGGTTCAACCTTACTTGTTGATAACCTTGCGGCCACGGTAGAAACCGTCAGCTGTCACGTGGTGACGTAGGTGAGTCTCACCAGATGCTTTATCTACAGAAACTGCTGCTGTAGTTAGGGCATCGTGTGAACGACGCATACCACGTGCTGCACGTGATTTTTTGCTCTTTTGTACGGCCATTAACCCTACTCCTGTTAAATTTAACTCTTAAGATTTTTCAATACTGCAAACGGATTCGGACGCTCATCAGCAACGGGGATCTCACCAAAAGACATGTTCTTCGAGCCAATTTTACAATCAGCATCGTCGTGCATTGCGACTTGTGGTAATTCCAGAATCAATTCGTCTTCAACAAGTTGAATCAGGTTGATCTCGCCATTTTCGTCGACGATTGTCGGCTCATAGGCTTCCGGTAACTCATCTACGGCTTCTTCGTTGCGAACCGGACTATAACAGAATTCCACATGAATATGGTGTGGAAATTCTCCCTGACATCGCTGGCAGGTCAACATCACGTCTACATCTGCGATACCGCGGATGAAAGGAATACGACGTTGGTCAAGGTCAAAAGACAAGTTGACGTTTGCATCACTTATTACGCTCTGGGTTGATTCAGCTAGGCGAGACAAAAGATCGGCTTTGATGATGCCATCATAATCGAGTCTTTTTTGTGCTGTACGTACTGGATCTACCTTTAGCGGCAATTTTACCTTTTGCATAGGGCGCGAATATTAGCCTTATAGTCTGTTTGAGTCAAAGGAAATGTGTGTGATTTAACAGCTTTTGACCAATTCTCATGCTGTGATGAAAATTACAAAACGCTTCGACACCACATCTCAGTAATAAAAGTTTAAATGTCTGCTACTCAATCACTTGATCGTGTCGGAACAATCGATGAAATAACACCCAATATAACGCACAAAGCAACTAACATAGCCGTATGATCATATGCAGTCGCTGTCAATAACTCACATATATTTTGATCAATATAAGTCTCGTCATTGGCCACGTTGGGGATCTAACAAATTATGCGGAACATACACCGAATTGTGGAATGAAACAACCGTAATACAACAATCTCAATTCAATATAATCCTAATAAAAGTTGCAGCAATCATAGTGAAACTTGCTATATCATTGCTGTATTAAAATTCATTCTAGATGTGTAGAACATTGTTATGACACAACCATTATTACTGGCATCAACCTCCCCTTACCGAAAAATGCTACTCGAAAAGTTAGCGATCCCTTTTGAAACAGCAAGCCCTGAAACTGATGAGACGGCATTAGCCACAGAATCTGCCCAAGAGTTAGTCTGTCGACTTGCACAATTAAAAGCCAAAGCTTGTGCCAGCACTTACCCAGATTCTCTTATTATAGGATCAGATCAAGTTTGTGTGATTGATGGGAAAATCTTAGGCAAACCCCATACTGAAGAAAATGCTTGTAAGCAATTACAAGCCGCAAGTGGAAAAACCATTACCTTTTACACAGGGCTATGTGTTTACAATGCAAAAACACAATCAACACAAGTCATTTGTGAACCTTTTCATGTTCACTTTAAAACACTTACGCCACAACAAATTGAAAATTACGTGAGGAAAGAGCAACCTTTGTATTGTGCAGGGAGTTTTAAAAGTGAAGGTTTAGGAATTGCACTATTTGATAAACTTGAAGGGCGTGACCCTAACACGCTCGTAGGATTACCTTTAATTGCATTAACTGAGATGTTAGCTAATGAGGGCGTTTCGGTCTTATAAGACTTACTCACTAACATTCGTGAAAAAAAAGTCGTGCAAAACAAAAGGCGAGACGATTTCCTCGCCTTTCACTTTGGTTACATTTGACGTAGCTTTTCCAAACAACGTTCTAAAACCGGTTCCATTGGCGCGCTAATATCCATCGCTTCATCCGTACTTGGATGCGTAAATTTGATATTTGCAGCATGAAGGAACAAACGCCCTAAACCTGTTTTTTTAGTGTAAGCATCAAAACGTGGATCACCATATCGATCATCCCAAGCAATAGGATGGCCTTCATACTGACAATGCACACGGATCTGATGCGTACGACCCGTTACAGGGCTAGCTTGTACCAATGTTGCCTGTGAGAATCGCTCTAATACTTTAAAACGCGTATCGGATGCTTTACCTTGTGGGTTAACACGTACAATGCTGTTTACTTCATTTTTTAACAAAGGTGCAGTGACTTTTCGGCAATTCGCTTTCCATTCCCCCATTACTAAAGCGAAGTAATATTTCTGCACCGTTTTATTTCTAAATTGCTCTTGCAATTGACGAAGAGCTGAACGCTTCTTTGCCACTAACAAAATGCCCGAGGTATCACGGTCAATTCGGTGAACGAGTTCCAAAAATCGCGCATCAGGGCGTAACGCTCGTAATGCTTCAATAGCCCCAAATTTTAAGCCACTGCCGCCATGAACTGCTGTCCCTGATGGTTTATTCAGAATTAACATATGATCATCTTCATAGATGATGCAATGCTCTAATTCAGCGACTTTATTCAACTTGGTACTGACTGGCGCTTGTTCTTCTTTTTCAGGAACAAAAACCGGCGGTACGCGTACTAGATCACCATCCTGCAATTTATATTCAGGTTTAATACGTTTTTTGTTTACTCGCACCTCGCCTTTACGCAAAATGCGGTAAATCATACTTTTTGGTACGTTTTTAAGCCTAGCGCGGAGAAAATTATCAATCCGCTGGCCTGCAAAGTCATCGCTAATGTCGATGAATTGCACTTTAGGTTTATCTTCTGTCATAGGTTTGATTGTATCATGCAAATAAAGCAGATTGCCGCAAAAAAGTGAGCCTGCTATCATTGTGTGCTGAGGTAGGTTTTTTTGTCTACTTCATTGACAAGATGAGCATATAATCATCTTTATGGCTATTTTTTATACAACTCAGATAATCAACGCAGCAAATGGCGTAAGACGTTAGGGTTATCGGAGTTTTTTTTAGTGCGTCAAATTACATTTTTTTTTGATGTGACAGATACAACCACTTCAATGTGGTGATACCAGCTGTATTTTTTAGATCTAACCATCTCACATACAGTTGGCTGATAAGTGTGGCCAGAAAGCACTCCTGCATTCCAACCGTGAGGTTGCAACCGTACATCAGACTTGGAGTCCGGCGCCATCAAAAAACAGATGTAACTAGCGTACTAATACAACGACAATAAATGAGTACAATATAATGAAAAGAATGTTGATTAACGCAACTCAGAAGGAAGAGTTGCGCGTCGCATTAGTTGATGGCCAAAAGCTATTTGATCTTGATATCGAAAGCCCTGGTCACGAATCTAAAAAAGCAAATATCTACAAAGGCCGCATCACACGCATCGAACCAAGTCTGGAAGCAGCGTTCGTTGATTATGGTGCTGAGCGTCATGGTTTCCTTCCTCTTAAAGAAGTTGCGAAAGATTACTTCCCTGCCAATTATTCTTACCAAGGTCGTCCTAATATCAAGGAAGTCCTAAAAGAAGGCCAAGAAGTTATCGTTCAAGTTGATAAAGAAGAACGCGGAAACAAAGGCGCAGCCCTTACTACTTTTATCTCTCTAGCTGGCAGTTATCTTGTTTTAATGCCTAACAACCCTCGTGCTGGCGGTATTTCTCGCCGTATCGAAGGTGAAGAGCGTACCCAACTTAAAGCTGCATTAAGCACATTAGACTTACCCCAAGGTATGGGTCTGATTGTACGTACAGCTGGTGTGGGTAAATCAGGTGAAGAGCTTGAGTGGGATTTAAACGTTCTACTAAACCACTGGAATGCAGTAAAAGAAGCAGCCGATTCACAATCAGCTCCGTTTCTTATTCACCAAGAAAGTAATGTGATTGTTCGTGCAATCCGCGATTATTTACGTCGTGACATCGGTGAAATTCTTATCGATAGCCCGAAAATTTTTGACCGCGCACGTGATCATATTAAATTAATTCGTCCTGATTTCTTGTCTCGCGTGAAGCGTTACGAGGGGGAAGTTCCACTATTTAGCCACTACCAAATTGAAAGCCAAATTGACTCTGCGTTCCAGCGCGAAGTTCGTTTACCTTCAGGTGGCTCTGTTGTTATTGATCCAACAGAAGCATTAACGTCTATCGATATCAACTCTGCTCGCGCAACGAAGGGCGGCGATATTGAAGAAACAGCATTACAGACAAACTTAGAAGCTGCTGATGAAATTGCGCGTCAATTACGTCTACGTGACTTAGGTGGTCTGGTTGTTATCGATTTTATTGATATGACACCTGTTCGCCACCAACGTGAAGTTGAAAACCGTTTACGTGAAGCTGTTCGTATGGATCGCGCACGAGTTCAAATCGGTCGAATCTCACGTTTTGGTCTACTTGAAATGTCTCGTCAACGTTTAAGCCCTTCTCTTGCAGAAGCAAGCCACCATGTTTGTCCTCGTTGTTCAGGTACTGGTGTTGTACGTGACAATGAATCACTATCACTATCAATCTTACGACTGATTGAAGAAGAAGCGCTTAAAGATAACAGCTCACAAGTACTTGCTATTGTACCTGTACCTGTTGCCTCGTACCTTTTAAACGAGAAGCGTCGATCAGTTCAACACATTGAAAAGTATCATGGTGTACGTGTTGTTATCGTTCCTAACTCTGATATGGAAACGCCGCACTTTGAAGTTCTGCGTATTCGTGAAGGTGAAGAGCAAGACACCCTTTCTTACCATATTCCGAAAACGTTAGAAGCGTTAAAAGAAGCAGAAGCCATTGAAGCACCACAACCTGAGCGCGTCATCAAAAAGCGTGAAGAGCCAATACTTCAAGGGTTCACTGCACCAAAACAACCAGCACCTGTTGCAACGCCTGCCACTAAGCCGACACCAAAAGTAACGGCTAAGCCTGCCACTGCATCAGCCAATAAACCTGGTCTGTTGAGCCGCTTCTTCTCTGTATTAGCGTCATTCTTCTCTGGTAGCCCTGAACAGCAACAAGAGAAACCTGTTGAAGCAAAAACAGAACAAAACAACAATCAAAATAATCGTCGCAACAATAATCGTCGCAACGATCGTTCTGACAACCGTCGTAATAACCGTGACAACAGTCGTGATAACAACCGTCGTAATAACCGTGACAACAGTCGTGATAACAACGATGTTGAGAACAATGACGAGCGTCAAGAACGTAATAACGAGCAACGCCAAAATCGTCGCCGCAATGACCGTAATGACAAAAACCGTCAACAGCAAAACGATAAGGCTGCCAAAGCTCCTCGCCAAAACCGTAATAACGATGAAGTGAAAGAGCAGAAGCGTCAGTCTCGTAAAGAAGAAATTCAAGCGCAAAAACAGCAACGTCAACAACAAGACGAGCAAACAGCAAAAGCAACAACTGAACAGCCTGTTGATGCACAACGTGATAGCGAAGAAAAAGCGGTAAAAGTGAAACAACGCCGCCAGCGTCGTCAACTTCGTAAAAAAGTACGTATCACAGATAATGTTGAAAAATCAGTTGAACAACAAAATGCAACCGTTGATGCTGTCGAAAAAGTTGAAGCTGTTGAAACTGCTGTAGAGCAAACACCATCACCATTAATGGCATTGGGAACTAGCATTGCTAAAGAAGCACAAGACAAACCTGAACAAACTCAGGGTGTGACTGACGAGCAAGCTGATAATGAAGAGCAAGAAGGCACTCAACGCCGTAATCGCCGCTCACCACGTCACTTACGTGCAAGTGGTCAACGCCGTCGCCGTATGCGTGATACACGCGTAGAGAAATCTGACTTTGTTACCAATGAAGAAGCAAATGCTATTGAGCAGGCAGCTATTGATGCTGCTGATAGTATTAGCGAGATGGTCAATGTTGTTTCTATCGTTGAGAAACCAAAAACAATGCGTCCTACTTCAGGGGTTGCAATTCCTGAAATGGCAATGGGCAAAGTTTGGTCTCGTATCAAACCAGCCGTTGAAGCACCTGTTGAGAAAAACATCACAGAAGAGAAAGTCGATGCTGCAGATGTGATTGATGAAGTTGAAACAAATGACATCATCATTAATGCACCAGTAGTAGAAGCTAAATCTGAAGTAGTTGCAGTTGAAACAACGACACTTTCTGGTGTTGCTATTCCTGAAATGGCGATGGGTAAAGTCTTCCCACGCTTTACAGCAGAAGAAACAACAGTAGAAATAAAGTCTGAGCCTGCTGAAGAACAAGTGATCGAGCAACCTATTATTGTCGAAGAAGTCGCAGCTCCGGTGATCAAAACAGAAGAGACAGTTGAAATGAAATCACCTGTAACTCCAGTTGTTGATTTACCTGCTGTAGCAACGGCGGTAATGGCAACCTCACCTCGTGGTTTCCATGCTGCTTCTGCAATGACAAAAGCGCCAGCACCTGAAGAGCATGTTTCAGGCTCTGTTGTTCAAGCGGCACCATTACGCGAGCGTACCAATACACGTGCAGCGGGTAGCCAAACAGCAACAAACAGTGCTACAGCACCAATGACTAAACCCTCTTTTGACTAAAAGTTAAGTTTAGCAATGAAAAAGCCATGCTCTTGCATGGCTTTTTTTATTATCTAATTATGAGTCAAAACCAGCGCACTTTATGTTTAATAATTACATATAGCTCTAATTTTTCACTTGTAAGCGGAGTAAATGCCGTTATTAGCCAACAAAAGTTGAAGCTAATTACAACTTTCTGTAGCATTCTGTTAACCAAAATGCGCTTTAAATACAGCAAATAATAGAAGAATCCTCAACTAACATGTTAGATTTTCCCCAAAAAACTCATCAATCCGTCAAGAACGACGTACTTTCAGGTTTAACCGTTGCACTTGCACTGGTTCCTGAAGCCGTTGCTTTCGCATTCGTTGCTGGCGTTGACCCGATGGTTGGCTTATACGCAGCCTTCATTGTCGGTTTAATTACTGCCGTTTTCGGTGGTCGCCCAGGTATGATTTCTGGTGCTACAGGTGCAATGGCCGTTGTGATGGTTAGCCTTGTTGCCCAGCACGGTATTCAATATCTTTTTGCTGCCGTCATGCTTGCAGGTTTACTTCAGATCCTAGCGGGGGTGTTCCGTCTTGGTAAATTTATTCGAATGGTTCCTCACCCTGTCATGATCGGTTTTGTTAACGGTCTTGCGATTGTAATTTTCTTAGCTCAGTTAGGTCAGTTCAAAGTTCCGGCTCTTAATGGTGGCTTAGAATGGATGCACGGCACACAGCTTTACATCATGTTAGGCTTGGTTGCGTTAACCATGTTTATCATTCATTTTTTACCAAAACTAACTAAAGCAGTTCCCTCTTCACTTGTTGCCATTTTAACTGTTACAGCATTAGTTCATGTCTTAGGTTTAGACTCTCGCACTGTCGTCGATTTTGTTCGTACCATGAGTGGTGACGCAAATGCAACACTGGCAGGCTCTTTACCAACATTCGCTTTACCGGATGTTGGCTTTAACCTAGAAACCCTAAAAATTATTTTGCCTTACTCATTAATCCTTGCTGCGGTTGGTTTAATCGAATCATTACTAACGCTAACTGTGATTGATGAAATGACAAATACACGTGGTCATGGTAACCGTGAGTGTGTTGGTCAAGGTGTTGCAAACGTTACTTGTTCAGTATTCGGTGCGATGGGTGGTTGTGCCATGATTGGTCAATCAATGATCAATATTAACTCAGGTGGTCGTGGTCGTTTATCCGGTATTACAGCAGCCATTGGCCTTCTACTGTTCATCTTATTCGGTTCATCATTTATTGAAATGATCCCACTTGCTGCGCTTGTTGGCGTAATGTTTATGGTTGTGATCGGGACGTTTGAATGGGCAAGTTTCAAAATGATGCGTAAAGTGCCAAAGCACGATTTCTTTACCATTATCTTAGTAACTTGCGTGACGGTAATTGCAGATCTCGCGGTTGCTGTACTTGTCGGTGTTATTTACTCTGCACTCGTATTTGCTTGGAATCACGCTAAAGAAATTTATGCCGCAAGCCACATTGATGATAATGGTGCAAAAGTTTACCAAGTAAATGGTCCACTTTTCTTTGGTTCAGTATCACATTTTCTTGAGTTATTTGATGCTCAAAATGATCCAAAAGAAGTGATCATTGATTTTGCTAAATCACGTGTTGCCGATCATTCCGCTATCGAAGCGATAGATACGATTGCAGAACGTTATGCTAATCGTAATAAAACCATTCATTTGCGTCACTTAAGCCCTGAGTGCAGTAAGCTGCTGAAAAAAGCAGGAACGTTGGTTGAAGTGAATGTTCTTGAAGATCCAACCTATAAAGTTGCTTCTGACGTACTCGGCTAAGAGATATTAACAAGCCCACTGACAAGGTGGGCTTTTTTCTACCTGTAGATCATATTTTACGTTTGTTTTTCTCATTCCGGCTCCCCTTATGTCAGGTTTTCTGAAACAATCACTGTATTAAGTGATTAATATTTCAAACATTCGGCAAAGGATTCGCACTGTGTTTACCATTTATCCTGTAGATAAAACTCAATCTGTCCACATTAAAAAACGCATTGATAATAAAACGAAGCCCATTGGTGCGTTAGGCCAATTAGAACCACTTGCTGAACAACTCGCATTAATACAACAAAGCGATAGACTGACCATCGATAATCCTCATCTACTTATTTTCGCGGCAGATCATGGCATTTCACAACATGGAATAAGTATTGCTTCCGCAGAAGTCACCACCCAAATGGTCCATAATTTTTTAGCCGGCGGTGCGGCAGCGAACTGTTTTTGTCATAGCAATAATATGGCGCTTAAAATTGTTGACGCCGGGATTTTAGGCGATGTTAATGACCATCCAGATTTAATCAGACAGCCATTAGGCAAAGGCACTCAAGATTTTACCACTCAGAATGCAATGTCGCTTGATACCGTGCAACAAGGAATATCCGCAGGAGCGAGCGTTGTTGATTCGCTGCATCAATCAGGTACCAACCTTGTTGCGTTTGGGGAAATGGGGATAGGCAATACCAGTAGTGCTGCCGCAATTATGGCATTGCTGCTTAATCTTCCTGCTGATGCATGCACAGGGCATGGTACAGGTATTGATGACAGCCAATATCAAAAAAAATTAGCGCTTATTCGTCTTGCCTGCAAACATCACTATAGTGCGACAGGCGATCCGTTAAAAGTGTTATCCGCTGTTGGTGGGTTTGAAGTTGCACAAATCACAGGCGGTATACTACAAGCGGCTGAAAACCGAATGATTGTATTGGTTGATGGCTTCATTGTAACAGCAGCAGCCTTGCTGGCTGTTGCAATTAACCCTAATGTTATCGATTACCTTGTTTTCTGTCATCATTCAGAGGAAGCCGGACATCATCGTATGCTTCAACATCTTAATGCCTCGCCATTACTTAACTTAGGCTTACGTTTAGGTGAAGGGACTGGTGCTGTATTAGCATTGCCTTTAATTAACGCTGCGTGTGCCTTTTACAATGATATGGCGAGTTTTGATGATGCAGGAGTTACTGTGTGAGCACCGATCATCAAACACAGAGCAAAGCATCACTCACGGAAAGTGGCTATCGATATCAATGGCAACTCTTTTTAGTCGCATTAGCCTTTTTCACTCGTATTCCTATACCAACCAGTACTCCATTTAGTACTGAGCGATTAAATCATGCCAATCGCTACTTTGGTGTTATTGGTCTTATTGTGGGAGCAATATGTAGCTTAATATACCTATTATTTATTCTGCTTTTTCCCCCTACAATTGCGATTGGTATTGCAATGATTTCAGGTCTGTTAATCACGGGAGCTTTCCATGAAGATGGACTGGCTGATGTATTTGACGGCTTTGGTGGTGGTTGGACGGTTGAATCAAAGCTCAACATAATGAAAGATTCTCGCCTAGGTACATATGGCGCTTCTGCACTAGTCATGGCATTAGGTTTAAAATGGATTGCACTGGTCTCATTGGCTGATATAAACCTCTACTTCCCTGTTTATGCCTTCATTGTTATTCATTGTATAAGCCGAGTCGCTGCAGCAAGTATTATCTTCTCTTACCCTTATGTTCGCGCAGATCAGGATAGTAAGGTTAAACCTTTAGCCAATCAGCAATCTTTACTCGATATTGGGATATTACTAACAACAGCAATACTAGTACTTTCAATATTACCGCTATCTCTTGCATTAAGTTGTCTTATAACAACCATCTTGATTCGCCAAAGTTGTGGCTATTGGTTCAACCATCAACTCGGTGGATATACCGGTGATTGTTTAGGAGCGACACAACAACTTGCAGAGATAGCCGGATACCTGACATTATTAACCTTTGCGAACCATTATCATTTTTAAGGATTTCAGATGATAGATACAACCAACAAGGATGATCGCCATAAGGCGCGTCAGCAAAAATTAAAAGAGCAAGTCGATGCTCGTATTGATGCCGCCCAACACGAAAAAGGACTGGTTCTGGTAATCACTGGCAATGGTAAAGGAAAATCTACTTCAGGGTTTGGCATGATTGCGCGAGCCGTCGGTCATGGTCAGCGCTGTGGTGTCGGACAATTTATAAAAGGCACATGGGATTGTGGTGAGCGTAATTTACTAGCGCAACACGGTGTCAACTTTGCAGTCATGGCGACTGGATTTACATGGGAAACCCAAAATAAAGCAGCCGATACCGCCGCTGCAAAAGAAACATGGCAACAATGTAAAGCAATGCTAGCTGATGATAGCTATGATGTTGTATTACTCGATGAGCTGACTTATATGATTACCTATGATTATATTGCGTTAGATGACGTAATTGAGGCTATAGAAAAGCGTCCTACAACACAATCGGTGATCATTACAGGACGAGCTGCACACCGACAATTACTCGAAATTGCCGATACTGTCTCAGAAGTGCGTAATGTTAAGCATGCCTTTGAAAGCGGAATAAAAGCGCGAAAAGGGATTGATTGGTAAATGCGAATAAGCCATTAAAAGTAATAAACCTTACTTTTAATGGCTAAATAACCAACAACCAATTAATTTTTTACATTTATTACTATCACAGAGTCTATAGCTTCATATAATAGCCACATGCTTATCAGCCAGTAATGCTATTTTTGGAGCAATTATGCCGTCCCATTTACCAAAAGCGTTTAGCAAACCTTTTCTTAAAATATTTCATACCTTAGAAGCCATTCTTTTGGTGGGGATAACACTTTCTACCGTCGTTGCCATGTTTAATGAATTTATACATGTCATCGTAGAGAGAAATATTCTACTAACGGACATTCTTTTAATGTTCATCTATTTGGAAATATTAGCCATGGTTCAACAATTTGTTGTTAATGGTAAAATTCCAGTTCGTTATCCTATCTATATTGCAATAATGGCGATTGCTCGCTACATCACCCTGGGAATGAAAGAATTAGATGGCACGGTTATTATTTGGCTATCGCTAGCTGCATTTGTGTTAGCTGCAGCAACAGTACTTATTCGTATCGGCCATCATTACTGGCCTTATGACACGCCAGAGGATCCAAGCAAAAAACAAGCAGATAGCTAATATTATAATTTGAATATCAAAAAGGCACTCTATCGTGCCTTTTCTCTATTGCTATCTTTTAAACTAATTAGCGTTTAAAGGTAACACGTTCTGTTTCATCTAAATGAATTTGCGTTTCTGCAGGTTGAGTTTGGGCGATCACTTTACCGTGACGCACTGAGTATTGAACTGGCACTTGGCGACGCACCGCATCAAAACCATTCTCTGCAGGTAAAACCAATAAACTGCCCGGCTTACCCACTTCAATGCCGTAATTATCTTGAATGTTTAAGGTGCGTGCTGAGTTTTTGCTGATCAAATCTAACGATTGATTGATTTGCTCATACCCCATCACTTGGCATACATGCAGACCCATATGAAGCACTTGTAGCATGTTGGCTGTACCTAGCGGATACCAAGGATCAAACACATCATCATGACCAAAGCATACGTTGATATCAGCCCCTAGCATCTCTTTAACACGTGTTACACCACGACGTTTAGGATAATCATCAAAACGCCCTTGTAGGTGAATATTCACTAATGGGTTAGCAACAAAGTTAATCCCTGACATACGTAATAAGCGGAACAAGCGTGATGCGTAAGCACCATTATAAGACCCCATTGCAGTGGTATGGCTTGCTGTGACTTTCTCGCCCATATTATATTTATGTGCCAGTGCGGCTACTGTTTCAACAAAACGTGACTGTTCATCATCAATTTCATCACAATGCACATCGA
The DNA here is from genome assembly GCF_003026095.1 of Photobacterium sp. GB-72. Lineage (NCBI taxonomy): Bacteria > Pseudomonadati > Pseudomonadota > Gammaproteobacteria > Vibrionales > Vibrionaceae > Photobacterium > Photobacterium sp. GB-72. The sequence goes on along the minus strand of NZ_PYNV01000002.1, from coordinate 270,158 downwards.
TCAATCGATCATATTTACGTGCTAATTCAAACACGTAATGCAGCGATTCCACACCGTATTCACGAGTAAATTCAAAGTGTGGAATAGCACCGATAACATCAGCACCAAGTTGTACTGCTTGTTCAAGTAGCTCTTTACCGTTGGGGTAAGACAAAATCCCTTCTTGTGGGAAAGCGACAATCTGAATATCCACCCAAGGCTTCATTTCTTCACGTACTTCAAGCATCGCTTTTAATGCAATCAACGTCGGATCGGAAACATCCACATGAGTACGTACATGCTGAACACCGTTAGCGATTTGCCACTTCAAGGTCTGCTTAGCACGTGTTTTTACATCTTCAATCGAAAGTAACTGCTTACGCTCAGCCCAACGCTCAATGCCCTCGAATAAGGTTCCTGAAATATTCCAGCTCGGCTCACCTGCTGTTTGCGTGGTATCTAAATGAATATGTGGCTCACAAAATGGCGTTACCACTAAGCCACCAGCAGCATCTAGCGTCTCACCTTGGTGATCTGTGATGGTATGGTTATCTACAATTTGTGTAAAAACACCATTCTCAATCAGAATTTGCTTTAAGCCTGTTTCATTTTGCAACGTCGCATTATTAATCAATAAACTTGTCATCATTTTCCCTTACGCCACTTGCTTTACTGCATGTGTCTTTTTATTCATTACTGTGTTTAATAGCACGTAGCTTATCGCACCACCTAACACCGCATTCACAGGTACGATACCTGGCAAGAAATGCCCTGCCGCAACACCGACAGTAATCGCTAACATGCCAGCCCAATTAACCGTTTTAAACTCTGCTTTAGTAAAATCTTGGTAGCGCTTACGATTGATAAAGAAATCCGCAATGATCACGCCGCCAATCGGTGGAATCGCTAAGGATAGGAATGTTAGCCAACCCACAAAATTGTTATAAAGCCATAGCGCACAAAGTGTGCCGATCAAACCATTCACGACTGACAAATACTTACTCGGCAATCCAGTGATATTTGCAAAGCCTAAGCCTGAAGCATAAAGCGCATTATCATTAGTCGTCCAAATATTAAGACCTAATACGATAATGGCAGGGATCAACAACCCTTGTGCAATCATCACTTCAGAAATATCAGAATGCCCTGTTACTGCAGCACCTGCTGCGCCAAAGATAAACATCAGAGAATTACCTAAGAAGAAAGCAACCATGGTCACGAGTACTGCTGATTTAGGCTTCTTACCAAAGCGAACAAAATCTGCGGTTAACGTTCCCGCACTCACAAACGAGCCAACAACCATCGCCAGTGCAACCGGAAAATCGATAGGATCGACAGGCTTCATCATCTTTAATTGATCAACACCACCAATACTTTCAACAGCCCCAGCTACAGAATAACTACCTAACACTGCAATTGCAGGTACAGCAATGGCTGATAGGATCATTAATGCCGACATACCAAAGTACACAGTAACCGTCATCAATATACCGGATACGACAATTAATACATTGGTATCAATGCCAGTGGCTTTATGAACAGGGATCGCAAACATTGCAACCCCCACACCGAACCAGCCAACTTGTGTACCGCCAAGCAATGCAGACGGTAGCCATGAGCCTTTAGTACCAAAAGAAAAACGAGCAAGAAGATGAGTAGAGAGTCCGGTGGAAGCACCGATATAGCCAAGAAAAGAAGTGTAAATACCGAGGATAAGATTGCCGATGAGAACAGCAAGGAAGAAGTCGTCAAATGAAAGTCCAGTACCAAGTGAACCACCTGTCCACATACTGGCGGAGAAAAAAGTGAGACCTAACATGACCATTGTCAGTGAAGCGACACCCTTTCGAGCAGTAAGGGGTACAGGCCCTAAACTGTAATTATTATCAGCAGCCATTTTCATCTCCGATATGAATAAATTCGTAAATCCAAGTTAAACGGCGCGCATTATGCTGATAATAAAAAAGCAATCAAGAACAATAAATTCAAACAAACAATCGAAAAATAACTAATAAACAATAAAAACATTTAAATACAAAAAGTTAAATACAAAACATAAGAATTAGATCGTACAATTTGAAACACTTAATTATCAGCTCAACATTAATTATTCAATTTACAAATTAATCATGCTTTATGGGAATCTATAATTCAGCGGTAATATTTTAAGGCAATCTTTAATAAAAAAAGGGACCCATCGGATACCTTTAAAATATCATAACCTCTTATTAAATAAGCACTTGTGCAATGGCATAACCAATACAGCAAGCTGATACAACACCAATAGTACGAATTTCCGACACCATCGCGACAATGACAATCATGATTAACACTAAAATTAAAAGTATCACCGCATGCATTGCAGTTTTAGGTAACTCTTCATTTAATGATGTTGAAGTCGTATGAAGAATTTGATCGCGCCAAACAGGATCGTTTAAACGACGTTGATACTCAGGATCATCAGCGATTTCTTTACCTCGACGCAAGCTATGCAGTGACAGTAATAACGTACCGACCAAGGTCGCTCAGGACGAATGCCATCTTTCAAGGCAACATCACCAATGATTGGCATAATGAGTACACTGCGTAACCAATACCTAGCATGAATGTCATCACGTAAGAGACTAATAGACCTACGATAGTCACACGCTTTGGATTGCTACGTAGAATACGCTCTGTAACTCGCACAGCGAAAAAAGCCGATTAGCATTACTACATAAACACATAAGAAAACAGTGAAAGAAACGTTATAGTTACGTTTTTATAACAGTGTTACTGGGGCATTCATTGATCTGGCATAGATCGGCATTCACATCTTGGCTGCCTAATAGCCGTAACCATAATGCAGAAAGGTGTTTGGGTTGCACTTTTCGCTCCTCCATTTTTATCGGTGCTATTAATTGCCAACCTTGCTGCGGTGACTGCTTGGCAACGATAAAACGAAATGGCAAATATTCGATTAATCCTAACCGCAGATCTGTCACCACTAATTGATCATCAATCGTTTGATACTGAACAAAATCACTAGCAAACTTAGTTAGCATTGCAACATGCTCTGAGGGCTGTTTTAACGGTAACCTGCCTCGCTCTCGTTGCACCCATTGTATAGGGTAACCATCATCATCTTTTGGATCGAGCAAAGATGAAAAGCCCTCATAATATTTATCATCATCAAGGATAATAAACCGCCACAATACCGTATTAAACGGGGTTGGGCTGATAAACATGGGCTGATTGGCTAACGGAGTATGCTTTAACTCTTGTTCAATACGGTGCTCAATAACCTTATAAGCAACGACTGACCATGCTAAGTAAATCGTTGAAACGATTAGTCCAATACTACAGAGTTTTGCCATTTTCTCTCGCCACATCAAGCTTGCAATCAGCATGATAAGCAAAGGCAATGTATAGAGTGGATCGATAATAAAAAGACTCGATACCGCAACGCTGTTATCTAAAGGCCAAAACAGTTGCGTGCCATAGGTAGTAAATGAATCAAGTAATGGATGAGTGATCAAACATGCGGCAACTAAGAGCCATAATCGACCAAATGATAATACCGTAGGTCGATAGTGATGCCATAATGTAGTGAGTAATAAAGAGAACGGTAACAACACAAAAAGTGAATGGCTAAAGCCACGATGCTTCACCGTATCTGAAATAGGATCACCATAATCAATAAAAACATCTAAATCAGGTAACGTCCCTAACGCAGCACCAATCAATAATGTTTTAGGCTTACAGTGGCGTCCTGCCACAACCGCTGCAACAGATGCCCCTAGTGCAGCTTGAGTTATTGAATCCACATACACTCCTTTGTATTTAGCTTCATATCTAGCATGAAATATAAATACATAATCATTATTAATATATTAATCAGTTAACTATACCATGACAAAGTTATTACATTACGCAGTCAAACGGTACTTCTACCTTCAGTAATATGACACTACTGATATAGACAGGGATGTAGTTCGCATATCTGGCGTTGTCAGTCTATTAAAGGTAATAAAATGAAAAAAACTTGTCCTTGCTGTCAGCATAAAACCTCAGTACCAACACTCAACCAAGATACCCTCTCTTTTACCTGTGAGAGCTGTGGCATCCATCTACAACATAATGAAAACCAAGTGTTCGGCTATAGCATCGCATATATTGGTATTGTTAGCCTTGTTTTACTTATACTCAATATCAATGCCTTTATTGCCATCGCTACTGCAACAGTCAGCTATGCCATGATCCGCCGTAAGTTCATTGAACCAAGAATTGGTCTTCAAGTTAGCCAAATCAGTCATTTCCTAAAACAACTCAATATTGCACAATGTAATAAAAAAGGATGACATAGCGTCATCCTTTCTTGTATTCATCACAGAATAAAGCCGTTATTCTTCATCAGTGATCGGCGTAATACGATGTTCATTCGCTGTCGCAATCCAAGCGGCACAAAATAATGTCAAACGCGCAAAGAAATAGAAAAATGCCATTAAGCCTATAATTGAACCAAACGCGGCACCTGATGGTGAGCTTGCCAGTTTAGGTAACATGAATGTCATAGCAAACTTAATTGCTTCAAAGCCTATCGCGGCAAGTAATGTTCCTTTCATCAGTGCCCTACGATTAAAACGACGCTTAGGTAACATCCAAAAGATCCATAAAAACATAAGATAGTTAGCACAGATCGATATTGTTAAAGCTGTTGCGGTAAGAGCAGGGCGTAACCAAGTAATATTTTCTAAACCTAGCGCATTAACAATTGTTGCTTGTGCAGAGCCTGCCACTGACGTTAGTACAACAGTAAAAATTAATGCGCCCACTAACCCTGTCAGTGCGACAAAATCTTTCACATATTGCAGTAAAAAATGATCTTTATCTTCAGGTTTGCGTTCCCATACATCACGGGTTTGTGCTCGAATGGCTTCACGTAAATTCCCCATCCAACTAATACCAGAATACAAAGCAATGGCTAAACCACTTAAACCGACAGTTGTACGCTGACTAATAGCAATATTAACAGTGTTTTTTAATGTCGTTGCTAAGCTTGGATCAGTAACACCTGCAACTATTTTATCAATAATGCTATTTAGTAATGAGGCATTAGAGGCCAATATAAAACCCGCTGCTGCAAACAACACCATTAAAATAGGGATAAGGGATAAAAAAGAGAAATAAGTGATTGCTGCACCAAACTGACTCCCCAAACGATCATTAAAGCGATCCGCAGCACGGATCAAGTGATCAATAGGAGGCAAGGCTTTTATTTTATCGACCACAAAAGTAACAATCGCCATTACTTTTGATATCAAGGTTGTTTTTTCATCTGTCGACGTCGGTTTATCTATCATAATTCATCATCATGGCGTCATTCATTTATCAAGTGACAGTAATCACTGCTCACCGTCTTACTATAAAGTCGCCATTTACTTTTTAGTATCAAATACATATAAAATAGAAAAGGCTTGCCTTAATAAGCAAACCTTTTCAATAATAACGTGACCAATATAAAAATATTGTTAATTAAACAAACCTTTAAGCAATTGATCCGCTACATTTTTAATCTTCTCGTCTTTGGCTTTATCACCCAATAGCTTTTCAAGACCTCGGTTTAGCTCTTTCTTCGCTTTTTGCTCTAATTCGCTATTTTGCTTAAAGAGATTTTTTAAATCTAATTGGTATTTAGGCTGCTGCCATGTGCCTTTTATTTTAATAGGAACAGTAATCCCTTTCAATTCATCTAACCCTTTACCACTTGCTACAATAGCAGTATCAACAGAAAAGTTTAATGACTCATTATTTAAATTAGTCGTACCACGACCATTGATATCAAGTAATGGTGAAACAAGGTGAAGATTGTCGATCTTTGCTTGGCCTTGCCCTAATTGCAACAATGCCGTTAAAGAAGAAAAATCTGTTTTCTTTTGCTTCTGACTATCAGATAACTTTTCACCTTTTAGACGGGCTTTTGCTGAACGGATCATCTCTGATATATTCACTCCATAAACAGCGCCATCGGTTAAATTCACATTAATCGTACCTGTACTGTTATTTTTCAAATGTTGTGAAGATAAGCCTTTACCTGCAAGATTGGCGATAATATTTGCACGTCCTGCTAACTGCTTATTATTAGCAACATCTTCCAATAATGGCTGGATTTCAACGCCTTTTATTTGATTATGTAATTGATAACTCGCTAAAGGTGTATTAACGTTCAATTGTGCTGTTCCACTCACAGTGCCTTTATATAAATTTGCCGTGAACGAATTTAACTTTGCAATCCCATTTTGAATCACAACCGACAGTTTCACATCAGACAAGTGTGCATGTGAGATAGTGAACTTTTTCGCCATTATCGTTCCGTCAACATCAATACCTTTTAGTACTGAAAGATCCGGCTCTTGTATTGCAGAGGAAGTATTTGATACCGATGGTGAAGAGGTTTGTTGTGACGTTGACGCAGCAACTTCGGTTGATGTGTTATTCGCAGCTTGATCTGATACTGCAGGCTTTTCCGATGAAACCTGGCCGTGCTGCTTATTTAGCCAGTTATCAAGATTAATATTATCGCTAGATAAATTAAAACGGATCACAGGAACATCACGGTTGATAAAAGATACATCTCCCATTAACGCTAGTTCATCTGCATTTGCATTGAGTTTTGATAACGTCGCTGTTTTTGTCGTTATATCATAACTAGCATTGGTTTTTATGTTTACCTGCATCTTAGGGCGAGGTAACGCTTTTCCTGACAATGCATTATCTATTGAAAGATTCTCTAACGTTAGAATATTTCTATCCGACGATAATTTAAACTGGGTCTGCCCTTTGGTAACAAAAGCCAACTCAGGTAATTGACCATCTATATTTAAATTAACCGTTGCCCATTGACCATACTGAAAATGATCCAGCGTTACTTGAGCATGTTTTATCTCTGTTTTTCCATCTTGGGCCGTCAGAGATACATCTAGATTTTTTAATTCAGCTAATTGATATGCAGAAGACAGATTCAACTCGGTACTGCCTTTAGCTGCAAATTTTAGCGCATTTGCACTGCCCGAAATATCAAATGTCGCTTTCGTCCATGTATTTGGTGTCAGTTTATCTAAGGTGAAATTCACCTTATTTAACGCGATATTCGAACCGGTTTTGTCATTAATAATATCAACACTAGCATTGATAAGTTCAACCCCAGCAAGAGATATTTTCCACGGCTGTGTCGTTACCTTTGATGCAGTGGACTTCTCATCCTGAACATTACTAACAGCATCTTTATTAGCTTTTGATGATGTAGAGTCATTCACTTCTTTAGTTGATGACTTTTCAGTTAAGCCATCTAAATTACTACGACCATCTTTCAATGTTTGCACAAAAACATGCGCACCATCTAAACGCACTTTACCAATATCAAGCTCATGAGATAAAAGCGGTAATACGGAAACAGACAACTCAGCTTGCTTAAATTGAATCAGGTTTGGCTGAGCAAAGCCTTGAGGGTTATTTAACGTTGTTTCCCCCACACTTAAGCCTAATGTTGGGAAAAAACGCCAGTTAATATCGCCGCGAATATCCAATTCACGCCCAGTTTGCTTTTTTACTTGCTCTGCAATCACAGTTTTAAACTGATTGGGATTGACTAACGTGACAAGGGCTGTGATCCCAAGTACAACGACGATAATAATACCGATTAAAACATACAGTAATTTTTTCATACTACCCTCTTTCCCTTGCACCCATTATCACTATGAGGAATCTGCATAAGAAATATAAACAATTAAAATATAAGCTTAATGTTATTAAGCTCTGCGTTATGACAATGATTTATAATGATAGTTTCGCCCTAAACATCATAGTAATACCATCAGGCGATAAAATATCACACATAACAAAAAGGCAATCACTATGGATTGCCTCTTAAAATATAGATTATTGATGATTGAAATTAACTCTCTTTATCATCTTCATTAATACGACTAGCTACTGCACCTTGCTGATATTTATATTTAGCGTCAACACGTTTATTATACGGTTTTTCAGCTTCACCAGATAAGGTTTCAAAACTTAACGCACCAATTGGCATATGTGGACGCAATGCCAGTGGTAAGCGTCCTGAATTATAAAATTCAAGTACGATACGACCAGACCAACCTGGATCGATACGGTGTGCAGTAACGTGTACCATTAGACCTAAACGTGCTAATGATGATCGTCCATCCAACCAACCTACGATATTGGCAGGTAATGTCACTGATTCATGCGTTACAGCTAAAGCGAGTTGTCCTGGATGAAGGAAAAAGGCTTCTCCTTCCTCAACAACAATTTCATCACTCATAACTTTATCAAGTTGCGTTGCTACATCTTCTTTCTTTCCAGAAAGGTCGATAAAGGGTGCACCATGATCATTAAAAATACGGAAGTTATTACCAAGGGTCACATCAACCGTTAAACCACTAATACAGTCATCTGCTGGACGTGGCTCGATATTGATTTTTCCTTCATCAAGGTACGCCTTGATATCCTTGTCACAAAGTCTCATTTGAGCTTTCTCCTGAATAACAAAACACACGTATTATCAATAAAATAATACCTGTGTAGGCAAATCTTAACAGGGTTTCCCGAAAGATAAAAATAAGGCTGGCAAAGGCCAGCCTTATAAAAAATTAAGAACGTAACAACTTCGCTATATGCGCTTTAAGTACGTCGATAGCAATTCGGTTTTTACCACCGCGAGGAACGATGATATCAGCATATTGTTTTGACGGTTCAATAAATTGCATGAACATAGGGCGTACCGTCTTTTGATACTGAACGAGTACTGATTCCATAGTACGACCACGCTCTGCAACATCACGCTGTAGACGACGAAGTAGACAGATATCAAGTGGTGTATCCATAAATACGCTAGCGTGCATGATCTCACGAAGGCGTGGATCTGTAAGCAGTAAGATACCTTCTAAAATGATCACCTTCTTTGGTGTCATTTGCGTGGTTTCTTTCAGGCGAGTATGTTCGCTATAGCTATACTGAGGTACTTCTACTGCTTCACCCTTTATTAATTGCTCTAGGTGATCACAAAGTAAATCATGATCAAGCGCATTCGGATGATCATAGTTAGTTTTGACCCGCTCATCCATGGTCAGGTGGCTTTGATCGTTATAATAACAATCTTCCGTAATAACACCGATCTGATGATCGCCTACTTTTTCTTTTAGCTCTTTGTATACAGTACTGGCAATCAGACTTTTACCGGATGCAGAAGCACCTGCAATACCAATAATAACGCATTGGTGTGAATTTTCAGACATATCAGAAGGCACCTGTTAGACCACGTGGCGAGATAAATAATTAAACCGCCTGATTATAAGCCGTTGTTATGCCAGATGCCAACAAAAATGAGACATCTAGCACGTTTGAACAGAGAACGGACAAAGACCGTCTCATATTTTTGTTACATAGTACGAATTGTAATCTGCTCTACCGCCGTTTCACCTTGCCAGTACAAACGACTCGCAACAGTCGCGGCTAATTCAATATAAGCCATCGCTTGCTCAGAGTTAGGAGATACTGCCACAGTTGGTTTACCGTTATCAATATCTTGACGTACCTTAATATCAAGTGGTAGCTGCGCTAATAATGGCACTGAATATTCTTGTGCCATTTTTGCTGCACCACCAGTACCGAAAATATGCTCTTGATGACCACAGTTACTACAAACGTGGTAACTCATATTCTCAACAATACCCAGTACTGGCACATCCACTTTATTGAACATACTAATACCTTTAATGGCATCAGCTAGGGCTAAATCTTGTGGTGTAGTAACCACTAACGCCCCTGTAACAGGAATTTGCTGAGATAACGTCAGTTGAATATCACCGGTACCCGGTGGCATATCAATCACAAGATAATCAAGATCAGGCCACCATGTCTCATTAATAATTTGTGCTAACGCTTTTGAGGCCATAGGACCACGCCAAATAGTTGCACTTTCCGCAGGTACAAGGTAACCCACTGAATTGGTATATAACCCGCATGATTCAATTGGCAGCATCATTTTGCCATCTGGCGATTGTGGCTTTTGATCCATGGTGCCTAACATCATAGGAACAGATGGGCCATAGATATCTGCATCAAGTAATCCAACTTTAGCTCCTTGTTGCTGAAGACCTAAAGCTAAATTAACTGACGTTGTTGATTTACCCACACCACCTTTCGCCGAACTTACTACGATAATATTTTTCACACCACGTAATGGTTGCTTGTTCTCAACAGCCAAGGTAGCCACTTTTGCGCGTACATTAAACGTCGCATTTGAAGGAATAACACCAGTATGTTGCTCGCTGGCAATCCACTGTTCAAGCTCATTAACCAATGTAGCCGCAGCAAAAGGAATCGTGATGGTAATTAAACCATCTGCAGAGATAGAGACAACATTGGGCATATCCGCCCACTCTGAATTCAAAAGAGAATGCTCAAAATGATTTAGCCATTGGCATATATCAGCAACATTCTGAAAACGATGAGTTACATCGTTAGTCATAAGTTAACGCTCCACATAATTATTATCAAACGAGCAACAATTTAACCTTTAGTTAGTCATTTAAGAGCTTGTTGCTGCGCTAATTTTACTTGTTTTACTTAATGCTACCACCAAAGCATAAAAACTGCCCGATTTCACAAGCTTTTAAGCAGATAAAACCGTATCTGATGCTAGGAATAACGACAACCATCAGGTAGTATTTACAGCTACGTTTTTTACCCATCATGAGCGAAATAAGTAATTATGGCTGCCAATCCAAGAAAAATTCTGGTTACCTGTGCCCTACCGTATGCTAACGGTTCTATCCACTTAGGTCACATGCTTGAGCATGTACAAGCGGATATTTGGGTTCGCTATCAGCGCCTACGCGGCAACGAAGTTCATTTCATTTGTGCCGACGATGCACACGGAACTCCAATCATGCTTAAGGCCCAGCAGATGGGTATGGAACCTGAGCAAATGATTGCCGAAGTGAGCAAAGAGCACCAAGCTGATTTTGCTGGCTTTGATATTGATTTTAGCAACTACCACAGCACACACTCACCAGAAAACCGTGAGTTAGCATCTTTTGTATATACCCAGCTAAAAGACAATGGCTTTATTACTAGCCGTACTATTTCTCAGCTTTTTGATCCTGAGAAAGAAATGTTCCTCCCTGATCGTTTCGTAAAAGGTACATGCCCTAAGTGTAAAGCCGAAGACCAATACGGTGACAACTGCGATAACTGTGGTGAAACATACAGCCCAACAGATTTAATCAATCCAAAATCAGCCGTTTCTGGTGCTACACCAGTCATGAAAGATTCTGAGCACTTCTTCTTCGACCTGCCTCAATTTGAAAGCATGTTAAAAGAATGGACTAAATCTGGTGCTCTTCAAGAAGAAACCTCGAACAAGATGCAAGAGTGGTTCGAGTCAGGACTGCAACAGTGGGATATTTCTCGTGACGCTCCTTACTTCGGCTTTGAAATTCCAGGTGAGACTGGCAAATACTTCTATGTATGGCTGGACGCACCAATTGGCTATATGGGTTCATTTAAAAACCTATGTGACAAGCGCGACGATCTAAACTTCGATGAGTTCTGGAATAAAGATAGCTCAACAGAGCTATACCACTTCATCGGTAAAGACATTGTTTACTTCCACAGCCTATTCTGGCCTGCGATGCTAGATGGTGCAGGGTTCCGTAAACCAAACAATGTATTCGTACACGGCTACGTAACAGTAAACGGTGCGAAAATGTCTAAGTCTAAAGGCACGTTCATCAAAGCCGGCACTTATCTAAAACACCTAGATCCAGAATGTCTACGCTACTATTACGCTGCCAAACTAAACAGCCGTATTGATGATCTGGATTTAAATCTAGAAGACTTCACACAGCGTGTTAACAGTGATGTAGTAAACAAGATTGTTAACCTTGCATCTCGTAATGCAGGCTTCATCGCTAAACGTTTCGATGGCAAGTTATCTGATAATTTCGTTGAACCTGAGCTATATGCAGAATTCGTTGAAGCCGCTGATCGTATCGGTGAACTATACGAAAGCCGTGAATACGGTCGTGCAATTCGTGAAATCACAGCACTTGCTGATAAAGCAAACCAATATGTTGATGAAAAAGCACCTTGGGTTGTTGCGAAACAAGAAGGTAAAGACCAAGAGTTACAAGAAATTTGTACTGTGGGTATCAACCTATTCCGCGTGCTAATGGCTTATCTGAAGCCCGTCATGCCAAAACTGACTGAGCGTAGTGAAGCATTCCTAAACGAAACACTAACTTGGGAAACAATTGCCAAGCCGCTAACAGCTCACGAAGTAACGAAGTTTAAAGCTCTATTTAATCGTATCGATCCTGCACACGTTGCAGCAATGGTTGAATCATCGAAAGAAGAAGCTGCAGCAGATAAAGCCGCTGCTGAAGCCGCTGCAAAGCCAGCAAGCCCTTTAGCTGATGAACCAATTGAAGCTGAAATCGAATTTGACGATTTTGCTAAAGTTGATATGCGTATCGCTAAGATTGTATCTTGTGAAGAAGTACCAAAGGCAAACAAACTGCTTAAATTCCAATTAGATATTGGCGGTGAAATGCGCCAAGTATTCTCTGGTATTAAGTCAGCTTACACACCAGAAGAGTTAGTGGGCAAAATGACTGTTATGGTAGCTAACCTGAAGCCTCGCAAAATGAAGTTCGGCATGTCTGAAGGCATGATCCTAGCAGCGGGCCCTGGTGGTAAAGATCTTTGGATCCTAGAGCCACATGAAGGTGCACAGCCAGGTATGCGTGTAATGTAATTTACACCTCACCTATATATAGAAGGGCACTGTATGTGCCCTTTTTTATTGTCGCCGCCCCATTACTACTGGATATAAACTCATATTTTTAGAATAAAAATTCAAACAAGAGCCAATAAAACATTTTAATTTTATAAAATAAATATTAGTGAAATAGCTTAATCCTCTGAAGTAGTACTATTTTCTTACAGAATGAGAGTAAACAACGCCCACTAGGTAGAGTTATATATAAGATAAAAGCGTGACCAACCCGATATAAAAACCACTCAAATGTTAAAATATAGTTAATATTACCCTTATTTAACTTTAAATAAATATAAAAAACGTGACTCAAGCCATATAGTTAATATTTGATCGTATTTTTGCTTTGGTTGAAACATTGAAGTGCTGATAGTCTCTTTGTGGCTCTGATATATAGATGGACAGAGTGAATAATTATAAGGAAAATTCAATGTCAACGACAAAGAAAAAAATGTCCCTCACCTCCCGAGTGATCCTCGGTATGGTACTGGGTATTCTAACAGGATTTTTAATTCGCACCTTTTTAGCTGATATCTCTTTTATCCACGAATACATCGTTAACGGTTTGTTTGATGTAGGTGGCAAAATTTTCATTGCCAGCTTAAAGATGCTTGTAGTACCTCTTGTCTTTGTATCACTGGTTTGTGGTACTAGCTCATTAAAAGATATTGCAACATTAGGCCGCCTTGGTGGTAAAACAGTCTTGTTCTATCTTGCAACAACTGCCATTGCTATTACCCTAGCGCTTTTCCTTGCTAATGTTTTCCAACCAGGCGCTGGTGCAGATTTAAGCGCAGCAACAACATTTGCCGCAAAAGAAGCACCAACGCTAGGTAGCGTTATTGTCGGTATGTTCCCAACTAACCCAATAAGCTCTATGGCAAATGGTAATACTCTGCAAATTATTGTCTTTGCCGTATTATTCGGTATCGCAATTAGCGCTGCGGGTAAACCAGGTGAACGTATTGCTGAAGTTTTCAAAGATCTTAATGAAGTGATCATGAAGCTTGTAGCGTTGCTAATGAACATTGCACCATTCGGTGTGTTCTTCCTAATGGCTAAGCTATTTACAGGATTAGGTCTAGATGCAATCTTTAACCTAATTAACTACTTCTTAGTCCTTGTTGCAGCGCTACTTATCCACGGTTTAGTAACATACAGTGCGATGCTAAAGATCTTTACCGGTCTAAGCCCTATTACTTTCCTAAAGAAAATGGAAGATGCGGTGATGTTTGCTTTCTCAACGGCATCATCAAATGCAACGATTCCAGTTACCATGGAAACAGCAACCAAACGTCTTGGCGTAAATAATAAGATTGCTTCATTTACAGTACCGCTAGGTGCAACCATTAATATGGATGGCACGGCTATCATGCAAGGTGTCGCGACAGTATTTATTGCTCAAGCGTTCAACATTGACCTAAGCATGGGTGACTACATTGCCGTTATTGTAACTGCAACACTAGCCTCTATTGGTACTGCGGGTGTTCCTGGTGTCGGCTTGATCATGCTGGCCATGGTACTAAACCAAGTCGGTCTTCCGGTTGAAGGTATTGCAATCATCATGGGTGTTGACCGCCTACTTGATATGATCCGTACCGCTGTCAATATTACTGGTGACTCTGTAGTAACATGTATTGTTGCTAAGAGTGAAAACGAGATTGATATTGAACGCTTCAATGATCCTGCTGCTGCAGTTAAAGATGAAGAAGTTAAATTTCATCCTCTAAAGCAAAGCTCATAATTCGGTAATTCTCATTGTATAAGGCGCCTTTATGGCGCCTTTTTTATTTCACTATTTTGGTGCACTTGAACCAAGTTAGCTCACAAGACACCGTTACACCATATTTAACTTGTTGTTTTAATTAAAATATATTAACGGCATGACGATTGCTTGCTTACTAAAAGAATAAGAGTAATTAAAGGGCTATTTATGTGGTTGATCATAGCTGCCATTATTTCACTATTAACGATTGGATATATCACTTGGAAAACAAATAAAAATAACACCCAATTACAACTACAATTTGATCAAATAATGCAGCTCAGAGAACTGATACAATTCATTCGTTATCACCGCCGCTATTGCCATCAAAAAATTATAAGTAACAATATGGATAATAAGATCCATGAATCTGTTAAGCGTAAAAGGCATGCTTTAAAGCAAACACTCTCAATATTAATTTATCAAGCTGACACCAATCACAAACCGATGTTTCGGATATTGAGACAAGAAATACAGCGTTTATTTACAGATTGTCCTCACTACTCTTTACAGCGCAGCCAAGCCGTACATGGCAGAATTATTCGACACATTATGTATCTGATTGATGATGTTATTAGTTCTAGCTTGCTTACAGCCGAAAAAGACACCACTTTCGAACATTATCAAACCGCTTGGCCTATTACATTAAATTCACTGGATAGTTTAAATAGATTCCGCTGGACGATTGAACACTGTCCTTTAGAAAGCAAAAGCTATGCGCGCGAGTTAGAAATGCATGTAAAAATGATCCAACGAAGGCTTGGGCAGATATCGATGATAAGCCAACAGACGCCACCTGTTTGGCCTATTGAAAAGCTCCTACAAAAATTTCATGAAATACAATTTCATAACCAAGATAAAAATAAACTTAAAGAAGAGCTTTATCTTTATTCAATTCAGATCTCAGACACTATTTTCCAGTTCTTCGATCTTATTATCAATGATATTGCTGATGATCTTGCTATAACAGTTCCAAACATAACGACATGTGCCATTAATTTTGATCACAACAAGCAGACATAAAAAAACCCAGCACGATGGCTGGGTTTTCAAACGACAAATCAGTGATTAACCGATGTGAGTCATACCGTTCATGTACTTACGAAGTACTTCAGGGATCTCGATACGACCGTCAGCCTGCTGATTATTTTCTAAAATAGCAACCATTGTACGACCAACAGCAAGACCAGAACCGTTTAATGTGTGTAGAAGCTCAGGCTTCTTCTCACCTTTACGACGGAAACGTGCTTGCATACGACGAGCTTGGAAATCCCACATGTTAGAACAAGAAGAAATTTCACGGTACGTTTCTTGAGCAGGAACCCATACTTCAAGATCATAGGTTTTACATGAGCCAAAGCCCATATCGCCAGTACAAAGAACCACTTTACGGTATGGAAGCTCTAGAAGCTGTAGTACTTTCTCAGCGTGACCTGTTAACTCTTCTAGTGCAGCCATTGAATCTTCAGGTTTCGTAATTTGTACAAGCTCAACTTTATCGAACTGGTGCATACGAATAAGGCCACGAGTATCACGACCGTAAGAACCTGCTTCAGAACGGAAACATGGTGTATGTGCCGTCATCTTAACAGGAAGATCCGCTTCATCAGTGATGGTATCACGCATCATGTTTGTTACAGGTACTTCAGCTGTTGGGATCAATGATAGAACGCGAGGTTCTTCATCATTTACTTTTTCAGTTAAAGGCTGTGTATGGAACAAGTCTTCACCGAACTTCGGAAGCTGACCTGTGCCAAATAAGCTATCTGCATTTACTAGGTACGGTACATACATTTCTGTATAGCCGTGCTCTTCGGTATGAAGATCAAGCATAAACTGTGCAATTGCACGGTGTAAGCGCGCAAATTGACCTTTCATAACGATAAAGCGTGCGCCGGTAATTTTTACAGCACTCGCAAAATCAAGACCACCCGCCATTTCACCCAGATCTACGTGATCTTTCACATCGAAGTCATAAGCTTTTGGCTCACCCCAACGAGAAATTTCTACGTTTTCAGACTCGTCTTTACCAACAGGTACAGAATCATCTGGGATGTTTGGTACAGATTGTGTAATAACATCAAGCTCCGCTTGTAACTCAGCTAACGCTTTTTTCGCGTCATCAAGCTCAGAACCTAGGTTACCCACTTCAGCCATAATACGCTCGGCTTCTTCGTGATCACCTTTCGCTTTTGCCTGACCAATCGACTTCGATCGCGAGTTACGTTGAGCTTGAAGCTCTTCTGTCTTCACTTGAAGGGATTTACGCTTCTCTTCAAGGTTACGTAAAGTTTCTACATCAAGGTTAAAACCACGACGCGCGAGTTTTTCAGCTGTTTCATCCAGCTCTGTTCGAAGTAATTTAGAATCTAGCATGCTAATCCTGTGCTCTTAATATTCTGAAATGCACGTTATTTAGACGATTTTTATCAAAATAGTCTGTAATTAGGAAGGCAGTTCTCACATGGAACTGCCAGTCGTTTAACGATACCCAAAAAGCCTTATTATTGGTAGCGCTTTAACGGGCTTTTTGCATCTAATGAAGCAAGATAATCCAACTTTTCGGATATTTTCATTTCTAA
The DNA here is from genome assembly GCF_003026095.1 of Photobacterium sp. GB-72. Lineage (NCBI taxonomy): Bacteria > Pseudomonadati > Pseudomonadota > Gammaproteobacteria > Vibrionales > Vibrionaceae > Photobacterium > Photobacterium sp. GB-72. The sequence goes on along the minus strand of NZ_PYNV01000002.1, from coordinate 252,991 downwards.
ACCACGGTTTGATGGTTGGTAATAAACCCGATCACGGATTTCACGCGGTAGATACACTTCACCTGCCGCATAAGCCCCTGCTTCATCATGGGCATAACGATATCCTTCACCATAACCTAATTCTTTCATTAACTTGGTCGGCGCATTACGTAAATGATGAGGGACTTCAAAATCGGGAAATTCGCGCGCATCAGCTTTGGCAAGATTAAACGCTACGTAAACCGCATTACTTTTCGCCGCACATGCTAAGTACACAATCGCTTGTGCTATGGCTCGCTCACCTTCATAAGCGCCAACACGGGTGTAACAGTCCCACGCAGAAACCGCGACTTGCATCGCACGAGGATCAGCATTACCAATATCTTCTGAAGCAATAGCTAATAGGCGACGAGCCACATATAGCGGATCACAGCCTGCTTGGAGCATACGTGCAAACCAATACAAAGCACCATCAGGATTAGAACCTCGAATTGATTTATGCACCGCTGAGATCATGTCGTACCAAAGATCACCTTTGTTATCAAAGCGCGCAACCTTTTCGCCTGTGACTTCCGCCAATAATTCGACCGTTATTTGCTTAATGCCTTCATCATCTTCTTCAGCCATATCAATAAGCTGCTCAAGATAATTTAAAGACATACGCGCGTCACCACGAACAAACTCAGCTAATTTTTCTTTAATATCATCCGCAAAGTGTAAATTCGTTTCAGTTACCCCTCGCTCTTTATCCGTTAATGCTTGTTCAATCACTTGCAAGATCTCATCATCCTCAAGTGACTTTAACTTATAAACTCGAGCGCGAGAGAGTAATGCATTATTCAGCTCAAACGATGGGTTTTCCGTCGTTGCACCAATAAATGTTACAGTACCGTCTTCAATATGCGGTAAAAACGCATCTTGCTGACTTTTATTAAAACGATGCACCTCATCAACAAATAAAATAGTGCGACGTCCCGCCATTTTATTGTCACGAGCCTTATCAATTGCAGCTCGAATATCTTTAATACCGGATGTTACAGCAGACACACGCTCTACTTCAGCGTTGGCATAATGTGCAGCGACTTCTGCTAATGTCGTTTTTCCTGTACCCGGTGGCCCCCACAAAATCATTGAATGTAGTTGCCCGCCTTCTAAGGCTCGACGTAAGGGTTTTCCTTGCCCCAAAATATGTTGCTGACCGATATATTCTTCTACTGTTCGAGGTCGCATTCTTGCGGCTAGCGGCCTGAAATCAGAAGAAAAATCAAGGCTGAAGTTATTCAAAATAACCACTCCCATAAACAGAAAAAGGTGGCTAACAGCCACCTATACAATTTAGATAAACAATACATACACGCTAACTCATAGCATCATATCGATTGTTTTTTCATTGACGTTGGTCATCCAGTTCTACCCCTTTCGGTGGCGTAAACTTAAATAAGTCTGCCGCTGGTGTAGTACGTGTAAATTTAGATAATGTGTAGTTACTGCGTTGCCCGTCACTCTCAACTACAGAGAAATTACGCACTTGACCATCTTTAGATACTGTCACGATAAACTCTTTCATCGAAGAGGTTTTATCTTTCGGCGTTAAGGTAAAAGTATCTACTAATTGCTTCACATTATAACGCGACCAGTCTTTTTCATTATTACGTGTTAACAAAACAAACGGTGTTTGTTCTGTTGCATCTTTTAGCCACATTGCCGTGACCTGTTCAACGAATGGGCTGTAATACCATACTGTTTTACCATCGGAGACTAACAAGCTTGCATCCGGTGTTTTAGTATCCCAACGGAATAAATTAGGGCGCTTAATGGATAAATCGCCAGTCCCATCAACCAATATTTCACCGTCAGGACTTATCACTTTCTGAGTAAAGTTAGCACTAAAGGCATTAACTTTATCAAGTCGGCTACTTAATGCTTGTTGTGGCGTAGCCCAAGCACTTGTTGTTGCAAGCATTGGAACGGCAACTAATATACTTAGCCATAACTTTTTCATCATATTCGCTTACCTCTATTAAAGTAAACCGCCGAACATACTATGCGCAGCGGTTTAAATTACGCTATAAATTTACTGACAGCAAGGTGTCGGTTTATTCATTAATCGTGGATCTGTACTGGCGCAGGTGCTAGTACTTCTCGGTTTGAATTGTGCCCCGGTGGACTAACAATGCCATGCGCTTCTAATTGCTCAACAATTCGCGCTGCGCGGTTATAACCAATTTTAAAGCGGCGCTGAACACCCGATACTGATGCGCGACGCGTTTCAGTGACAAATGCAGCTACTTCATCAAACAGTTGATCGATATCATCATCACCACCAGTGGATGTTTCACCCGGCAATAGACTTTCTGAACCTTGGTCTGAGCTTAGAATACTATCTATATATTGTGGTTTACCACGCGCTTTCCAATCATTCACCACGTTATGTACATCATCATCCGATGCAAATGCACCGTGAACACGTGTTGTATGGCTTTGACCTGGTGGTAAGTACAGCATATCACCCATACCAAGCAAGGATTCTGCACCACCTTGATCAAGAATGGTACGTGAATCTGTTTTGGTCGATACCGTAAATGCCATACGCGTAGGAATATTTGCTTTAATTAAGCCGGTAATAACATCTACAGATGGGCGCTGAGTAGCAAGTACTAAGTGGATACCTGCCGCACGTGCTTTTTGAGCGAGACGCGCGATAAGCTCTTCAACTTTCTTACCAACAACCATCATCAAGTCAGCAAATTCATCGATGATAACCACAATACTCGGCATTTTTTCAAGTAATGGTGGGTATTCATCCATGGTATCGCCTGGCTGCCATAATGGATCATGAATAGGGAAACCCGCCGCTGCCGCTTCCTCTAACTTATCGTTGAAGCCCGCTAGGTTACGTACTCCACATTTCGCCATGAGCTTATAACGACGTTCCATTTCCCCAACACACCAACGCAAGGCATTGCCGGCATCTTTCATGTCAGTTACGACTTCCGTTAATAGATGCGGTATACCTTCATAAATAGATAATTCCAACATCTTTGGATCGATCATAATAAAGCGACAATCTTCAGGCTTACACTTGTATAGTAAGCTCAAGATCATGACGTTTACACCAACTGATTTACCCGATCCCGTCGTACCCGCAACCAGTAAGTGAGGCATTTTACTTAGATCAGCCACAACAGCTTCACCAGCGATATCGCTACCTAAAACAATCGGTAATGGACCATCCATATTCTGAAAACGCTCACTGGCGACCACTTCAGACATGTATACCGTTTCTCGACCTTTGTTCGGCAGCTCTAAACCAATATATGGTTTACCCGGAATAGCCTCAACGACACGTACAGCCATCACAGACAACGCACGCGCTAAGTCTTTTGCTAAACCAGAGATGCGACTGACTTTCACACCTGGCGCTAAATCTAATTCAAAGCGGGTAATAACTGGCCCCGGATAAATCCCTTTCACCTGCGCTTTAATTTTATAATCAACTAACTTAGATTCAATTAACGCAGCTGTCGCTTGCAGCTCTTCTTCAGAAGCAGGCTCCACAGTGCGACGCGCTGGTTGCAATAAATCTAATGTCGGCATTGGTGACGTTGGCGCCGGAAGATCAACTTCTGTTTGCATTAAAAACGGATTATCTAATCCAGCCAAATGCGCTTGTTCTTTTTGTAAATCACGAATATTTTGTAAAAACGCTTCCTGATCGGCTTTTTCTTTTTGTTCTGGTGTTAACGCTACCGCTTCACCACGCTCTAGTTCAGACATACCATCTTGCACACCAATTTCAATATCACTTCCAGGAACTGGCTGTGATGTTGTTGGTTGTGGAGCGACAACTTGCGACGCTACTGGTGTTGTCTGTTGAACAGCCATAGATTCTTCAGCTTGACTTAGTTCAGCAACATTCTGCTGTGAAGAATGATAAGCAGGAGCAGCAGTTACTGCTGATTCAGCCGCTTCAATTGCACTTTGCGTATACTCATCCACTGGAACAGTAAAATCTTCATTTTTATCCAGTTCACGTTCTAAATCCTCAATCGAAAGACCACGAGGCTGAGTAGCTGGCTGCTGAACTGTCTCTTGTTGCTGTTGAACAGGCTGACTTACCACAGGTTGTTGAACAGCAGCTTGCGGTTGTACCACTGGCTGACTTACAACAGGTTGTTGAACAGCTGCTTGTGGTTGTACCACTGGCTGACTTACAACAGGTTGTTGAACAGCAGTTTGCGGTTGTGCCACTGGCTGACTTACAACAGGTTGTTGAACAGCTGGTTGCGGTTGTGCCGCGGGCTGACTTACAACAGGTTGTTGAACAGCAGTTTGCGGTTGTACCACTGGCTGACTTACAACAGGTTGTTGAACAGCTGGTTGCGGTTGTGCCGCGGGCGGGCTGACAACAGGTTCACTCGTTTCTAACAACGGGTCACGTGTCACATCAGAATTCGGTCGAACAATCTTATAAGGTGAAGATTCGACTTCTTTTGCATTATTATCTAATGGTTCGTTATTAACATAAGATGATAATAACGGGTCATCTTCATCATCAACGTCACTTATGTGTGCCATGTAAGGCATTTCTGATTCATCAGGGATTTCGGTTGCAAAAGGTCGCATAACCTCATGTTTATCTGAGCGGAATTTATTTAAAAACCATGTTAACGAAGCAAGCGTCTTCTCACCTAATGTATCAACAATTGATATCCATGAAATACCCGAGAACAATGTAAAGCCAATAGCCCAAATAAACATTAATACTAATGTTGTACCAAGCACATTAAGCAATGGCATAGAGATGTTTGAAACAACATCTCCCACGACTCCACCCGATGAAAAGTACCAAATATCGTCAAAGTTTAAATCCGCAAGACCACAGCTAGTTAATAGCAATAAAATTAGACCTAAAAGACGAGTGCCGTAAACCATATAATCGTGAGATAAACTTTTTGAACGGCGACGAAATAAATAATAGCCAAGTAAGACTATTAAGGCAGGAAAAACATAGGCTAATGAACCAAAACTGAAGAAGAATGTATCAGCGACTAAAGCGCCAAACGCGCCAGCTTTATTCTGAACAACCCCTTCCCAAGCAGTTTGTGACCATGATGGATCTGCAGGGTTAAATGTTACCAATGCCACCATAATATAAATAGCAGCTAAAATACTGATGATTAAAAAACCTTCAACAATGCGTTGTGTACCTGACAAACGCATCTGGGACAGTTTTTTACCTTTAATTTTCCTCAAGGATAACTCCGATGTCTCTATAAAACTCAAAATTTTGCCAGAAATCTAAGACATTCATCGAATAATACTAATATCTATAGCCAAATGCGCTATAAAGTTTAGCTAAATATAAGAAATACAATGTCATTGTCTCAATGCTACTATTCTATACTAAATGCGTGCATTGTCTGTGTACCGAAAAAGCTTTTAGTGAAAAATTTTCTCTCGCCCCAGATAATAAGGTACAGATAGCTATTTTAGACGCCCAATAGATAAAAAAATTCATCACTATGTCAATTTGATTCACTTTTTGTCCAATTAACCACCACTATGAATAAATTAACATATCGTACAAACAAAACGAGCGGCTAAATAGCCGCTCGTTTATTTATTCTGCTTATACTCAGAAATACACTTATCGTGTTTTAATCACTAGATTATTTGACTGTTTAACTTCTTCCATTACAACGTACGTACGCGTGTCATTTACACCCGGTAGACGCAACAAGGTTTCACCAAGAAGCTTACGGTATGCTGACATATCAGATACACGTGTTTTTAATAAGTAGTCAAAATCACCAGAAACAAGATGACATTCTTGAATATCTTCAAGCTCTTGAACTGATTTATTGAACTGTTCAAATACATCTGGTGCACCGCGATTTAGTGTGATTTCTACAAACACTAATAATGAAGCATCAAGAAACTGTGGGTTAAGCAATGCAGTATAACCACTGATATAACCTTGACGCTCTAAACGACGTACACGCTCAAGACAAGGTGTTGGGGATAAACCAACACGCTTTGATAGCTCAACATTTGAAATTCTGCCGTCTTTTTGAAGTTCATTCAAAATATTACGGTCAATGCGATCCAATTCCTTGGATGGTTTCTTTTTGGTATCTACCATTTTTTATTCCACCTTCTTACTTCCTTGCAAAAAAATATACTACATTTTATCTATTTTTAGAATCAAATAAGCCAAAAGTCAAAATTAATGATCAATAATCACCTATAAATTGACATGTAACCTAGACAAATTGACTGCTTAACATTATTTTCATGGCAGTTTGAGCTTTATAATTCACTACCCGCTCATGTTCCTTGCACAATATTGCCAGCTACAGTCTTGCCGCATGCTAAAAATTGAATATTTATCACCCGCCTATCCTATAATTTCAGGTGCGCATCGTTATGTAGTTATAGAAATTTTTACCAGATAAGAAATGATTGTCAAAGTAAAACAGCAGTAAAATTCGTATTAATCACTACGAAAACGCATAAAAAACACCTAAAACATGTATCTTTGACTCCATTCTATTTGCGACAAAGAGCATTATCATATGAATAATTAACCATATAAAAACACCTAATATCTAGTCGACCATTTTTTAATCAATGTTTCTTTGCTAACGTTCTTTCTTTTATTCTCAATAAAAAACAATAAAATTATCATTAAAAATCAAACGATTAAAAACAAATTATGCATCAACCTGTACATTCGACATAGCTAACGCGGTTAAATATAAAACAATTGATAATAAAAAAATGACGCGATAAAAATATAATCTGATTTTTCAATTTTATGTTTTTTACTTATTCATTTTCTTTCGTATTTTTTTGTGACCTATGTAACGTTTTATTTATTAACCTCTTTGTCTTTACTTAACGTTTTTTTTTCATATATAACGACAAATTAGCAATAACCTATTCTTAATTCGACTCTTCCTTTACGTCTGCAATTTACCTACAATCAATTCTCAATAACAATAATCTCATTCAGCCTGGAGAAGAAATGAGTAACGTAAAACATTGTGAACTGCTCATCCTTGGTTCTGGTCCTGCGGGCTACACCGCTGCAGTATATGCAGCACGTGCAAATTTAAACCCTGTGATGATCACTGGTATGCAGCAAGGCGGTCAATTAACTACGACGACAGAAGTGGAAAACTGGCCTGGAGATGCTGATGATCTCACCGGTCCTGCGCTAATGGATCGCATGAAAGCACACGCAGAAAAATTCAATACGGAAATTATCACCGACTACATTGTTGAAACGGATTTCAGCCAACGTCCTTTTTTATTAAAAGGTGAAAGCAATACTTACACGTGTAATGCGCTAATTATCTCAACAGGCGCTTCAGCAAAATACATTGGCTTAGAATCAGAGGAAGCATTTAAAGGCCGTGGCGTTTCTGCATGTGCGACTTGTGACGGTTTCTTTTATCGCAGTCAAAAAGTAGCAGTTGTCGGTGGCGGTAATACAGCTGTTGAAGAGGCGCTTTATCTATCAAATATCGCCTCTGAAGTTCACCTTATCCACCGTCGTGATTCTTTCCGCTCAGAAAAAATTCTGATTGATCGTCTCATGGATAAAGTCGCTAATGGCAATATCATACTGCATACAGATCGTACTTTAGACGAAGTACTTGGTGATGATATGGGGGTTACTGGTCTTCGTCTTAAAGATACTCATTCTAACGCCACTGAAGAGTTAGAGGTTATGGGTGTGTTCATTGCAATTGGCCACCAGCCAAATACCGCTATTTTTGAAGGTCAATTAGACATGGAAAATGGCTATATTAAAGTGCAGTCAGGCTTAAATGGTAATGCAACACAGACAAGCATTGAAGGTATTTTTGCAGCAGGTGACGTTATGGATCATAACTACCGCCAAGCAATTACCTCTGCAGGAACTGGTTGTATGGCTGCGCTTGATGCAGAACGTTACCTTGACGCCCAATAATCAGTAAACGTCCAAACCGCCACTCATGAAGTCGCGGTTTGTTTATCTCATAGTTAAATGTATGCTCACCATTTAACTATGAGCTACCCACCGTTAATACCGTAATGAAACCCTTATATGGATAAACAATTACATCGCGATTTAACCAAATGGCTTAAATCCCAAAGCAAGTTAGCAAAACGCTGGCTTATGCTAAGTATTGGATTAGGCTTTTTGTCTGGTTTACTGCTTGTTGGACAAGCAGCATTACTTGCAAGTATTCTGCATCAACTGATTATTGAACATACTGATAAATACTCTCTTATTAATCAATTTATTGGTTTATTTGTTATTATCGGTTTGCGTTCCCTATGCAGTTGGGGAAGAGAAATTTTTGGTTACCGTTGCGGCGAACAAATACGGTTACATATACGCCAATTAATTCTTAACCGCTTACAAAACTTAGGCCCCGCTTATATTAAAGGGAAACCTGCTGGCACATGGGCAAGTCTTGTTCTTGAGCAAGTAGAAGAAATGCAAGATTTCTTTGCTCGCTATCTACCCCAGATGTCACTATCCGTTCTTATTCCTGTCGTTATTTTATTTGTCGTTTTCCCCTTAAACTGGGCAGCGGGGTTAATATTCTTACTCACCGCACCACTTGTTCCTTTATTTATGGCACTGGTTGGCTTAGGTGCTGCAGATGCTAACCGCCGAAATTTTAAGGCATTACAACGCTTATCTGGTCACTTTTACGACCGTCTTCAAGGGCTATCTACCCTGCGTTTATTTGATCGTGCAGAGGCTGAAGCAGAGAACCTGAATGCCGCTTCACACGTACTTCGTAAACGAACAATGGAAGTCCTTCGTCTTGCTTTCTTATCTTCAGCAGTATTAGAGTTCTTCTCTGCTATTTCTGTTGCTATTGTTGCGGTTTACTTCGGTTTTGCTTTTATCGGTGAATTAAATTTCGGTAACTACGGTATCCCTATTACTTTATTTACTGGTTTGTTCATTCTGGTTCTTGCGCCCGAGTTTTACCAACCGCTACGTGATCTTGGTACTTTCTATCATGCCAAGGCACAAGCTATTGGTGCGGCAGAATCTATCGTTGAGTTTCTAAATATTGAAGCAGACGAAATGACGGATGGCACTAAAACATTAACAACGCCAGAGAAAATACAAATATCAGTGACCGAATTAGAAGTATTAAGTCCTGAAGGTCAAAAGCTTGCAGGTCCACTGACATTTGATATTAATGCCAATGAGCATGTGGCATTGGTTGGCCCTAGTGGTGCAGGTAAAACCAGTTTATTAAACGCCTTATTGGGGTTCCTACCCTATCGCGGCAGTATAAAAGTTAATGGGATTGAATTGAAAGAGCTTAACCACAGTGAATGGCGTCAAGCGATTAGCTGGGTTGGTCAAAACCCGTTACTTGTTCACGGTACGATTTATGAAAACATCACATTAGGTGATCAATTCGCGGAACAAGCCAAAGTGACTCAAGTAGCAAAAGAAGCTTACGCTGACGAATTCATTAATCGCTTAGAAAAAGGTTATCAACATCATGTCGGTGATCGTTCCGGTGGTTTATCTGTAGGTCAAGCGCAGCGTATTGCTGTTGCTCGCGCCATGTTACAACAAGGTGCGTTTTGGATTTTAGATGAGCCCACAGCCAGCCTTGATGCTAACAGTGAACGCTTAGTCCTTGAAAGTTTAGGTCGTGCTGTTGAGCAACACACCACATTGATGGTTAGCCACCGTTTAGATCAACTACATGCTATGGATCGTGTTCTTGTAATGGAGAATGGCCAACTTGTTCAAAACGGTTCGTTCGTAGAAATCAGTCAACATGGCTTACTGGCAGATATGCTAAGCCATACAGATAAGAGGGATCTCGATGCGTGATTTAATCCCTTACCTAAAACTTTACCGTAAGCACTGGTTTGGCTTAACACTCGGTATGCTCTTAGGTTTAGCTACAATTCTTGCCGCTATTAGTCTATTAACCCTATCCGGCTGGTTTATTGCCGCTTCTGCTGTTGCGGGTTTAACCATAGCGAGAGAAACATTCAACTACATGTTACCAGGGGCTGGGGTTCGTGGTTTCTCTATGGCTCGTACCGCAGGGCGCTGGGGGGAACGCGTTGTTAGCCACAATGCAACGTTTAAGCTCCTTGCTGATCTACGTTTATTTTTCTTTAGGAAACTCACACCACTGATCCCTGGCCGTCAAGCGAACCTACGTGATGCTGATTTGCTGAACCGTTTAGTTGCTGATGTTGATGCGATGGATCACATCTATCTAAGATTGGTTAGTCCTTTAGTGATTGGCGTATTAGGTATCGCTGCAATTACCGCATTTTTATCATGGTTTGATCCAACGATTGGCTTAACGCTTGGTGGGATCTTGCTCTCATTAATGTTTATATTGCCTATTTTGTTTTACCACTTAGGTAAACGTAACGGTGAGCAACTGACAGTTGCAAAAGCGAACTACCGTGTAAAACTACTCGATTGGTTGCAAGGCCATGCAGAACTCTTGCTGTTTAATGCAGAACCTCGTTACCGCCAACAAGCAGAAGCAGAGCAAGACCAACTGCTTGCAGCTCAACGCAAAATGGCGAGTTTAACAGGCTTAGCGAATGGTATGTTGATGGCAGCCACAGGCTGGACCTTAGTGGTCATTCTGTGGATTGCTGCTGATGGTATTGGTGGCCATGCGCCCGATCCATTTGTAGCTATGGTCGCATTTGCAACCATGGCAAGCTTTGAGATGATGATGCCAGTTGCTGGTGCTTTCCAATACCTAGGGCAAACCATAACGTCAGCAAAACGCTTAAATGAAATCATTGAAGCGACACCTGATACGATCTTTGATCCAAACGGTTACCACGGTGATGCACAAGGTGAGCTAAAGATTGAAAATGTCAGCTACACCTATTACGGTAGCACTCAGACTGTTGTGAAGAATGTATCAATAGACTTAAAACAAGGTGAAAAACTGGCATTACTAGGGCGAACAGGTTGTGGTAAATCAACCTTACTTCAACTGCTCACGCGTAGTTGGGATCCTCAACAAGGTCAAATTTCCATTGATGGCAAACCACTTCCAACATGGAGTGAAAGTGCTCTACGTAAAGCAATTACCGTGGTTAACCAACGTGTTGATATCTTCAATGGTTCATTACGTGAAAACCTTGTGTTAGCAAAACCCAACGGCACTGATGCTGAATTTACCGAGGCATTAATTCAAGTCGGCCTATCAACCCTACTTGAAGAGAAAGGATTAGATACTTGGTTAGGTGAAGGTGGACGTCAAATCTCTGGTGGTGAAAGACGCCGCTTAGGTATCGCTCGCGCACTACTTCATGATGCGCCTATCCTACTAATGGATGAGCCAACAGAAGGTCTTGATCGCCGAACTGAGCAGCAAATATTAGCCTTGTTACTCGAACATGCAAAAGATAAAACCGTACTCTTTATCACCCACCGATTAGTGGGACTCGATCAAATGGATCAAATCTGTTTAATGGATGAAGGTGAGATCATCGAACGCGGTAAACACCAAGCATTACTGGCACAAAACGGTCGTTATGCAGAATTGTGTAATCGTATCTAAGTACTGTAATAGCTAAAATAAATAAAGGCGATATCTGACTGTATCGCCTTTTTATTATCTGTCTCATCTCACCATCAACTGCGATATAATCATTTAAGATTTACCACTACTATCAGTAAAGTATGACTATTTATTTACCAGAGATCGATAGCAGCACTTACCAGTTTCCTCACCCGTCAAACGCCTTATCAGAACCTAATGGGTTATTGGCAATGGGAGGAGATCTCAGCCCCAAACGCTTACAAACCGCCTATCGTGAAGGTATTTTCCCTTGGTTTTCGGAAGGTGAACCTCTTCTCTGGTGGAGTCCTACCCCTCGTGGCGTTTTTCATCCACATGCCTTTATGCCAAGTAAGAGCCTGAAAAAGTTTTTCCGTAAATCAGGCTATACCGTCACGATTAACAAGGCATGCCATGATGTGATTCGCCACTGTGCAAGTTGCCGAGGGCCTGAACAAACATGGATCACCGAAGAAATGATTTCAGCCTATCAAAAACTACATACATTAGGTATTTGTCATTCCGTGGAAGTCTGGTCTAATGAAAAACTTATAGGTGGTTTTTATGGTGTTGCAATAGGAACTGTTTTTTGTGGTGAGTCGATGTTTTCATTGGCGGATAATGCATCTAAAATTGCATTATGGCAGTTTTGTCGTTATTTCTCTGAGCTTGGCGGTACATTAATTGATTGCCAGATGATGAATCCACACCTTGAATCCTTAGGCGCAGAAACCTTTGAGCGTTCGCTATTTTTAGACCATCTTTACCAGCAGCGAGATATTATACTTCCAGTAGAAACCTATCTTTCTCACGTTTTACCGATTGCACAGGCCTAACCAATGGATCAGTTATCACTACAAATAGGTCTAACACCAGAATCTAATTGCAGTTACTTACCTAATCAAACAGAACGTTTAGGGGTAGTAATAGAGCCACAGTGGCTATCACCCGAAGGCTACGACGTATTAATAGCCTCAGGTTACCGTCGCAGTAGTCGTGCCATTTACAAACCTATGTGTGCTGCTTGCTCAGCTTGTACACCTTTACGTATTGATTGCCAAAGGTTCACACCATCAAGAAGTCAAAAGCGTCAGCAAGCTCAAATGCGAAAGCTTCGCTTTGAATTTAAAACAGAGCTAGATGAAAACTGGTTTGTATTATATGAAAAATACATCCGTCTTCGTCATTCCACAGGATCCATGTTTCCAGCCAATAAAGAACAATTTTTTGAATTTGTAACAGCACCTTGGATGGCAACCGCGTTTTTACATGTTTATGAAGATGAAAAACTTATCGCCATTGCTGTAACGGATGTATTTCCTGACGCATTGAGCGCAGTGTATAGCTTTTTTGAACCAGAGCACTCTCTCTCACTCGGAACCTTATGTGTACTTTTTCAAATAGCGTTCTGTCGTCAATCAAAACGTCAATGGCTATATCCTGGATTTCAAATCGATGCTTGTAAGGCAATGAATTACAAAACACGTTTTGTCCCTCATCAAAAATTTATCGATGGTATATGGCAGTAAGTTTGCTTAAATCTAAAGCAATACAAACTGAACACATCAAACAAAAGTCAATTTACGTAGAAAATACGTATTAATCGCGAACAAAAGCTGACAAAGACAACTGGCAAGGGTAAAATTAGCACCTAAACTTTACACTTAAACAGTTTCGAGGCATTATCCAGCCCGATCAAGATGAATGGCTGGTAGCCTAAGAGGATTCAATGGCAAAAGAAGACGTAATTGAAATGGCAGGTACTGTACTAGATACACTACCTAATACAATGTTCCGTGTTGAGCTGGAAAACGGTCACGTTGTTACTGCTCACATCTCTGGTAAAATGCGTAAAAACTACATCCGTATTCTTACTGGTGACAAAGTAACTGTGGAACTGACTCCTTACGATCTAACTAAAGGTCGCATCGTCTTCCGCGCACGTTAATTTTCTTTCAAAATTAACGATGCAGTGAAACCCAGCTAAATGCTGGGTTTTATTTTATCTATCAAATAATCTTTTTGCGTAGATAAAAAACGCCGCAGACTTAGTAGCCTGCGGCGTTCTAGTTTTATCGCATTTAATCACTAATGCGCAGGTTCCATCTCACTACTGAATTGGAAATCAAGCTCATCATTGATAAAGTCAACACGTACAGAACCACCATTCACTAAACAACCAAACAGTAATTCATTCGCCAAAGGCTTTTTCAAGTTATCTTGAATTACACGCGCCATCGGACGAGCACCCATTGATTTATCGTAACCTTTATCTGACATCCAGTTACGTGCACGCTCAGAGACTTCCATCGATACACCACGCGCATCAAGTTGGGCTTGCAGTTCAACAATAAACTTATCTACCACTTGACCAATAACATCTTTCTCTAGGTGGTTAAACCAAATGATATTGTCTAAACGGTTTCTGAATTCCGGTGTAAATACACGTTTGATTTCAGTCATCGCATCATGGCTATGATCTTGTTGAATAAGGCCAATCGATTTACGTACTGTCTCGGTCACACCCGCATTGGTCGTCATAACAAAAATCACGTTACGGAAATCCGCTTTACGACCATTGTTATCTGTTAACGTACCGTTATCCATTACTTGTAGTAGTAGATTAAATACATCAGGGTGCGCTTTTTCAATCTCATCCAGTAGCACTACTGAATGTGGATTTTTGATCACAGCGTCCGTTAATAAACCACCTTGGTCATAACCCACATAACCAGGAGGAGCACCGATTAAACGGCTAACAGTATGACGCTCCATGTACTCTGACATATCAAAACGTAATAGTTCAATGCCTAGCGTACGTGCAAGTTGTACGGTCACTTCTGTTTTACCAACACCTGTAGGGCCTGCAAACAAGAAAGAACCAACAGGTTTATTCTCAGCACCTAAGCCTGCACGACTGAGCTTAATGGCCTCTGTGAGTACATCAATGGCGTTATCTTGACCAAAGACTAGCATCTTCAGTTTGTCATCAAGATGCTGAAGTACATCTCGATCGCTTGATGAAATCGACTTCTCAGGGATACGTGCCATCTTTGCAATCATGGCTTCAATATCACCCACGTTCACCGTTTTCTTACGGCGATTAGCTGGAGCGAGACGACAACGAGCTCCCGCTTCATCAATCACATCAATCGCCTTATCTGGCAAATGGCGCTCATTGATGTATTTAGCTGAAAGCTCTACCGCTGCACGAATTGCTTTATTGGTAAAACGTACTTCATGGTGCGCTTCATATTTCGGCTTCAAGCCCATTAATATCTTGGTTGTATCATCAAGAGATGGTTCAATCACATCAATCTTTTGGAAGCGGCGTGAAAGTGCGCGCTCTTTCTCAAAAATATTGCTGTACTCTTGGTACGTGGTTGATCCCATACAACGTAACTTGCCACTACTTAGCAACGGCTTAATTAAATTTGCAGCATCAACTTGACCACCTGATGCCGCACCCGCACCGATAATAGTGTGGATCTCATCGATAAATAGCACTGCATGATCTTCTTTTTCTAACTGCTTTAAAATTCCTTTAAAACGTTTTTCAAAGTCACCACGATACTTAGTTCCCGCGAGTAGCGAGCCAATATCCAGGGAATAGATCACGCAATCTTTGATAATTTCTGGCACCTGTCCTTCAACAATACGCCATGCTAACCCTTCTGCTATCGCTGTTTTACCGACCCCAGCTTCACCAACCAATAATGGGTTATTTTTACGACGACGGCATAACACTTGAACGGTGCGTTCCAGCTCTTTATCTCGCCCGATCAATGGATCAATACCGCCCGCTTTTGCAAGCTGATTAAGGTTAGTTGCAAAGTTCTCTAGCTTATCTTCAGAATTTGCTTCTGCGCGCTGCTCTTCGTTATTTCCCATATCTGATGAATTAACATCATCGTTGTCACTGTCTTTTACAGTGCCATGAGAGATAAAGTTAACGACATCTAGACGACTAATATCACTTTTCTTAAGTAGGTAAGCGGCGTGAGATTCTTGCTCACTAAAAATAGCAACAAGAACATTAGCACCCGTAACTTCACTACGTCCGGATGATTGAACATGGAAAACTGCACGTTGTAAGACACGCTGGAAACTTAGCGTAGGTTGTGTTTCACGGCTTTCGTCATCAACCGGAATTAATGGCGTAGTTTGTTCAATAAAGGAATCAAGTTCACGACGCAATTGGTCTAAATCAGCGCGGCACGCTAATAAAGCCTCTTGAGCTGCTACATTTTCTAATAGAGCCATCAATAGATGTTCTACAGTCATAAACTCATGGCGCTTTTCTCGCGCACGGGCGAATGCACCGTTTAGGCTCGCTTCAAGTTCTTTGTTTAGCATAAGGCACCTCCCCTAAAAACCACTAAAAATGGCGTGCCGGAAAAAGATTATGCTTTTTCCATAGTACACAACAGCGGATGTTCATGTTCGCGTGCGTACATCATTACTTGCGCTACTTTTGTTTCTGCTACCTCTGCCGTGAAAGTTCCGCAAATAGCTTTGCCTTCATAATGTACAGCTAGCATTAACTGAGCAGCTTTCTCCAGATCCATGGAGAAGAAAGTTTGTAACACTTCTATCACAAAATCCATCGGTGTGTAATCATCATTATTCAAAATTACTTTGTACATCGATGGTGGCTTAACCTGAATCTCTTCCTCTTCTAAAATATCGGAGTCAGGGCTAATCCATTCGTATAACTTACTCATAGTTTCATCTTAGTTCATTAGTTCACAAGCTGGCTATAGAGAAGCCAACAAAAAAGATTTTATCAAAATGTTACAAAGAACACTTGACTGACTTGCTCTTTTTACTAAAGTGTTACCTGTAGTAGATATAATCTGCATCAAAACGCATTAGTATGCAAATGTTCAAATGTATTGGTATATAGCTAATGCCAAATGGAAGTTGAATGCAAGAGGGATGTAATAGCATGGCAACAGGTACAGTGAAATGGTTCAATAACGCCAAAGGCTTTGGTTTCATCTGCCCTGAGGATGGAGAAGATGATATCTTCGCCCACTACTCTACAATCCAGATGGAAGGATATAGAACACTTAAGGCGGGACAACAAGTTAACTATGAAGTGCAAACAGGCCCCAAAGGCTATCATGCTAGCGAAATCATCCTCGCTGAAGGTGATGAAGCTAAGTAATCTTGTATCTACCACATTGTGTATAATAAAGGTGAGTTTCTCTCGCCTTTAATTTTTAGTCCCTTCTATCTCAACATCTACCGCATTATTAACAGACAATAATAATAATGTGTTTACTTGTCTATGATCCAATGCCTCAATGGACATTAAAAGTACACCCACCACATGGTTATTCGCTAATCTTGTTCTGTACCAGAGAAATATACCAACATATTATGAATAAAAAGTGCATGACTAAAAAAGCACTCCCCACCGCTCAAATACAAACATATTTTTAACAATTTTCCTGCTCTGTTTTCATCATATGCGAAATAATCAGCGATGAAAACCATTGACTCATAGCCAAATATCACCTTTGAGAAGTTAAGCACGAACCATTACTCTGAATGCCTAACAAGCAGACAAACTGTGTTTTTTGCATACAAAAAAGCCCAGCAGTGCTGGGCTCATATCTATATGTAATGATTAAATTACATTTGTTCAATCATATCATCAGCAAATTCAGAACACTTACGTAATGTTGCGCCATCCATTAGACGCTCGAAATCATAAGTCACTGTTTTGTTGCTAATCGCAGCTTCCATTGAACTAATAATTAGATCTGCAGCTTCAACCCAACCTAGGTGACGCAGCATCATTTCTGCAGAAAGGATAAGTGAACCAGGGTTTACTTTATCCTGACCTGCGTACTTAGGTGCAGTACCGTGCGTTGCTTCAAATAATGCAATGCCATCACCAATATTTGCGCCAGGTGCGATACCAATACCACCAACCTGTGCTGCAAGTGCATCAGAAACGTAATCACCGTTTAGGTTCATCGTTGCAATAACATCGTATTCAGCAGGGCGAAGTAGGATTTGTTGCAAGAATGCATCAGCAATACAATCTTTAACGATGATTTCTTTACCCGTATTTGGATTCTTTAGAGTCATCCATGGGCCACCATCAAGTAGTTCAGCACCGAACTCTTGTAGCGCAACTTCGTAACCCCAATCTTTGAAGGCACCTTCGGTAAACTTCATGATGTTACCTTTGTGTACCAACGTTAGTGAGTCACGATCGTTATCGATTGTGTATTGAATTGCAGCACGAACTAAACGCTTAGTGCCTTCTTCAGATACAGGCTTGATACCTACACCACATTGTTGTGGGAAACGGATTTTAGTTGCACCCATTTCTTCTTGTAGGAATTTAATTACTTTATCCGCTTCAGCAGTACCCGCTTGGAATTCAACACCCGCATAGATATCTTCAGAGTTTTCACGGTAAATAACCATGTCAGTTAGCTCTGGTTGCTTAAGTGGGCTTGGAACACCATCAAAGTAACGAACAGGACGAGCACAGATGTATAAATCTAGCTCTTGACGTAATGCTACATTCAGTGAGCGAATACCACCGCCGACAGGTGTTGTCAGTGGGCCTTTGATCGCTACTTTATATTCACGGATAAAGTCTAATGTTTCTTGAGGTAACCAAGCATCTTCACCGTAAATCTGTGTAGACTTTTCACCTGTGTAGATTTCCATCCACTCAATTTTACGATCGCCAGCGTAGGCTTTCTTTACAGCTGCATCGACAACTTTAATCATTGCAGGGCTTACATCAACACCAATACCATCACCTTCAATGTAAGGAATGACTGGGTTGTTAGGAACGACCAATTTACCATCAGAATCTAGGGTAATTTTCTGACCTTCAACTGGTACAACTACTTTACTATCCATTTTAATCTCCTAGCGTCCATTTGTTATCTTTTTGTAAGATGCGAGCAAATCATACTTGAAATTTTAACGGTACGCCAATTGTGTTATTTTCACGTATAATAGACCTGTCTATACTACAAATCTCCATTACGGCAGTATTTATGAAGCCAAATACCATGATTCGTCAACCTAAACGTGCCAATAATGAGCGCAGGGCATCAAGAAAATTAAATAAACCGAAGCGAGCTCGCGGTCCACAAAAGATCATTTTATTTAACAAACCCTTTAACACTTTGACCCAGTTTTCTGGTGAACCGGGTGACAGTACACTTGCAGACTTTATTCCAGTAAAAGATGTTTACCCTGCTGGACGCTTAGATAAAGACAGTGAAGGTTTGTTAGTTTTAACCAATGATGGTGTGTTACAAGCTAGGTTAACGCAGCCCAAATCAAAGCAAGCAAAAGTGTATTGGGTACAAGTTGAAGGCGCACCAACAGAAGCTAATCTGCAAGCTTTACGTGATGGCGTAGAATTAAAAGACGGCATGACACTGCCTGCAGGTGTTGAAGTCATTGAATCACCAATGGTATGGGATCGTAATCCCCCCATTCGCGAACGTAAAAACATTCCAACGACATGGCTTGCTATTACACTAAAAGAAGGGCGTAATCGCCAAGTTCGCCGTATGACCGCGCATATCGGCCATCCAACATTACGCCTAATTCGCCATCAAATGGCACAATGGACGGTCAATGATCTTGCACCTGGTGAGTGGCGAGAGGTCACATTAGCCACCAGTGAACAATTGTAAACGCTGCTATTTATCTGTGTGATTGTTTCTTCTCTCAAATCACACAGATTACCAACTAAAATGTAAAACACTCTTTCTCTTCAAAAAAACTACACATTCATCACTATATCTATTATTATCGACCTAAATAGCAAACGTTTGCGCAACTAGAAAAACAGTCTACTTATACTTTATATTCACGGCTTATTTGGCTATTACCCATTGTATTAGTAGTAATTTTTTAATTTCAGCAATGATACAAGACAGCGCATTGCGCTATGTCACTTATTTATTGAAGTGTGATTCTGCTCTCGATCTGTTTCAGCTCAATGCTTTCTGTTAGAATTACGCTCTTAACACTAAATTAGCGACTGAAGAGAAATATGTCAGATAACAGCCAAAAGAAAGTCATTGTCGGCATGTCCGGCGGCGTAGATTCATCGGTATCCGCTTACCTACTCCTTCAACAGGGTTATCAAGTTGAAGGCTTATTTATGAAAAACTGGGAAGAAGACGATAACGACGAATACTGCTCTGCTGCAGAAGATCTCGCTGATGCACAAGCTGTATGTGACAAGCTGGGTATTCCTCTGCACACCATTAACTTTGCAGCAGAATACTGGGATAACGTTTTCGAGTACTTCCTAGCTGAATACAAAGCCGGTCGTACACCAAACCCAGATATTCTATGTAATAAGGAAATCAAATTTAAGGCATTCCTTGAATTTGCAGACGAAGTACTCGAAGCTGATTACATTGCTATGGGTCACTACACCCGTCGTAGCTTCCCGACAGCGGAAGGCGATAAACCACAAATGTTACGTGGTGTAGATAACAACAAAGACCAAAGCTACTTCTTGTACACCTTAAGTCACGAGCAGATCGCACGTAGCTTATTCCCTGTTGGTGAACTCGAGAAACCAGAAGTTCGTCGCATTGCAGAAGAGCAAGGCTTAATTACAGCGAAGAAAAAAGATTCAACAGGTATCTGTTTTATCGGTGAGCGTAAATTCACTGAGTTCTTAGGCAAATATCTACCCGCTCAGCCAGGTAAAATTGTTACCGCTGACGAAGGGAAAGAAATTGGTGAACACCAAGGCTTGATGTACCACACCCTAGGCCAACGTAAAGGCTTACATATTGGTGGTCAAAAAGGTGGTAATGGTCACGAAGATGCATGGTATGTGGTTGATAAAGATGTTAAAAACAACCTATTGATTGTTGGCCAAGGCAAAGATCACCCGCGCCTAAAGTCAAACGGTTTAATTGCGAAGCAATTGCACTGGGTTGATCGTCAACCAATTCGTGAAACAATGGCTTGTACGGTGAAAACACGTTACCGCCAGCAAGACATTCCTTGCACCATCATTCCTGTGGATGATGAAACCATTAAAGTGATTTTTGATGAGCCTCAAATTGCAGTTACTCCAGGTCAATCCGCGGTATTTTACAACGGTGAAATCTGCCTAGGTGGCGGCATTATTGAAGAGCGAATTTAAAGGAGTTTCACCGTGGCTTACACTGTTTATGATCGAACAATCGCCTTTGCTGGTATTTGCCAAGCGGTAAAACTGGTTCAGGAAGTTGCCAAGAATGGTAGCTGTGACAACGATATTCTAGCCGCAACATTAAATAGTATTGTTGAAACAACACCAAACAATACTATTGCTGTCTATGGAAATGAAGAAAACCTACGCATGGGCTTAGAGTCCATGGTGCGTGATATCGACAATAGCACGTCAGGTAGTGAAATTACTCGCTACTTAGTCAGTGTGATGGCATTAGAACGTAAGTTGGAAAGTCGTCGAGATAGTATGTCTCAGCTTGGTGATCGCATTGATATGCTTAAACGCCAGCGTGATCACTTCGAGCTACTTGACGAGCAAATGCTCAGTAATATCGCGAGTGTTTACCTCGATATTATTAGCCCACTTGGCCCTCGTATCCAAGTATCAGGCACACCTGCGCAATTACAACAATCTCACGTACAGCATAAAGTCCGTGCGTTATTACTAGCGGCTGTTCGTGGTGCGGTACTGTGGCGTCAGGTTGGCGGTAAGCGTCGACATTTATTGTTTGGTCGTAAGCAAATGATCGAGCAAGCAAAAATCTTGCTTGCGCGTAACTAAAAGCGACGATGTAAATATTCATAACATCTAGCTTTGGCTAATCCCTTAGCTAGATGAACAAATTGTTTTAACCCTTATAAATCAGGAGAGACCCAATATGGAACTGTCAGCATTGACTGCTGTTTCCCCAGTAGATGGCCGATACGGAAGTAAAACAAGCGCACTACGCAGCATTTTCAGTGAATTTGGTCTGCTAAAGTACCGCACAATCGTTGAAATCCGTTGGTTACAAAAATTAGCCGCTACTGACGCTATTGTGGAAGTTCCTGCATTCAGCCCTGAAGCTAACGCATTCTTAGATCGTGTTGCCGCTGAGTTTAGTGAAGAAGATGCATTACGCATTAAAACGATTGAGCGTACAACAAACCACGATGTTAAAGCGGTTGAATACTTCTTAAAAGAAAAAGTAGCTGAAGTGCCAGAGCTTCACGCTGTTAACGAATTCATCCACTTTGCATGTACTTCAGAAGATATTAACAACCTTTCTCACGCGCTTATGCTGACAGAAGCACGTGAAAAAGTGATGCTACCAGAAGTACGTAACGTGATTGATGCGATCAAAGATCTAGCAAATCAATTCCGTGATATTCCAATGCTTACTCGTACTCACGGTCAGCCAGCTTCTCCATCTACAATGGGTAAAGAAATGGCTAACGTGGCGTATCGTATGGAACGTCAATACAAGCAAATCGAAAACGTTGAAATTCTTGGTAAGATCAACGGCGCTGTAGGTAACTACAACGCTCACCTTTCAGCTTACCCTGAAATCGATTGGCACCAATACAGTGAAGAGTTCGTGACCTCTCTAGGTATCACTTGGAACCCTTACACAACACAGATTGAACCACACGATTACATCGCAGAGCTATTCGATGCATTCGCACGATTCAACACAATTCTTCTAGACTTTGACCGTGACGTTTGGGGCTACATTGCACTAGGTCACTTCAAGCAGAAGACGATTGCAGGTGAAATCGGTTCATCAACCATGCCGCACAAAGTTAACCCAATCGACTTTGAAAACTCTGAAGGTAACCTTGGCCTAGCGAATGCTATCTTCAGTCACCTAGCACAAAAACTGCCTGTTTCTCGCTGGCAGCGCGACCTAACTGACTCAACAGTACTTCGTAACCTAGGGGTAGGTTGTGGTTATGCAATTATTGCTTACACATCAACACTGAAAGGCATTAGCAAGCTAGAAGTTAACGCTGATGCGTTAGCAGCAGAGCTTGATAAGAACTGGGAAGTATTGGCAGAGCCTGTACAAACAGTAATGCGTCGTTACGGTATCGAAAAGCCATACGAGAAGCTAAAAGAGCTAACTCGTGGTAAGCGTGTTGATGGCGAAGGTATGCGTGTATTCATCGATGGTCTTGACCTACCTGAGCATGAAAAAGCACGTCTAAAAGAGCTAACACCAGCAAACTACATTGGTGATGCTGTTAAGCTAACTGACAAGCTATAATGTCGTTCTAAACGGGATTAAAAAAGGCGAGAAGGGTGACCTTTCTCGCCTTTTCTTTATCTCGAATTAATCAATTAGACTTCCGTGAACATCACCAAACCACGTCGGTTCAATGCATTAGCTTTTAAGCAGTGTCCTTTCACGATGGGATTCTTCTCACCAAAATATTTCACTTCAAACTGATAATGACTTTCATCAATTCGCACTTTTATATAGCTTTCAATCGCATGTGAACGACGCAGCGATAAAGCTTCATTATAGCTATCACTCCCTTGATAATCGGTATGACCTGTAATTAAAATATCTTCTTAAAGTGACTGAATTTTAGTAAAAAAAACATCTAACTATTTAATGTCTTCTGATTTTAAAACCGCTTTAGCGAGATCAAAGACAAATATATTTTCTTATCTTCCGCTATTGCTTGCGGTTTAAGTACTGAAATTTAATGGCCAATCGGTTTTCATTACTATCAATCAACGTCGTGTTTGCGAGCATAATGTACAGAAGAATATCACGGCAGATTGCATTGAAGTCACAAAGAATGAAAGCGTAAACAATGCGTTAAAACGCGCTGTGTATATTCTGTATCAAAATAAGAACATCACAGAGCAACTGAAAAATTACCAATAAAAAAAGGGCTTCTATATAGAAAGCCGCTTTTTGTAATTAAACACAATTTACGCTACATGTAAGCATGACACCGCATGAACATCATTACCTTTTAGTTGCGGCTGTTGCTCTGCACACAATGATGTGGCATTTGGGCAACGGGTTCTAAATACACAGCCTGAAGGGGGGTTCATTGGTGACGGTAAATCCCCTTCAAGCAATTCGATATGCTTGTTACGTTCCAATTCTGGATCTGGGATTGGCACAGCAGACATTAATGCCTTGGTATAAGGGTGCTGAGGCTCGGCAAACAGGGCTTCACTTTCCCCCATTTCAACCGCATTACCTAAGTACATCACCAACACACGATCAGAGATATGCTTCACAACCGAAAGATCATGAGCAATAAAAATCAAACTAAGACCCATCTCTTTTTGTAGTGATTTAAGTAGATTAACTACCTGAGCCTGAATCGATACATCAAGTGCTGATACCGGCTCGTCACAAATGATCATTTTAGGTTTTAAGATCAATGCCCGCGCAATACCAATACGTTGACACTGCCCGCCAGAAAATTCATGAGGATAACGGTTAATCACGTTAGGTAATAAACCCACTTTAGTCATCATCGCTTGTACTTGCTGCTTTACATCATCAGCTGAAAGCTTTGGATAAAACGCTTTTAATGGCTCTGCAATAATTTCACCCACCGTCATACGTGGGTTTAATGATGCTAATGGATCTTGAAAAATCATTTGAATTTCTTTACGCTTCTCTCGCAAAGCTTCACGCTTCAACTTTGTCAAATCTTGACCAAGCCAGACCACTTGCCCATCCGTTGCTTCAACTAAACCAATAACAGCACGAGCAAAAGTGGATTTACCACAGCCAGACTCACCCACTACACCGAGTGTTTCACCTTCATAAATACGGATATTAATGCCATCAACGGCTTTTAATTTAAGTGGCGGTGTCCATGGCCAAGCAGATTTTGCTGCAATGTTGAAGTGAACTTTAAGATCATTTACATCTAATAATAATTTCTTTTCTGTGCTCATTACCATGCCCTCATATCAGAAAAACACGCGCGTAAACGACCATCATCGAACGGAGTTAAGATCGGCGACTCTTGTTTACAACGTGCTGATACACGATGACATCGATCTTG
Organism: Photobacterium sp. GB-72; assembly: GCF_003026095.1. Lineage (NCBI taxonomy): Bacteria > Pseudomonadati > Pseudomonadota > Gammaproteobacteria > Vibrionales > Vibrionaceae > Photobacterium > Photobacterium sp. GB-72. The sequence continues at coordinate 228,392 of NZ_PYNV01000002.1, read as the reverse complement.
ATATGGACACCCCGTAGGTAAACGTAATAAATTCGGCGGATTTCCAGGAATAGTTGGTAACTCCTCCCCTTCAGTATCTAAACGAGGGATAGCACGCAATAAACCTTCGGTATAAGGATGGCTTGGTTGATAGTAGATATCATTGATCTTACCGTATTCCATCGTTCGACCGGCATACATCACAAGTACTTTGTCACAGCTCCCCGCGACGACACCAAGATCGTGAGTGATCATTATGATTGAAGTATTAAAATCTTTCTTCAAATCATTCAGTAATTCCATGATCTGTGCTTGAACGGTTACATCAAGTGCTGTTGTCGGCTCATCAGCAATCAACAACTTAGGACGACACAATAACGCCATTGCGATCATCACACGCTGGCGCATACCGCCTGAAAATTCATGCGGGTACATGCCAATCCGTTTACGTGCTTCTGGGATCTTAACCGCATCCAACATGCGAACAGACTCTTCAAACGCTTCAGACTTACTCATGTTTTTGTGCAGCATTAATACTTCCATGAGCTGATCGCTCACTTTCATATAGGGATTTAGCGATGTCATCGGGTCTTGAAAAATCATCGCGATTTGTTCTGCACGAATTTTATTCAGCGCCTTTTCAGGCATATTTAAAATTTCATTACCTTCAAATTTAGCACTACCACTGATCTTACCGTTCTTCGCCAGTAACCCCATGATGGCAAAAACGGTTTGGCTTTTACCTGAACCTGATTCACCTACAATACCCAAGGTTTCTCCAAGGTTCAGCGAGAAATTAAGATCGTTAACCGCAGTAACAATACCGTCAGGCGTGGTAAATTCGACACGCAGATCTTTTACATCTAATAAGCTCATATTACGTCCTTATAATGAAGCAAGCTGATCAACTTTATTGTTCTAGCAGCATGTGTTGCCAACCAGCTTCATCCAGTTATCTATCTTTTGGATCCAATGCGTCACGTAGGCCGTCACCCACGTAGTTAAAACAGAACAGTGTCACAACCATGAAACTTGCAGGGAATATCAACTGCCAAATAGCCACTTCCATTGTTTGTGAACCTTCTTGTAGTAAAGCACCCCAACTTGTCATTGGTTCCTGTACCCCTAAGCCTAGGAAGCTAAGGAAAGATTCAGTCAGAATCATTGACGGAACAAGTAACGTTGAGTAAACCGCCACAATACCTAAGACGTTAGGCACAATATGGCGAGTGATAATACGCCAGCGACTCACGCCACAAACATGGGCTGCTTCAATAAACTCTTTACCACGTAAAGACAGGGTTTGACCGCGAACAATACGGGCCATGTCGAGCCATGAAATGGCACCAATCGCAATAAATATCAACATGATGTTACGACCAAAAAACGTCACTAAAACAATCACGAAGAACATAAATGGGATTGAATATAAAATCTCTAGAATACGCATCATCACACGGTCAGTTCGACCGCCTATGAATCCCGATGCGGCACCATATAGCGTACCAATCACCACCGCGACTAATGCACCTAAAATACCGACCATCAGTGAGATCCGCCCACCAATCAGGGTTCGAGTATATAAGTCACGGCCTAAACTATCAGTACCAAAAAAGTGCCCTTCAGCACCGAGTGATGGCGCGGCATGTAGCGCATACCAGTCAGTATCATCAAACGCATACTGGCTAAACATTGGACCGAAAATAACAGCAAAGGTAATTAACAATAAAATCGCTAAAGAAATCATTGCCGCTTTATTTCGCATGAAACGCACACGCGCATCTTGCCAAAGACTACGGCCTTCAATTTCCAAGTTTTCTGAAAAGTTCTCTAAGGCTTCTACACTATCTTTTTTCATTAACATCATAATTATTAGCCTCTTAGTAACGGATCTTAGGGTCAATTGTTGCGAGAACAATATCCACAATGGCGTTAAAGATAATGGTTAATGAACCAATCAAAATAGTAATACCAAGTACTAACGAATAATCACGGTTAAACGCTGCATTTACGAATAGCTTACCAATACCCGGTAAACCAAAAATGGTTTCGATAACGACAGAACCCGTAATGATGCCAACGAAAGCAGGCCCCATATAAGAAACAACAGGAAGAAGTGCAGGCCTTAAAGCGTGTTTAATGACGATGTAAGGGTAGCTTAACCCTTTCGCACGCGCAGTACGAATGAAGTTACTGTTTAACGTTTCAATCATGCTACCACGAGTAATACGGGCAAACGTGGCGACGTAGAGAAGCGCCATACCAAACATCGGTAACAATACAAATTTTGTAGAGCCGTCTTGCCAACCACCCGCAGGTAGCCACTGCAGCTTAATCGAGAATATGTAGATAAGAACCGGTGCGAGAATGAAGGACGGCATAACCACCCCCGCCATCGCTGTCGACATAATTGTATAATCGAGCCAGGTATTTTGTTTCAACGCCGCAATAGTGCCAACAGCTACCCCCATCACTAACGCAAAAATAAAGGCGAAGAAGCCAATTTTTGCCGATACAGGTAAGGCTTTTGCCACCAACTCGTTAACAGTGAAATCTTTGTATTTAAAAGACGGACCAAAATCACCTTGGACAATATTGCCAAGATAGGTGGTGTATTGCTCTAAAACTGGTTTATCTAAGCCGTATTTCGCTTCGATATTTGCCATAACCTCAGGTGGAAGAGGACGATCACTTGAAAAAGGATTACCTGGTGCAAAGCGCATCAAGAAGAAAGAAATTGTGATCAATACCAATAAAGTCGGTATGGCTTCTAAAATCCGTTTAGCTATGAATTTAAACATAAACGCTACCGTGTAATTGCTGTGAGTGCAAAAGCAGCCTTCATTCCCCGAAGGCTGCATATTATTATTTTTATTTAGCGCGAATTATTTCGCTGTGAAGTACATATCTTTTGAGTAGATATTATCTTCTGGGTTTTCCATTGGGTAACCGCCTAATTGAGGGTTAACCAAGCGCGCATTGACATAATGGTAGATAGGCATGATAGGCATATCTGCAGCAAGTTTTGCTTCAGCTTGTTTATAATCAGCAGAACGCTGTGCATCTGTTGTTGCTAGTACCGCATCATCAATCGCTTTATCGTAATCAGCACTTGAATATTTCGGGTAGTTTTGTGAATGATCACTTCGCATAATAGCTAGGAATGTTGATGCTTCATTGTAGTCACCACACCAGCCTGCACGTGAAACATCAAAGTTCCCCTGACGTTTAGCATCGAGGTAGCTCTTCCACTCTTGGTTTTCTAGCGTTGCACTAACGCCTAAGCCTTTTTTCCACATTGAAGCTATCGCAACAGCCACTTTCTTGTGGTTTTCAGATGTATTGTAAAGCAGGCTAAATTTCAGAGGATTATTTTGGTCGTAACCCGCCGCTTTCAATAACTCTTTTGCTTTCGCTAAGCGTTGCTTTGGATCAAGCTTCGAGTACTCAGGCATATCAACGTCTAAGCCATTGGTTGCCAATGGTGTAAAGTTGTAAGCCGGCGTTTCTCCTTTACCTACGATAAATTTCGCCAATACATCACGATCAATGGCATATGACAGTGCTTTACGTACGTTTGCATCATCAAAAGGTTTACGTGTCATATTAAATTCGTAGTAGTACGAACATAGATATGGCGTAACTTTCACATTTTGTGGGTATTCTTTTTGCAGACGTTTAAAGTGCTCGTTTGGCATTTCGTACGTCATATCTAGCTCACCCGCTAAGAAGCGGTTCATTGCAGCAACTTGGTTTTCAATCGGTAAGAACGTTACTTTGTTAATAACGGTATCTTTGTTATCCCAGTAATTCTCATTACGAGTCAGTACAATACGCTCGTTAACCACCCACTTATCTAACTTGTATGCACCGTTAGATACATAGTTACCTACTTTCGTCCAATCATCGCCAAACTTTTCCACTGCTTTTTGATTTACAGGTTTCATTGAAGTATGAACAAGCATGGATGCGAAGTAAGACACTGGCTTATCCAATGTTACTTTTAAAGTATGTGTATCAACCGCTTCAACGCCTAATGTATCTGCTGGTTTTTTCCCTGCAATGATATCTTCAGCGTTTGCCATTGTTGTCATTTGAATATATGACGCGTAAGGAGATGCTGTTTTTGGATCCGCTAAACGGCGCCATGTATAAACAAAATCATCCGCCGTAACAGGATCACCATTAGACCATTTTGCATCTTCACGAAGGTGGAAGATCCAAGTTTTATTATCTGTTGTATCCCACGACTTAGCGGCACCTGGTACTAAGTTACCTTTACTATCTTGGTTTACTAACCCTTCAAGTAAATCACGAATAACATTTGATTCAGGTACACCTGATACTTTTTGCGGATCTAGCGATTCTGGCTCGGTTCCATTACCGCGAACAAGCTCTTGCTTATCAGCAAGTTTTACATCAGAGGGTACTTGTGCCGCAAAAGAAGAAAAAGAAGTGGCGGCTACGGCAAAACTTGCACTCATCATGAGTGCTTGAGTGATTTTATTCTTGTACATGCATTACTCCAATACATCAGTTTATTACGTCCGTGACGTTCTTCATTTGGCTACTCTAAATAGCTTTATTGGCTAGTTTTTATCCTAAAACAGGCCGATCAAACCGAAGAATTATTCAAAACGTTACCAGAATATAAATATATTTACCATATTTTAACAATTAAAAGCTTCTTTATGCTAATAAGATCACTATTCATTAGTTTTTAATACTATTAATAACAATGTAATTAACGTTTCATTTCTATAAACACTCAAAAAATAGAAAATAACACTATATAAAACCAACATATAACCAAATAAGCAGTAAATAAACTCAATAAAAACCCAAAATGCAGCTTATGAAACCTAAAAAACTAAACACTAAAGCAACATTATATTTACATTTTTGTTTCACGCACAAAAAAGCATCGATACTATCGATGCTTTTTTATTCAACTATTATAGGAAATATGGGGAAATTACTTATTTTCGCTATCTAACTGAATCAATTGTTTATCGTCACTTACTGATTGCTCTCTTTGCTCTAATAACAATTGCGACTCATTATCCTCTGGCTGATCTGTCATACCAATATCATGCATAATTTGTTTCATTTTTTTATTAGATACGCGTCTGTGCTTCATTGAACCCTCCGCTGTCAAGCTATGCCAGTAGACCTCAATTACCACTTATCCTGCTTGGTCTAACACCAGCAACTAATTTCTATTTAATAACTAACCGCATTTAAAATATGGCACACATCTACACAGTTCGCCTCTAATCTGCCATAAAACTTTATTTCTTATTTTTAAATAACTAAAAATGATTAACAATTTCACTGATAGATAGTTTTATTATATCGACATGTTTATCCATGATTTTACATACAAAACATAAAAAAGAGGGGTAATATTATTAATGTAAAGTATTTATGCTTTATTTAAAAAATATTAAAGAATAACCCACTTAATTCCATTTTAAAGAGTATTCTATGAGACCAGTAGGTTGTGCGTCACGCCCAAGCCCATCACGTTTTCGCCCTAATTATGTACCATCTAGCGTGATAACACGTGATAAAAACAAGAAGAATGATCAATCGCAATAACCTAGAACCATCTACTGCTTTATAAGTAAAAAAAAGGAGCCTTGCGGCTCCTTTCTTTTATTCATTTGCTATTTCCAGCGATCAGCGGCTGATGTATCCGTTTCTCGAGCATCCACCCAACGGCTTTGCTCTGGTGTTTGTTCTTTTTTCCAAAAAGGTGCACGGGTTTTTAAAAAATCCATGATGAACTCACACGCTTCAAAAGCTGCGCCACGGTGAGCACTTGTTACACCCACAAACACAATCTGATCACCTAATGCCAAATCACCTACACGGTGAATGACACGTGTTTTAAGCAATGGCCAACGTTGGTGTGCTTGATCAACGATCTCTTGAAGCGATTTTTCCGTCATTCCAGGATAATGCTCTAAAGATAGTCCCGTCACAGCATCACCTTGATTAAAATCACGTACTTTACCGATAAAAGTTACAACGGCACCAGCTTCTGTGCCTTCTGCTAACTTTTCGTATTCATCAGCAACCGAGAAATCATCAAACTGAACAGAAATCATCACTTATCCCCCTGTTACTGGTGGAAAAAATGCGACTTCATCACCATCAGTTAATGGCGTATCTAGTGAACAAATAGTTTGATTGACAGCAACAAGTAACTTGCCTGATTCTAATGCCAATTGCCATTTATCGCCACGTGTTGCCAATGCTTCACGTAGCGCATCAGCTGTAGAATAAACCATATCAATTTCAAGGCTATCTGTACCTACAAGCTCTTTTACTTGAGCAAAAAAGAGAACCTTAATCATGCTTCTACCTTAAAGTGACCTGATTTACCGCCTGTTTTTTCTAGCAGACGCACTTGGCTAATCACCATATCTTTTTGTACCGCTTTACACATATCATAAATCGTTAATGCAGCAACAGAAGCAGCAGTTAATGCCTCCATCTCTACACCCGTTTTACCCGCTAGCTTACAGCAAGACTCAATACGGACTTTGTTTTCAGCTGGAATCGCTTCTAACTGTACTTCAACTTTCGAAAGTAGCAACGGATGACAAAGTGGGATCAGATCCCATGTTTTTTTGGCCGCTTGAATGCCAGCAATGCGCGCTGTTGCGAACACATCACCTTTATGATGCTGACCTGACACAATCAGCTCTAACGTTTCTGCTGCCATATGAACAAAAGCTTCTGCACGTGCTTCACGAACGGTTTCCGCTTTAGCAGAAACATCAACCATGTTGGCTTCACCTGATGCATTAATGTGTGTAAATTGATTCATTATTTAATCGTTCCTCAACGAAGCGATACGAAGCCTAGTAGAGATATTTATCTCAACTAGGTTCTCTAAAATTAGGAAAAGTAGACAGAATTAACCGCCAATGGATGCTAGGTTTGGCGTCATACCTGTTTTGCCTTCATCCAAGAAATGGCTTACCGCTTTTTCACCTAGCCCTGCTTGAATACGTGCAATTAATAATTCTTTTTGATCATCACTTGCCAGTAAATCACGCAACTCAACACCTTGTTCACCAAACAAACAAAGATGTAATTTGCCTTTCGCAGAAATTCGTAAACGGTTGCAGCTTTGACAGAAATTCTTTTCGTAAGGCATGATCAAGCCAATTTCGCCCATATAATCGGGGTGACAAAAAACTTGTGCTGGGCCATCATTACTACCTTTTATTTTCAGTAGCCAACCATTAGCGATCAAATGATTACGAATACTCACCCCTGAAAGGTGATGATTTTGAAAAAGACTGTCCATTTCGCCAGTTTGCATCAATTCAATAAAACGTAATTGAATTGGGCGAGTTTTAATCCACTCTAAAAACTTAGGTAACTCTTGTGAATTAAGGTCTTTAAGAAGTACCGTATTGATTTTAACTTGCTCAAAGCCAGCATCAAAAGCCGCATCAATGCCATCCATTACCTGATGGAACATATTCTCACCGGTAATTTGATAAAACATTTTAGGATCAAGACTATCAACACTCACATTGATATGCGTTAAGCCAGCATCGCGCCATTCGTGGACGTGCTTAGCCATACGATAACCATTAGTGGTTGTCGCTACTTTATTGATCCCAGGAATTTCAGCTACCGTTTTGATGATATCAGTAAAATCACGACGTAAACTCGGCTCACCACCTGTGATACGTATTTTACTGGTGCCACACTCAGCAAACGCTGATGCAACTCGCTGAATCTCATCCAATGTTAGAAAAGAAGGTTTTTTCTTTTCTGTTGGATGATAGCCATCTGGCAAGCAATAGGTACATTTGAAGTTACAGACATCTGTAACAGAGAGTCGCAAGTAGTAAAACTTACGATGGAAACTATCTTCTAATTGTTTCGCCACGGAACACCTTTCCAAATACGGGAGGTCAATTCATTTCTAAATAAACCCTGGTGACAAATCGTCACTGGCATTAATCACCTATCAACTTTTGGACGTATATATAATGTCCAACATCACTTAGTAACTTAGTGAAAAATGCTCGGAGTTATGGCAGTTATGCAAAGCAAATCATTCCTTGAAATAATATTACACAACAGCATTTCTTAATATAAAAGTATCAGAGTTTTTCCGTATTTGACAAATATTGGAAAAAAACACTCTGTATTCTACCTTTCGAGTAAGATCACGACAATACTAGTTAATAATTTAAGCCACAATTTACCAATAAAAGTGAGGGTATTATGGCAAATATAATGGAATCGGCTTCAATCGAAGATATCGCTCTCTATTTACAGCGAGAAGACGGTATTGATGCAGAGTCAGCACAAAATGCTGCTCAGCAAGTCATTGATGGTTTTATAGATATGCGTGATAAAGGGCTCATAAAAGGTTGGTATTTTGATGAGTTAGGGCATTTAGAACTGCTTCCTACCGACACGGCATTATCAATAATTGAGCGTCAAAAATAACACTGAACTAATGTTATTTTGCAAATGTTGATTTTCAAACTGCAATCAACATTAAGCTTGATTAACTTAAAATTAAGTCAAGAGCAGACACACTTTGATTAAAAGCTCATGAACTCAATGATAAAGCCACGTGAACGCCTTAACTTTTAGTCGGCATTAGTTTTGCATTGTCTACATAGCTAGGCATTGCTAATCTTACTATGGAGTTCCTTATGGCTAAAGTATTACCGCTACTTTTTCAAAAGCGCCATGTTCTTCCTACTGGTCGGATGCAAATCTATATCTCGCCAGTCGATCAAACACCTACCTTGAAAGCGGCACTCGCTTCAAAAGATGGGTTAGGTATTTGTATGTATAGCAATCGAAAGGAAGCTCAACATTTATTTCATATCGGTACTCGTGTCACGATTGATGATTTCAACCAAGAGCAAGGCTCCCCGTTTATAAAACTCACCGTTTCAGGTCATAATAACTTTAAGATCCAGTCGATAAAACAAACAACCGATGGTGTTTTTTGGGGAGAAACGACGCCTTTACCCTGCTGGGAAGAAATCGCAATCAATAAAGAGCAACAATTACTTGCGATTCGGCTGAAGAAAATGTTTGAAAAATTCCCTGATCTTGATGAGCTATACAAATCCAAAGACTTCAATAACCTCAGCTGGTTATGTCAACGTTGGTTAGAAATATTACCGTTACCTACTATCGATAAGCAGCATTTACTCAATAAGCCAACCTGTTTGAATACTTACGATTATTTAATGAGTATGATTAAAACAAGCCACTAATCTATTTTAAGTGAGATACCACAGGTAATTTACACAGCAAAAAATGCAATACAATACAATACATTTTTTGATAACCTGAACGCTTATAAGCAATATTAAAAAGCCAACACTATACTTAAGGCAGATAAATTGAAAAAGAATATTGTTGCCATCGGTGGCGGTCATGGCCTAGGACGGATCTTATCCTCGCTTTCTTGTTACGGTTCAAAAGTAACGGGTATTGTCGCAACAACCGATAATGGTGGTTCAACGGGTCGTATTAGAGCTTGCCAAGGCGGTATTGCTTGGGGCGATATGCGTAACTGTATTAATCAATTAATTACAGAGCCATCGATTGGTTCGATGATTTTTGAATACCGTTTTAAAGGTAATGGTGAGTTGAATGGTCATAACCTCGGTAACTTAATGCTTACAGCATTAGATAACCTCTCGATTCGCCCACTTGATGCCATTAATCTGATCCGAGATATGCTAAATGTTGAAACTCAGATCATTCCAATGTCAGAACACCCATCAGATCTCGCTGCCATTACCTACAGTGGCGAGATTATAAATGGTGAAACCAGTGTTGATGAATTACAAGAAGTACCTAAACGTCTTTATCTTGAGCCCGCAGTGCCGGCAACAAAAGAAGCTTTAAACGCAATCAATCAAGCTGATTTGATATTACTCGGCCCTGGTAGTTTCTTAACAAGCGTTATGCCTATCTTACTGTTACGTGATTTAGGTATCGCGTTAAAAAACAGTAACGCACAAATCGTGTTTATTACTAACCTAGATAAGGAACATGGTCCTGCTGGGAAAATGTCACTAGAGACCATGTTACATTGGTGTGAAAGAGCAATGAATGGACGCAAGATAGATACAATCTTGACCGATAAACTTCATACAGATTTAAACAATAAATTTAATCTGCAAATTGAAGATCTTGCATCCAGTAATCATGAGTGGAGACATGACCGAGACAAGTTAAAGCATGCGGTTGATAAGCTCATTGTTTCCTGCTAGTTGCTTATATTCAACCACCATACCTTCGACCATTTGTCTAAATTCAGGCAAATGGTCAATCATCCAATCATCTTGTCCTTGTTTTACTCGATATTCACATTCTTGTGCCATTAATGCTAAATCGTCCGCGCCAAAACTTGCGGCGCTACTTTTTATTGCATGGCTAATTTCGCCAATTTGATCAACGGAAGGATGTGCCGATAATTGCTTTGAATACTGTTCTAATTCATCACTGAAAACATTTAATAGCAATGACACGGTGTCCTCACCAACTTCATCAGCAAGGCGTTTAATTGTCTCAGAATTTATCGTTGTTGGCATTTAATCCATCTCCCTAGCACTGGTATTAGTGTCTTGCCAAGATTGCAATTTACGATATATCGTTGATGGACTGACTTCTAGTAAGCCTGCGGCTCTTGGAATATTGCCATCGCAAGCATCAATCGCCCATTGTATCGCTCTTTTTTCTACAACCCAGAGCGGCTCAATTTTATTTTTATGATGATCATGTGAATAAATAGATTCATCAGCAAGGCTTTCTCTCTGTACTTTCTCAGGTAGAGCCTTAGGATAAGATGCAATTTCTACACCGTTAATTGAATTAATAGGCGGCGGAACCATTTCAAGTTTGACTTCATCATCAGTATTTAAAACCACAATATTACGGATCACATTTTGTAATTCACGTACATTACCAGGCCAAGAGTAGGACTCAAATAACCGTAAAACTGGCTCAGAAAAACGACTAAAGCTTTTACCTTCTTCCAACGACATCAAACCTAATAATGCATGAGCAATCTCTATAATATCTCCGCCACGCTCCCGTAACGGCGGTAAAGAGATAGGAATAACATGTAAACGGTAGTAAAGATCTTCTCGAAATCTGCCTTCTTGCACTTCCTCCCAAGGGTTTCGGTTAGTTGCACAAACAAAACGGACATCAACACTACTCATTTTTGATGAACCGACTTTTTGATAGGTTCCAGTTTGAATAAATCGTAGCAATTTACTTTGCAAATCAAGATCCATTTCGCATAGCTCATCAAGCATTAGCGTACCATGATGTGCCATTTCAACGGCACCTTGTCGCTCCGTTGAAGCTCCTGTAAAGGCACCTTTTACATGGCCAAACAATTCACTTTCAATGAGATCTTTAGGTATAGCAGCACAGTTTAGAGCAATAAACGGTTTATCATGACGTGGGCTGGCTGCATGAATCGCTTCTGCACACACTTCTTTACCCGTACCACTTTCACCCGTGATAAATACCGTCGCTTTACTTGAAGCTGCAGATTCAATAACGCGATATACCGCCTGCATTGGTAAACTATTACCAATAAATCCTTGGTATTGTGCTCCATCTGATTGCTTGGATTGAGTACTGGTATTCGATTTACTTTCGGCTTTAAGCGCTTTGTTTACCGTAATTCGTAATCGATCAGCCTCACAAGGTTTAATTAAAAAGTCTTGTGCGCCATAACGAATAGCTTCAACCGCTATATCAATCGAACCATGTGCAGTCATTATTACAACAGGAACATTACCGTGCTCTTTTCTCACACGTTCAAGCACTTCCATTCCCGTCATATCAGGTAAACGGAGATCTAATAAAATTAGATCAGGAATTATATCTTGAATAAAGCTCAGTGCTTCCTTCCCTGTACCAACAATGCTTACATTAAGTCCAAGAGGGTTTAAGTAAGATTTGTACAAGGCCGCAACTGACGCTGTATCTTCAACCATTAATACTTGGCGTTGCTGCATTCTGCTCTCCATTGCTCCTCCTAAAACAAGCCCCTTAAACTAATTGTAATCAATAGAAAAAAATATGGGGGATAGATTTCTTTTTTTTCAATTATCTCATATTGACTCGCAAATTGATTCGCAAATTGCGAATATTTGTTTTTATTTGTGCTGTGGCGCAAGCAAATAAGTGCTACCCAAAGACAGAAAACACGCTGGATTGTATAAAAAAATACGACTTTTAAAAGTTGGCACACTACATGCTTTATATAACGTGACTCTTAATTTAAGAGTCAACCTAGCCAACTGACGTTGTTTGTGGATTTTTTTCACTAAAACAATGACGCCAACCGAACCTTTTTTATCGGTTGGCTTTTTTTTACCTAAAATTCAAGATCCACAAGAAAAATAGCCAATAACCAATTAACTATTGGCGATAAATTGCTGCCTTAGTTTATGGATCTTATCGCGTGTTTCTGCCGCTTGTTCAAATTCAAGATTTTGTGCAAAGTCGTACATTTGTTTTTCCAGTACTTGAATTTGTGATTCGAGCTCTTGTGGCGAAAGCGCTGAATACGTTCCTTTGCTTTCTGCCACTTTGTGAAGATCTGCCGCTCTATTTCGCGACTTTCCTCGTGAACTTGGAGCGCCTAATTCAAGAATGTCACCAATTTTCTTATTCAACTTTTGAGGTGTAATACCGTGCTCAAGGTTATATTCAATTTGCTTTTCACGACGTCGCTGGGTTTCGTTAATTGCACGCGCCATTGAACCTGTAATACGGTCACCATACAGAATCGCTCTACCCTCTATATTACGAGCAGCTCGACCAATCGTCTGTATTAATGAACGTTCAGATCGCAAAAAACCTTCTTTATCAGCGTCTAGAATCGCAACTAATGACACTTCGGGCATGTCTAACCCTTCGCGCAATAAGTTAATGCCCACTAGCACATCAAACTCACCTAATCGTAAATCGCGAATAATTTCCACCCGCTCTACGGTATCAATATCAGAGTGTAAGTAACGCACCTTCACACCATGCTCTGTAAGGTACTCAGTGAGATCTTCTGCCATACGCTTAGTAAGGGTTGTAACTAATACTCGCTCACCTTTTTTCTCTCTAATATGTATTTCAGAAAGCAAATCATCCACTTGTGTACCAACAGGGCGTACTTCAATTTCAGGATCAAGTAATCCCGTTGGGCGTACCACCTGCTCTGCTATATCATTACCCGACTTTTCAATCTCATAATTACCCGGTGTGGCTGACACATAAATCGTTTGAGGCGCTAACGATTCAAACTCTTCAAACTTCATCGGTCGGTTATCAAGCGCAGAAGGAAGACGGAATCCATATTCAACTAAGTTTTCCTTACGAGAGCGATCACCACGGTACATCGCGCCAATTTGCGACACAGTTACGTGTGATTCATCAATGATCAGTAAGCCATCAGCAGGTAAGTAATCAAACAATGTTGGTGGTGGCTCACCCTCAGCACGCCCACTAAGATAACGTGAGTAGTTTTCAATACCAGAGCAAAAACCTAGCTCATTCATCATTTCAATATCGAATTGTGTGCGCTGACTAATTCTCTGCTCTTCGACGAGTTTATTGTTTCCTAAAAACTGCTCTTTGCGCAAAACCAGTTCTTTTTTTATCCCTTCAATCGCGTCTAAGATTTTCTCTCGTGGCGTCACATAGTGTGTTTTAGGGTAAATAGTAGTACGCGGCATATCACGATGCGTGATACTGCCAGTCAGGGGATCAAAGGATGAAATACATTCCACTTCATCATCAAATAACTCAAGACGAATCGCTTCTTTTTCTGACTCTGCAGGGAAAATATCAATCACTTCCCCACGAACTCGAAAAGTACCGCGCTCAAAGGCCATATCATTACGGGTATATTGCAACTCAGCCAGACGACGAAGAATGTCACGCTGATCAAGAAAATCACCACGCCGAACATGTAGCATCATTTTTAGGTAAGAATCAGGATCACCCAAACCATAGATCGCAGACACAGAAGCGATAATAATAACATCGCGTCGTTCCATTAATGCTTTGGTTGCTGATAGTCGCATCTGCTCAATATGCGCATTAACCGACGCATCCTTTTCAATGAATGTGTCCGTTGTAGGCACATACGCTTCGGGCTGGTAATAGTCATAGTAGGATACAAAGTATTCTACAGCACTATTTGGAAAGAACTCTTTCATCTCACCATATAACTGTGCTGCCAACGTTTTATTTGGTGCAAGGATCAAAGTCGGTCGATTAGCTTGGGCAATAACATTAGCCACGGTAAAAGTTTTACCTGAACCTGTTACGCCAAGTAACGTTTGGTGCGCTAGTCCTGAATCTAAACCATCAACCAATTGAGCAATAGCGGTAGGTTGATCGCCTGATGGTGAATATTCAGAAGCAAGAGAAAATAAGTCGCTCATAAATTACATATCCAGCAATAAATTACTGTTTACATTGTGGATAGACCATTAGTAATGTCAACTACTGGAAATACTTGAGATGAAGAAACTAAATTGCAGATAAAAAAATAGCTTCAATATTAGTTAAGTGAATACTAAGAGTTTGAACACCAAACATGACTCACAGAATAAAAGACCACAACTATTTACAACAGTCTGTAAATAGCCCCCTTTGGGTCTTAACTAACTAATATTGAAGCAAACAACATTATATTGTAAAAAGCTAACTCAACTTATAAGCAAAACGTTAAGCTAAATTTGACGTGTAGGCATTAAGTACCCTTATCTTAAATCATAAGTTTAAATGCCTGACTCGAATCCAGGAACTTAATGTGGAATGAATCATAAAGCGAAGGGCGGGCAAGGTAAAAGTTACCACGTGAATATAAATGAAGGATAAATAAGCCAGGCTTATATGTCGTTCTGAATTTCAGAATCTTGATGTTTACCACCGCAGAAATAAAACCATAACTCATTAATTAATAACAATATTGTATTTAATATTATTAAATGGTGAATTTCACAATGAGCAAAAAAATTAAAAAATATATGATTTTTTTTATCTCTTTTTATGAAATTATTACCTAAATATTAATATAAAGCAGAAAAATGAATCCAGATCAATTGACCGACCATGTTGTAACACGTATTATGCTCTCCCCTTCAAAGAAACATCTAAGCTTCATACCGTTAACCTTTAAAAAACAATTAAACATTAACGTTTACATCCACAGCTTATACCTATTCTGTTCAATTTTTTAGCTCAATGAAAAGCAACCATCAGTAATATCTGTCTGCTTAACAATAGCTCTTATAGATATGCATCTAGTCAATAATAGTATTTGAAATTAGTACCTTTTTATCATCATCCCTCTCAAACATAACAAAGTGATGAATGCAAACTACCACTCTCCAATACGTTTACAAGATGAAATCAACACACTTATCCACAGTTTTTGTGGATAACTAAGTTAAACACTGGTCAAATCTACTATTCTAAAAATCAAGAATTATTTTATAAGCATCTGGGAGCAATTTTGTAAAATGAAAGCCTTCCACATAACCACTATAAAAAAACCAGCATAACGCTGGCTTTTCTTTAGTAGAATATTGTCTGATGTATTAACAGCTATATTCCATCATAAATTGAATATCTTGCCCTTCCTCAAAATAAACAGGCTCAACGCCATACTGGAATAGCTTTAATGGCTTACCATTTGCTGTGTGGTAGCTTAACTTTCCATCTAATAACTGCAGCCATGTTCCTTCTGGAATCCCCACAACCGGCTCATGCTTATTCACTTCTAAAAACTCTTGAATACGCTCATCACGGGTTTCTCCCATATGACCTTCAACCGACGCTTCTAGATAATGCGGGTTTATTTGGAAAGGAACAAAGTTAAGTGAGCTTAGCACTGCACTGGTGACAATCGGCATATCGTTAGTGGTACGAATAGTTGGGCAACCAATATTGGTACCTGCACTCCAACCAATATAGGGAATACCTTTCGCTAATACCGCCTTACGTAACGGTCCAACTAAACCTAAGTCATGAAGCTTTTTATTTAAAACCCATGTATTACCACCACTTACAATAATTCCTTCAGCTTCCTCAATGGCTTTAACTGGATCGGCTGCTTGATGAATACCTGTTGCAACACAATCAATACCTAAACGATCAAATGTCGCTTGTACCATCGCCACACGATCATCATGACTCGATCGAATCACAGCATAAGGAATAACAAGAAAATGTTTAGCGCCAGTTCGCTTAACTTGCTCAACAATTGCATCACCCGCAAATTCCATTACATGGGTATTACCTGCAATTTTACCGTTACTCAATAATAAAATATCCATCACATCTATCCTATGCTCATTCAATGATGCCATCATCTCACACGATGATCACAAGTGCCCTTACATAAAACGAGGTTTAAAACGGCTTTACAAGCTATCCAAACATATTTTGCGAAAACTTAACTCATCATCACAAGCTTTCTGGCTAAGGCATACAGTCAAATAACAATTAATAAACACAAAACCAAAAACTGATAACTTCTACATCATATGCAGTGGGTGTTTTTTGATCGCACAGCTAAACAAAGCCGTAGTAACTAAATTAAAAACTTATATTTCATGATCTATCTTTATGAAAAACACAATAATCACTAAAACCCTACACCACAGGAGTTGTTATAACGCCAACAAAATCAGATAATGTTTAGATCTCTTTTAATAATAATGAAGCCGGTATGACTGAATACCTCCTATTACTTATTGGTACTGTGTTGGTTAACAACTTTGTACTCGTTAAATTTTTAGGCTTATGTCCATTTATGGGCGTATCTAAAAAATTAGAAACAGCTATTGGAATGGGCTTAGCAACCACTTTTGTGCTGACGCTTGCTTCTGTTTGTGCTTATCTTGTTGAAACTTACATTTTGGATCCATTAGGGATTCAGTACCTACGCACACTAAGCTTTATTCTAGTCATTGCCGTTGTTGTGCAATTCACAGAAATGGTCGTACATAAAACAAGCCCAACGCTTTATCGTTTATTAGGTATTTTCTTACCACTTATCACCACTAACTGTGCGGTGTTAGGTGTCGCCTTATTAAACGTAAATGAGCGTCATAACTTTATTGAATCCGTTATTTATGGTTTTGGTGCTGCAGTGGGTTTCTCACTTGTGCTTGTTTTATTTGCTTCTATGCGTGAACGCATTGCTGCCGCTGATGTACCTGAGCCATTCAAAGGCGCATCCATTGCGATGATCACCGCGGGGCTAATGTCTCTTGCATTTATGGGCTTTACTGGATTGGTGAAATTGTAATGAGTGGGATCCTTATCGCAGTCATTGCCATCGTTATTCTGGCTGCCATTTTCGGACTAATTCTTGGGTTTGCTTCGGTTAAATTTAAAGTTGAAGCCGATCCTATTGTTGAACAAATCGACAGTATTCTTCCGCAAACCCAATGTGGTCAATGTGGCTATCCTGGCTGTCGCCCTTACGCAGAAGCGATTGCCAATGGCGATGTGATCAATAAGTGTCCTCCTGGCGGTCAAGTTACTATTGAAAAATTAGCTGACTTGATGGGTGTTGATGTTCCTGATTCAACCCAAGGTACAGAAGAAAACATTAAAAAAGTCGCATTTATTCATGAAGATATGTGCATTGGCTGTACTAAATGTATTCAAGCGTGCCCTGTCGATGCCATTGTTGGCGGCACTAAATCTATGCATACGGTTATCAAAGACGAATGTACAGGTTGCGATCTCTGTGTTGCTCCCTGCCCTACTGACTGTATCGAAATGATCCCAGTTAAAGAAACGCCTGATAATTGGAAATGGCAACTAAACCAAATTCCAATCGTAAATATCAGTGATGCACCGAGTACAGAAAAGGTAGAGTCGTAGTTATGCTATCTATCATTGAGCAAATTAAACAAGGTAAGTTGTGGGATTTCCACGGCGGTATTCATCCCGCTGAAAATAAAAAAATCTCAAATCAAGCACCTATCGTTAGTGCTGGCATTCCACAAGAACTCGTTTTACCACTTAAGCAGCATATTGGTTCTAAAGGTGACATTATTGTTGCTGTTGGTGACAAAGTACAAAAAGGTCAAGCTCTAACACAAGGTGACATTGCAATGTGTGTCCCTGTTCATGCGCCTACATCTGGTACAGTAATAGCCATTGAACAACGTACGACTGCTCACCCTTCAGGTTTAAGCGATTTATGTATCGTTCTTCACCCAGATCACACCGATACTTGGGGAGAGAAAAAAACCTATGCCGATTATCAAGATCGTGATCCCGCAGAACTGATCGAAACAATCCGTTTGAGTGGTATCGCTGGATTAGGTGGTGCTGGTTTCCCTACCGCAAGAAAACTTCAAGGCGGTTTAGGTAATGTTGATATTTTAATTATCAACGCGGCTGAGTGTGAGCCATATATTACTGCCGATGACCGACTCATGCGCGATTATGCTGAAGAAGTGATCGAAGGGGTTCGTATTCTTCGCCATATTATTAGCCCAAAGCTAACAATCATCGGTATTGAAGATAACAAACCTGAAGCGATTAAAGCCCTTGAGCAGCATGTCACCGAAGCAGACAACATTCTGATACGTGTTGTACCAACAAAATATCCATCTGGTAGCTCAAAGCAGTTAGTTAAAATTTTAACAGGCAGAGAAGTACCAAGTCAGTCACGTTCAACTTCTGTTGGCGTTATCATGCAAAACATAGGTACTGCTTTTGCAATTAAACGCGCCATTATCGACGGTGAACCACTAATTGAGCGTGTTGTTACGCTAACCGGTGAAGCCTTTAAGAAACGTGGTAATGTTTTTGCTATGTTAGGTACGCCGATTGCCTACTTGTTAGATAAGTTTGGTTATAAAGCCGATAAAAAACATCCTCGTGTGATCATTGGTGGGTCGTTAATGGGATTTACACTCCCACATTCCAATGTACCGATCACCAAAATAACAAACTGTATTTTGGCACCAAAACGCAAAGAACTCCCATTACATACCTATGAAATGGCATGTATCCGTTGTTCTGCTTGTGCGGATGTTTGCCCATCATCATTGCTCCCACAGCAATTACAGTGGTACGCCAAGGATCAAAATTACGACAAGTGTGAAGAATATAATCTGCAAGATTGTATTGAGTGCGGTGCTTGTGCATATGTCTGTCCAAGTGAGATCCCTCTTGTTCAGTACTATCGCCAAGCAAAAGCTGAGATCTGGGCACGTAGCCAAGATGAAATGAATGCAGAACGAGCTCGCCAACGCTTTGAAGCCAAACAAGCACGCATGGAACGTGATAAGGCTGAACGTGAAAACCGCTTTAAAAAAGCGGCTGATTCTCGTCGTGATGAAATGGCGAAAACTGGGGGTGATGATGCAGTCGCTGCCGCTATTGCCCGCGTAAAAGCCAAACAAGCAGCAGCCGCTAAAGCAGATACAGCAGAAGTGAAACCGGCTGTTGCAGCAGCGATTGCAAAAGCAAAAGCAAAACAAGCAGCTTCAGCACA
This sequence comes from Photobacterium sp. GB-72, assembly GCF_003026095.1. Taxonomy (NCBI): domain Bacteria; kingdom Pseudomonadati; phylum Pseudomonadota; class Gammaproteobacteria; order Vibrionales; family Vibrionaceae; genus Photobacterium; species Photobacterium sp. GB-72. The sequence continues at coordinate 208,849 of NZ_PYNV01000002.1, read as the reverse complement.
AGGTGCAACTTCAGAAAGCCTGCCAGATAACAGTGAAATGGCGAAATTACGTGAAGAGCGTAAGCGTCAAGCTCGTGAACGTAAGGCTGAAAAAGAAGCTACAGCAAATAACCAAACCGCTGCTGAAAATGACAGTAAAAAAGATGCTGTCGCAGCTGCCGTCGCCCGCGCTAAAGCAAGAAAAGCCGCACAACAAACAGAAGCACAAGCGGAATCAACACCAGAATCTGAAGTTGAAGCTGAAAACGTTGATCCGAAAAAAGCCGCTGTTGCTGCTGCCGTCGCTCGTGCTAAAGCAAGAAAAGCCGCACAACAAGCAGAGGCACAAGCAGAATCAGCTCCTGAACCTGTAGTTGAAGCTGAAAACGTTGATCCGAAAAAAGCCGCTGTTGCTGCTGCCGTGGCTCGCGCTAAAGCAAGAAAAGCCGCACAACAAACAGAAGCACAAGCGGAATCAACACCAGAATCTGAAGTTGAAGCTGAAAGCGTTGATCCGAAAAAAGCCGCTGTTGCTGCTGCCGTGGCTCGTGCTAAAGCAAGAAAAGCCGCACAACAAGCAGAGGCACAAGCAGAATCAGCACCTGAACCTGTAGTTGAAGCTGAAAACGTTGATCCAAAAAAAGCCGCTGTTGCTGCTGCCGTCGCTCGTGCTAAAGCAAGAAAAGCCGCACAACAAACAGAAGCACAAGCAGAATCAGCACCAGAATCTATAGTTGAAGCTGAAAACGTTGATCCGAAAAAAGCCGCTGTTGCTGCTGCCGTCGCTCGTGCTAAAGCAAGAAAAGCCGCACAACAAGCAGAGGCACAAGCAGAATCAACACCAGAACCTGTAGTTGAAGCTGAAAACGTTGATCCGAAAAAAGCCGCTGTTGCTGCTGCCGTCGCTCGCGCTAAAGCAAGAAAAGCGGCACAACAAGCCGCCAAAGAACAACAAAACATTGAGGAAGATTAACCGTGGCGTTTAATATTGCCAGTTCACCCCATGACCATAACCGCCGAAGCACCAGCGCTATTATGCGTACAGTTATATTATGCTCGGTATTTGGCGTTATTGCTCAATGCTACTTCTTTGGTTTCGGTACTCTGATCCAAATTGTATTAGCATCTATTTCTGCAATCATATTTGAAGCGATTATTGTAAAACTGCGTAAACGTCCTGTTGTACCTTATTTAAGGGATAATACAGCTCTGCTTACTGGCGTATTAATTGGTTTATCAATCCCACCATTAGCACCTTGGTGGTTAACGGTTATTGGTGTTTTCTTTGCGATAGTCATTGCAAAACACCTTTATGGCGGTATGGGACAAAACCTCTTTAACCCCGCGATGATTGCTTATGTCGTACTGCTCATTTCATTCCCAGTACAGATGACAACCTGGTTACCACCAGCATCATTGAGTGCACAACCAGCTAACTTTATGGATAGTATTTATGCAATCTTTACTGGCTTTACTCAAGATGGATTTAGTGTTCCACAACTGAAAATGTCAGTTGATGGTTACACGATGGCAACACCGCTAGATACACTAAAAACAGCGTTACACACAGGGTTTACAACGGCTGAAACAATGACAAAACCTGTTTACGGCGCGATTGCAGGTATTGGCTGGGAGTGGATTAACATGGGCTTCCTTGTTGGTGGTTTAATCTTATTAAAGCTTCGTGTTATTCAATGGCATATCCCTGTTGCTATGCTAACGTCACTATTTGTGATCAGTAGCCTTGTTTACATTGTTCATCCTGATACGACTGGCTCTCCGTTGTTGCACCTATTCTCAGGTGCAACCATGTTAGGTGCTTTCTTTATTGCCACCGATCCAGTAACAGCATCAACGACGGTAAAAGGCCGTTTAATTTTTGGTAGCTTTATCGGTGTCATGATTTATCTGATCCGCACATGGGGTGGCTTCCCAGATGGCGTTGCCTTTGCCGTTTTACTGGGTAACTTATGTGTACCACTTATTGATTACTACACTCGTCCTCGTACTTACGGGCACTAATTAAGAGAGCAGCCATGTTTAATGCAATGAAAAAAAACGGTGCTATTCTTGCCACTTTTGCGTGTTTAGCGACAGCGCTAGTAGCCCTGACGAACTACCTAACAGAAGATCGTATAGCAGAGCAGCAGCGGGTACAGTTACTGGATACTCTAAACCAAGTGATTCCCGTAGCAAGCCACGATAACTTACTCTACAAAAGTTGTACTTTAGTAAGAGATCATAAGCGTTTAGGTACATTGGCTCAGATGCCTGCTTATATCGCTAAAAAAGATAATAAGCCTGTTGGTGTGGCAATTGAAGGGATTGCGCCTGACGGTTATAGCGGCGCAATTAAAATTATTGTTGGTTTAGACATGAATGGCGTGATCACTGGCGTTCGTGTATTACAACAAAACGAAACTCCAGGATTGGGTGATAAAATTGAAACCACTGTTAGTAACTGGATTTACAGCTTTAATGGTAAGCGGGTAAATGGTGATAACGACCCATCATTTAAAGTACGTAAAGATGGTGGTGAATTTGATCAATTCACAGGTGCGACCATAACACCGCGAGCCGTCGTCAAAGCAGTAAAAAATATTTCGTTATACTGGGATCAAAACCAGGATAAAATCATCAACCAACCACTTGATTGTGCAGGTGAGTGATATGACAACTAATAAAGAGTTAATGGCAAATGGCTTATGGCTAAATAACCCGACCATTGTTCAGCTTCTCGGCCTATGCCCTTTACTTGCCGTTTCATCAACGGTGACAAATGCTTTAGGTTTGGGACTTGCGACGACTTTAGTACTGATAGGCTCAAACTTAATTGTGTCTTTAATTCGTCACTGGGTACCCTCTGAGATCCGTATTCCAGTGTTTGTAATGATCATTGCCTCACTCGTAACCTGCGTACAGTTATTGATGAATGCCTTTACTTTTGGTTTATACAAATCATTAGGGATCTTCATCGCCTTGATTGTAACCAACTGTATTATCATTGGTCGCGCTGAAGCCTTTGCCTCTAAAAATGCACCATTACCAGCAGTACTCGATGGTTTATGGATGGGGTTAGGCATGACATCTGCGCTATTCATTCTGGGCGCAATGCGAGAACTATTGAGCAAAGGAACCTTATTTGATGGTGCTGATCGCCTACTAGGTAGCTGGGCATCAGTTTTACGAATCCAAGTATTCCATTTTGATTCAGGGTTCTTGCTTGCAATGTTACCACCGGGTGCCTTTCTTGGTGTCGGTTTGATGATTGCGGCCAAAAATGTAATTGATAAACGCCGTCAACAAAAACAGCCTAAAGAAGCATCAAAGCCAACGGTTGAACGTGCTCGCGTCACTAGCGTAGACTAAAGATCAAACCCAATAAGTATCATACTTATTGGGTTTCTTTTTATTACATATCGCGACAAAATAATGGAATAGTAAAATGCTTAATTGCAATGACAGATGCTCACTCTGTCACTCCCTACTTATATTGCAATAAGCCTTATTTGGAATAGAAAATGAATAATCAAAAACGCGTCCAAATTCTTGAACGTTTACGCGCTGAAAACCCACACCCGGAAACAGAGCTTCATTGGAGCACGCCTTTCGAGTTATTGATTGCGGTATTACTCTCAGCTCAAGCTACCGATGTCAGCGTAAATAAAGCAACCGACAAGCTTTATCCTGTTGCTAATACCCCTCAAGCTATTTACGACTTAGGCGTTGACGGCGTTAAAGAATATATAAAAACCATTGGGTTATTTAATTCTAAAGCAGAAAATGTCATTAAAACCTGCCGTATTCTCTTAGATAAACATAATGGCGAGATCCCAGAAAACCGAGAAGCATTAGAAGCACTACCTGGAGTTGGTCGAAAGACCGCAAATGTTGTTTTAAATACGGCATTTAGATGGCCGACAATTGCAGTAGATACTCACATCTTCCGAGTTTGTAATCGAACTAAATTTGCCATGGGGAAAAACGTCGACCAAGTTGAAGAGAAACTCTTAAAGGTTGTGCCAAAAGAATTTAAAGTTGATGTTCACCATTGGTTAATTTTACACGGACGCTATACCTGCATTGCAAGAAAACCGCGCTGTGGCAGCTGCCTAATCGAGGACCTCTGTGAGTATAAAGATAAGGTAGACATCTGATTAATAACAAATTTAATTCAATAAAAAAGGAGCTTAATCGCTCCTTTTCACTGCTATCATCAGCAATTAAAGTGGTTCACAGTTTACTTTAAAACCGAATGCTTTACGCTTTTCTGCCATTTGTTTTGCGCCTTCACCCAACTTAGTAAACATCTCATTACGCTCTTCGGCTGAGGGTTTATCAGTACTCGCATCAATCGCTTGTTGCAGTTCCACGCGCGCTTTATCTTTATCATCCATCAAATAACTATTTTGTGCTAAAGCAATATAAGCCAAACTCCGACCTAATGGTGTTGCGGTATGGCCTAAGGCTTCTAACTCTGCAGTTGCACCAGATTCACAGGCTTCTAGCTTACCAATCGCTTTTGCGACAGGTGCTAAATCAGCACTCACTACTTCTTTTAATACTTTTTTTGTCGTCTCATTCGCTGCTTTTTCAGTCAATTTACCCACACTGAAAATCCCCACACCTACTGCAACTAATACAACAACAGCTATTAAAACAACTTTATTCATAACGAAAATCCTTATCTAAACAATGTAAATCATAACCAAAAACCATAAATTCTTTGTTAACTAATCATCAAATTCATAATTTCACAGCTAAAAATTCATTAATATCCATACAAAACAGCGGTTGATAATGATAATAGTTATCATTAGTATCTATTTGACGTTTTTTACTAGGTATAATTTATGAAACATCTATTCCCAAAACTACCCTATGGCTTTAATGCACTAGAACCTTATCTTGATGCAAAAACTGTTGAGATCCACTATAGCAAACACCATAGAGGTTATTTTGATAAGTTTATCGCTGCAATTGAAAATACAGATCTTACTGACCAGCCCATTGAGACCATTTTAAGCAATATATCTCAATACCCTGCAGCAGTGCGTAATAATGGCGGTGGTTTCTATAATCACAACCTCTATTGGCAATGTATGTCACCCGAAGGCGTTCGCCATCCATCAGGTTTGCTTGCAGAAGCAATTAATGCCCATTTTGAAAGTTTTGCTAAGTTTAAAGAGACATTTTCAACATTAGCTGCCAATCATTTTGGTGCCGGATTTATTTGGCTCTCTGTCGTGGATGGACGACTCGAGATCTCAGCAACGCCGAACCAAGACAACCCGTTAATGGATACAGTAACAGTACAAGGGACTCCAATTCTTGCGCTTGATGTATGGGAACATGCTTACTACTTGAGTTACCAAAACGTCCGTCCTGATTACATTGACGCATGGTGGCACTTAGTCGATTGGGAACAAGTTGAGATGAACTACCTTAGCGCGTTACAGGCTTTCTAACCGCAAAACACTACCACTTACAAAGGATAATGACATGGATATTTCAGAGTGGGAAAGACACACCTTAATGGCTGATGATGCTAAGACTAACAATAACCCTTTGATGTCTATTGTTCATTATCAACTCGCGCTATCTATTGCTCAGGAAATCACGGCAGATTCAACTGACACCGAGCAACTAACGGATCTCTTAACGATGAAAGTCGTTTCTTGCCATAACATGGCTAATTTTTGGCGACAACATGGCGATCCAGACTACGAGTTAAAGTATTTACAACTTGCCTCTGAACAAGTTATTGCATTGATCCCACAGTGTAAACAAACGCAATGCCACAGCTATATAAATTCTTTGGGGTGTTGCCAATCTGCATTGATTAGCTTTTTAAAACGACATCCTAACCCTGCTATTGCGAATCAAGTTAAAGCCATTAACAACTATTCAAGTTGTGAGCTCATCGCTTCCTTTAAACTGCATTAATAAAAAATAAGGCTCGTTACATCATTCAATAATAACGAGCCCCATCCCATCCAGTTTTCCATTACTGATTAATAAATCGGACTTTGTCCTAATGAAATCACAACTCGACGATTTAAGTTTCGTCCGATAGGGGTTGAGTTATCAGCAATAGGACGCCGCTTTCCGTACGCTTCTACTTGAACACGCTCGGCAGGTAACCCTAACGATTGAAAATACTGACGCAGTTTGTCAGCTCGTCGCTCTGACATCTCTTGGCTTTCCGTAGTACCGGCAATCGAATCATTAAACGCGGCAACTAAAACCAAATCAATATCGTCAGAATAGCGAACAAAGTCGGCAATTTGAGCCAGACGTTGTTGTGATATTTTATTTAATGTGTCGCTATTTTCACTATAGTGGAGGACAGAAAATGCGATATCTTCAAATCCATAAGGTAATAGCTTACTCAGACATTGGCTAAATGATTGATAACCTTTTTGAAACGAAACGGCAGATAATCCAACCTCTAATGGGCGATTTTGTCGCTGCCAATCTTGATACATAAATGTAGGATTTCGCCCATCTTCTAATTCAGCAAGCATATTCCACACCGTTTTCCCTTGAATATAGCCATCAAACTGCTTAAAAAATTTAAGTCGTGTCATGGTATTGGCTGAATCACCAGGCATCCAACGAGCAGGCATAGAAGTTAGACGGACGTTTCGTGTTTCTCCCATCGGACGATACATTTTTAATTCAAAGGCAACAGATTGTTTTTTGCTGGAACGTGCTACGAACTCACCGTCACCGTAACCCGGTATATGATGTGACAAGCGACACTCTAGCGGCGTATCAACAATAACATTCCACTGTGACTGATTAGGCGATGCGATATATTGCTTCCCCGCCAAACTTGGCAATGAAAACAATAAAATCAATATATACAATGACCTAGGCCATATTTTAAAAATAAGAAATGTCATTATCCAAATGTCTTAATCTAACGTCTCGAAATATAAAGGCTGACTTTTAATTGATACTAATTAAACCTTTCTTTATATCGACCATAACATCCATTGCTTTAACAATTCAGAACCCGTTTCACATTAAGAAAAAAGAGACAGACCATTTTTGTTTATACATCAGATCAAATTGGTATCAAGGGATGGATCTGACATAATAGCCCATTCCTTTATTTTGACAGCAGTGTTATGAGCCAAGATAACGAATTCAATACATTAAAAAGTCGCTTTCGCGGCTACTTTCCCGTCGTCATTGATGTAGAAACCGCGGGATTTAACGCTAAAACAGATGCATTACTTGAAATCTGCGCCGTTACATTACAAATGGATGAAGATGGGTGGCTAAAGCCAGCAACAACCATCCACTTCCATGTATCTCCTTTTGAAGGCGCGATTTTACATAAAGAAGCGTTGGATTTTAATGGGATCCGTGATCCTTTTAGTCCATTACGTGGTGCAGTATCTGAAGAGCACGCTTTAAAAGAAATCTATAAGCAGATCCGTAAAGAACAAAAAGCCTCTGATTGTTCTCGCGCCATTATGGTTGCGCACAATGCAACGTTTGATCACAGCTTTGTTATGGCGGCATCTGAGCGTGCAAAATTAAAGCGTAATCCTTTCCACCCGTTTGCAACGTTTGATACCGCCGCATTAAGTGGGCTTGCATTTGGTCAAACGGTATTAGCGAAAGCATGTCAAACAGCAAATATCCCATTTGACAATCGTGAAGCACATTCTGCGCTGTATGATACAGAACGTACCGCTGAGCTATTTTGTGAAATAGTTAACAAATGGAAAAAGTTAGGTGGCTGGCCTTTAATGGCACCTCAAACAGAAGACATGGATAGCAACTAAATCTATCGCCCATCTAAACCGCAACATTCTTCTCTAAGCTCATATTTTTATGAGCTTTTTTTTTATGCTTTTTTTATTTATAGATTTTTAAATTAAACGTTTTAAACGCTCAATTTAAAAATATGTTAAATACATGAAATTAGCATTAATTTTCACGTAACATTTAGTTAACATAAATGAAATCCGGTCTTATACTCACTCTTGTACTTAATCTTTGTTTTTCCTTTCAGGGACGAATAAGAAGCTAAATAACAACATATAGAGAGGCAGTATAATGTCCGTAAAAAAACGTTATCTCACCATTGCCGTAACCACTGCATTATTTTCATCGCAGGCTTACTCGGCTGGTTTCCAAGTTTCAGAACAATCTGCAACGGGTTTAGGGCGTGCATTTGCAGGTGAAGCTGCTATTGCTGATAACCCTGGTGTTCTTGCACGTAACCCTGCAAGCATGACAAAGTTCGATAAAATGGCTATTTCTGCACAAGGAAGTCTTGTTTTACCTAATATTGATGTCACTGCACATGATGCCCCAGTAGGTGAACAAACAGCCGAAGATGTCGCACCTCTGGCATTTGTACCTTCAACTTACTTTGTTCAACCACTGAATGATCGTTTGTCTTGGGGGATGTCTTTATTCTCTAATTACGGGGTTACAACCGATTACCCTGATGATTTTTATGACGGCACATCCGCAGGTAAAACCTCACTGCTCACCATAAACTTAAACCCAAGTGTTGCCTATAAACTCAATGACCAATGGAGTATCGGTGTTGGTGTTAGTGCTGTTTATGCACATGCTGAGCTTTACCGCCATTACGGTAAGAATGCACTACCGTTTTATCCTGCAATAAAACCCAGCGACAAAACCATTAATATGGAAGGAGAGACATGGGCATTTGGCTGGAATATAGGCACGCTATTTGAAATTGATGAGAATAACCGTTTTGGCTTAGCTTACCGTTCACAAGTTGACCTTGATTTTGACGGTGACTTTACTGATTACTCAGGACAAGTTCTCGGTGCCAATCGCCGTGGTTCAACCATCGACGCAAAACTTGCAGCCCCCCTCCCTGCTACCGCTGAGTTTTCAGGCTTTCACCAACTCAATAACCAATTCGCTTTGCACTACAGTATATTTTGGACCCAATGGAGTAAATTCACTGAGCTAAAAGCGACCAGCAGTGAATGTAACTTTGGGGGACAACTACCCGGTGTCTGTTTATTGAAAGAAGAAAAATATGACGATGCATTCCGCTGGGCTATTGGTAGTACATACAATCTTAATCCACAAATCACGTTACGTGCCGGCTTTGCTTACGATGAGCAAGGCGGTAAAGCAACATTGAGTATTCCAGATACTGACCGCTTCTGGTACTCAGCAGGAGCAAGCTATAAATACAGCGACCAATTGAGTTTTGATCTAGGCGTTAGTTATGTCTACGGCAAAGACGGCACATTTACTGAAGCAGGTGATAGCTTCACCGCAACCAGCGATGCTTTCATCGGTGCCGCGCAAGCTAATTACACTTTTTAACCCAAGACTGAACTAAGAATTGAAAGTAAGGAATACTATGAACAAGCATTTTTTATCGATCATTATAGCTGCTAGCTTGGGACTAACAGGATGTGGTGGCGACAGCAAAACAACGGGCGCCCCTACGATTGATCCCGATACTGCTGACAGCCTAAATGCAGAAACAAAAGTCAACTTTGATATTATCTCAAATCCAAGCTCGCCAGTTATTGTCACGCCGACCTATTTAGCGATGGATCAAGAAGACGGCACATTAAGTATTGAGAGTACCGCAACAGATCCAACAGATATCTCTAATCCTGTCGTTGCTATGGGTGCAACCGATGGTTGGAGTACCAGTCAACCGATTTTGGTAAACTTTACAGGTAATCCATTAAACCCAGACAGTGCGGCTGGAAGTTTCTATCTGATAAAATCAGGCGATCCTACTGACACCTCAGATAGTACAGCCCCTATAAAGCTGGTTGAAGGGCAAGATTATATTGTTCAAGCCTCTGGTGATACATTGACAGCAGTCTTACTTAAGCCCTTAAATCCTGCGAGCAATTATATGTTTGCAGTAACAAACTCACTGGAAGATGATCAAAACAACCCAGTTGGTACCAGCGGCTCTTACGCCACATTAAAATCAACGGCAACACCGCCATCTCCAGCCTTACTTCCCGCTCAAGCAGTGACCCAAGCAACCGAAGCTGCTTTTGCACAAGTAGGGGTTGATAAAGACAACATTATTTTCTCATCGTGGTTTACTACAGCCTCTGTTGGTGATGTGCTTTTTGCCGCTAAATCCGCAACAGCATTAGCGATAAATAGTAAACCGTCTGATATTTGGAAAGGCACAGCAATCGACAGCAGTCTTGATACAACGGTTTTAGATGCCTCTTTATTTAATATTGATCCACCTACCACTCCTGGTACTCCGACACCATTAGGTAAAGGGGAAGTATTCACAGGTACGATTCACTTACCTTACTTCTTAAGCAACGATCCAAATAAATTCTTAACTACACCTTGGCAAAGTGGCCTGCCTAGCATTGCAAGAATTCAATATATTCTAACCAATGGTACAGATGCTGAAAAACTTGCCGTTCAAACCAAAATTACAGAGCTCAACATCGATCCAACCGACTTTGCAAATGTCGCCACCGATCCTGCGGCACAGCAACGTGTATTAGCAGCACTACTCGGCTCAGAAATCATACTGCCAGATGGTAAACAGTTAGATGAAGCAAGACTGATCACCCGTTACAGCCCAGTGCCTAAACTGCGCTCGATTGCCTCAATCGAGTACACTTTAGTATTACCGTCAGATAGTACAAACTGTCCTTCAAACAGCGTTACCATTTACCAACATGGAGTAACAAGTAGTAAAGATACCCTAACTCAATCAGCACTTGCTGACACTATCATAGGTGATCAATGCCGTGCGATCTTTGCGATTAACCTTCCATTGCATGGTGATCGAGATATCGGTGGCGTGACCGCAGCGGACAATCCATCTATTTATTTAAACCTTGGTGCACTAACGGTTGCCCGTGATAATTTACGTCAAAGTACGATTGATGTGATCAATCTAAAAGCATCAATAACCCGATTATTTAGTCAATTTTCATCACTTACACCTGAGCAATTTGCAGCACTTGGCCCATTAGCAAGATTAAAACCGACAGCTAGTGTTAATTTTGTTGGTCATTCATTAGGCGCAATGACTGGGATTAATGTGGCAAATGTGACCAATCGTCCAACTGGCAACGACGCCGCTGATCAGCTCTTCGCGATTGATCAATTTGCCCTTGCAAATCCTGGCGCTGAGATCCCTTACTTACTCTTAAATTCAGGAAGTTTTGGCAATCTCATCAAAGGGAATATTTTAGCCAGTGCTAATGCTGACTTTAAAAACCAATGTGGTGATGCGCCGATACCACTTTGTTATCAAGGTTATGAAGCGGGATTAATTAGTGATGGTAGTGAAACCTCATTAGCAACGCTAAGCACAATTTATGACTCATTTACACAGTTTGCTTATGCCGCACAAACAGTGCTGGATAGTGTCGATCCTATTAACCATTCGTTATTAGTGCCAAGCACGGCTTCTGTTTACCTAACCCAAGTACAAAATGATCAAACGATCCCTAATCTCACACCACCTGGCACAACAGTAACGGGCACAGAAATTCCTGTTCCTTATTCACCGTTTACAGGCACTACGCCTCTGCTAAAAACGATGCAATTGGCACCAACAACCGCATCGATTAATGGCACACTAGTGAAGAATGCGGTGTTATTTAACGCAGGAAGTCATTCATCATTACTCGATCAATCATCGGATACTGCTGTAACAACTGAAATGCAATCAGAAATGCATTCATTTATTAATGGTGATGGCAAAACATTAACTATCACAGATACGTCTGTTTTAAGTTCACAACCTTAACTTATACACCTACCAAAAATCACCAAAGGCTAGCATTCTGCTAGCCTTTTTATTGCCTGATAATCCATTCTAGAACCTCCTTTTAAGTGATTTAAAATCATACAACCTCAATAAAATGTGCAGCAAAACACATTTTGTCCTCGACATGTGCAAAAAATTAAGCAAACTGATAAAAACGGTGTTATTTCACCCCTCTATTTCTGTGATTATGTGCTCACTTTGAAACAGTCAAACTCGTGTAGTTCACAATTACCCAATAAAACGGATGGATCAAAGCTTTATGAACCCTGTAGTTATAGCGGTATGTATCATGCTGATACTCGCATTAATGCGAGTGAATGTGGTGGTCGCGCTAACCTTTAGTGCCATTGTTGGCGGCCTTATTGGTGGAATGTCTCTCACTGATGCGGTATCAGCCTTTGAAGGTGGTCTTGGTGGCGGTGCAACCACAGCGCTAAGTTATGCCATGCTCGGTACGTTTGCCGTTGCAATCTCACGCTCTGGTATTACTGATATCTTAGCACAAAAAGTGATCAAGAAAATCAGTGGGCATGATAACGCCGCGGCTGCAACAGGCGTCAAATACAGCGTTCTTATCATTCTAGTCTTACTTGCCATTTCTTCTCAGAACGTTATTCCGGTTCATATTGCTTTCATCCCAATTGTTATTCCGCCACTACTGCATGTCTTTGCCAAACTGAAGCTAGATCGTCGTCTAATTGCTTGTGTACTGACATTTGGTCTAGTTACGCCATACATGGTGCTGCCAGTTGGCTTCGGCGGTATTTTCTTAAATAACATCTTATTAAAAAACCTACACGATAACGGTTTAGATGTCGTAGCAAGTCAAGTACCTGTCGCAATGATCCTACCTGCATGTGGCATGCTATTTGGTTTACTTCTTGCAACCTTTGTCAGCTACCGTAAACCTCGCGAATATTCTGTTGAGAAAATTCTTGCCAGTGAGCCCGAGAAAAAAGAAATCGACATGCGTCATGTCTATGTCGCAGTTGCCGCTATTTTTGCTGCACTGGGCGCACAATTATACAGTGGCTCGATGATCATCGGTGGCCTTGTTGGCTTTATGGTGTTTACTTTCACGGGCGTCATTAAGTGGAAAGAAACCCATGATGTGTTTACCAAAGGTGTTCATATGATGGCGATGATCGGCTTTATTATGATTGCAGCAGCAGGGTTTGCAGCCGTCATGAAAGCAACTGGCGGGGTTGAAACCTTAGTGAATTCTCTTGAAGCTGTGATTGGTAATAACAAACCTCTTGCTTCACTGCTAATGCTGGTTGTGGGCTTATTAGTCACCATGGGGATCGGTTCTTCGTTCTCCACCATTCCAATTCTAGCCACAATTTACGTACCGCTTTGTCTATCTTTTGGTTTCTCACCAATGGCAACCATTGCGATAGTAGGTACTGCAGCGGCATTAGGTGATGCGGGCTCTCCAGCATCAGATTCAACCTTAGGTCCAACATCAGGTTTGAATGCGGATGGTCAGCACGATCATATTTGGGATTCGGTTGTACCAACATTCATCCACTATAACTTGCCATTAATTGGGTTTGGTTGGTTAGCATCTATGGTGCTATAAGCCTTTCCTTAGCGACAAAAAAACCGCCGAATTTGGCGGTTTTTTTATTGCCTAAAAGTGAAAGACTTCAAAGTCATATCACCTTAAAACAATTGACGTTACAGAAGAATTACTCTGCTGAAGCTGCGTCGCGACGTGCTGCTGCTTCTTTAATTAGTGGCTGAAGCTCACCTTTTTGGAACATCTCAAGAATGATGTCACAACCACCGATCAACTCACCTTCAATCCATAATTGTGGGAATGTTGGCCACTGTGCGTAAATTGGAAGTTCTGCACGGATATCTGGATTTTGCAGAATATCAACGTATGCAAACTTTTCGCCACAGCCCATTAGCGCTTGAGACGCTTGAGATGAGAAACCACAGCTTGGTAGCTTAGGTGAACCTTTCATGTAAAGTAGAATTGGGTTTTCAGCGATCTGCTGCTTGATCTTGTCGATAGTTTCCATAGCTTCCTCGTACAACTTTAATAGTAATTACTTAAACCCTACCATTCTACTTGGTTATCGTCACCAATAAAAATACTTTCCCGCACCTAACCGACGGCTTTTAATCCAATCTTTAATCAGAGCATCATTTAACCTTTATAATTAAAAGGTTATTGACGATTCCTCTAACGAGGTATAGGGTATTTTTTTTATAGCCAAGTCTTTTAATAAAGAAAAAACTTGCTAAAATAAAACGGTCAGATTCAAAAAATAAATTAAGTAAGCCTCGATGCTTACTGGAAGCAATAATGTCGTGGCAAACGCCACCAAACCAATATGGAGAATTGAGCAATGGCATTTGAATTACCAGCTCTACCTTTCGCAATGAACGCTCTTGAGCCACACATTTCTCAAGAAACTCTAGAGTACCACTACGGTAAGCACCACAACACTTACGTTGTTAAGCTTAACGGCCTTGTTGAAGGTACAGAGCTTGCTGAAAAGTCACTTGAAGACATCATTAAAACTTCAACTGGCGGTGTATTTAACAATGCGGCTCAAGTTTGGAACCACACGTTCTACTGGAACTGTTTAGCGCCTAACGCTGGCGGCGAACCGACAGGTGAAGTAGCAGCAGCAATCGAAAAAGCATTCGGTTCTTTCGCTGAGTTCAAAGCTAAATTCACAGATTCAGCAATCAACAACTTCGGTTCTTCTTGGACTTGGTTAGTGAAGAACGCTGACGGCTCTCTAGCTATCGTTAACACTTCTAACGCTGGTTGCCCAATCACAGAAGAAGGCGTAACACCGCTACTAACTGTTGATCTATGGGAACACGCTTACTACATCGACTACCGCAACCTACGTCCAAGCTACATGGATGGTTTCTGGTCACTAGTAAACTGGGATTTCGTTGCTAAAAACCTAGCAGCATAATTGCTCATAAAATAAGCGCAAACCCAAAATTAAAGCCGTAAATAGAAGCATCTATTTACGGCTTTTTTGTATCTGAATTCCTATCAGCTAAATTAGAAATATAACCGACATCCAAATAGATATGCACCAAGATGCAATAATAAGCTAACCATTTACTGACAATTCATATGGCTATTTAATATAAATTAACTAAGATTGACACCCTTATCCTGAAATAAGAGAGTTATACGACGTGCACTACAAAAAGTTATCCCCACTCCTATTTACCCTTATGGCTTTAACAATATCGAACTTTGCTCACGCAAAAGATGACGAGAAACAACAAGCAGTTCCTGTTACTGTCGAGCCTATCTCTACCAAAGAGTTTGTCGCTACATTAAATGAAGTAGGTAAAATCAATGCGATTGATTTTGCTGAACTCACATTCAGTACTCCCGGTAAACTTGTTGCCATAAACTTTAAAGATGGTGATGTGGTTAAAAAAGGTCAACTAATCGCAAAACTAGATAGTAGTAAAGCAAAAGCTGATTTAGATAAAGCGGCAAGTTCTTTAACTACAGCAAGAAACAAAGTAAAACGTGTTGCTGAGTTAAATAGAAAACAACCTGGCGCATTATCTAAGCAAGATTTTGAAGAGCTTCAAGATGCCGCGAACCTTGCAGCGGCCGATTACCGCCAGCAACAAGCCATTTTGAAAGATTATGCCATTACCGCTCCTTTTGATGGTGAACTGACCAACTTCACTAAATCAGCAGGAAGTATGATTGATGCAACAACACCTCTGGTAAGTATTTATAACCTCAACCCTGTTGAAGTCTCCTACACCATTAGCCAAAACGATCTTGGTAAAGCAGTAAAAGGCCAGCCCATCACTGTGACTGTTGAAGCATACAAGGATATGATATTTAACGGTATTGTTGATTACGTCGCACCAGCCGTTAATAAAAACACGGGGCGTGTGGCTATTCATGCTCGTATCGAAAACCCAGATCATATTCTAGCACCCGGTATGTTTGCTCAAGTGAGCCAAATGGTTAATGGTCGAACTAATCGAATTGTCGCGCCACAAAACGCGATTCTTGCTCATAATGAAGATCGTTACGTATGGGTCGTTGATAAAAATAATGTTGCTACTAAGCGTTACCTAACTTTAGGTAACAACCTTAATAATGGCTATGTAATTGTTGAAAAAGGCTTAAAGGTAGATGACATTGTTGTTGTCACTGGCCATCAAAAAATCGATGATGAAACTTTAGTAAATATCATCAAGACTCAAGCATCAACAGCTGATGCACCTGCACAAGAGCAAAAAAAGAAAACAACCGATCCAGCAAAAGCAGGACAGGAAAAAACTAAATCAGTGAAGGAGCAGAGCAATGAGACTACCTGAAGTCTGTATTAAACATCCTGTTTTTGCTTCAGTGTTAAGTATTGCAATTATTCTTATTGGTTTGTTTTCTTTCCAAAAACTTGCAATTCAATATTTCCCTGATCACAACACGCCTAAAGCAACGGTTACCGCCAGTATTGATGGCGCTAGCGCAGACTTCATGTCACGAAATGTCGCAACACATTTAATTAATGCCGCAACAGGGTTAGAAAGCGTCGATATTATGACGACTGACTGTACCCAAGGTAAATGTACATTAAATGTAAAATTTAGCGATGGTATTACTGATGTTGAATATGCGAACTTAATGAATAAGTTACGTAGTAGCATTGAAGCTATCGTTGATTTTCCACCAAGTATGGTTGATAAACCGACGGTTACCGATGATTCCGGTGATAAGGGCTCAGCTAGTAACATTATTACCTTTATCAATAAAGGGAAGATGAGTTCGCAAGAGATGTACGACTTCATTGGCCAGCAAATCAAACCACAGTTTAGACATATTCAAGGTGTTGGTGGGGTATATGGACCGTATGGTGGTGCAGCAAAAGCTGTCCGTGTTTGGCTGAACCCAAACCGTATGATGGCACTCAATGTTAAGCCCGCTGATATTGTAATAACACTCAGTGCATACAGTTCATCATTCACAGTTGGTCAGATCGTTGGTGAAGCGCGTAATTTCCAAATTAACCCAGTGACTCAAGTAACCAGTGTTAAAGATGTACAAGATCTCGTTATCCGCGTCGATGATGGCAACATCATTCGCATCAAAGATGTGGCTGATGTCAAAATGGGTGAAAATAGCCTGACACCAAGCAAACTTAAAGTGAATGGTGAAACTGCAATGTCACTGCAGGTGCTACCACTGAAAAGTGAGAACCCGGTTGATGTAGCTGCTCGTGTAAAAGCTGAAATCACCAAGATGCAGCAACACTTGCCAGATGGCTTAGAAATGAAGATGGTCTATAACCAAGCCGATTTCATTCAAGAATCTATCGACCAAGGCTTCCATACCCTCTTTGAAGCTATCGTTTTAGTATCCGTAATTGTGGTACTTTTCCTTGGTTCACTGCGTATTGCATCAATCCCAATTATCACTATCCCTGTATGTATTATTGGTGTTTTTGCAGTAATGTCATTTCTTGGTTTCAGCATTAACGTGCTGACTATTTTAGCCATTATTCTTGCGATCGGCCTTGTGGTTGATGATGCTATCGTGGTGGTTGAAAATTGTTATCGCTATATAGAAGAAGGTGAAACACCGCTTAATGCCGCCATTAAGGGCAGTAATGAAATTATCTTCCCAGTAATAGCAATGACAATGACCCTTGCAGCGGTTTACCTGCCTATTGGTTTAATGTCAGGTATGACAGCTGATCTGTTCCGCCAATTTGCTTTTACTCTTGCAGCATCAGTGATCATCTCAGGTATGGTTGCATTAACACTGTCACCGATGATGTGTGCGTATTTAATTAAACCGGTAGCACAACAACCTAAATGGTTTGCTGCAATTGATAAGCAGATTCACAAACTATCACTAGGTTACACGAAACAATTATCTAAATGGTTTGATCGTAAAGCATTGATGGGGGGTATTGCACTGGCACTTATCGCACTTTCGGGTGTTGCGGTATGGTCGATGCCACAAGTATTGTTGCCAATAGAAGATACTGGCTTTATTGATGGTAGTTCAGAAGCACCGACCGGTGTCGGTCGTCGTTATCATATTAAGCATAACTCTGAGCTAAATACGGTTATGGAAGATAACAAAGATATTGCTGCGAATTTATCTTATATCGAAGCAACACCATCCAATCATATTTTACTCGAACCTTGGGGCAAACGTACTAAACCGGCAGATGAGATCGTAGCTGAGTTAACTGAAAAAGCAGCAAGTACTCTGTCTGCATACAGTATGTCATTTAGTGTGCGCTCTGCTGATGGTCTAAATGCAGCAACCAATTTGAAACTGCAGCTTAAAACCGTTAATCGAGATAATACAAAGCTCAATGATACGGCTAACCGTATCGTTAAAAAGTTAAGTGAGTATAAAGGCTTAACTCGTGTTAAAAGCTCATTACTTCGAGATCAACTGCGATATGACTTACGCATTGACCGTAACGCAATCATCTTGTCAGGCGTGGCTTATACTGACGTAACCAATGCACTATCGACCTTCCTTGGCTCATTGAAAGCGGCAAACTTACAGGCTGATGACGGCTATACCTACCCTATTCGCGTTCAAGTAAACCGTAAAGATCTGGGTAACTTTGATATTATCGATAAGCTTTATGTAGCGTCAGAATCGGGACAAAATATCCCTTTGTCTGAATTCGTTTCAATTAAAGCAGTAACATCTGAGTCCAGTTTTAAAACTTATATGGGACAAAATAGTGCTGAGATCACAGCGACATTAATGCCAGGTTATACTGCGAGTGATGTCCGTAATTACATTGATGAAAATGTACCTGAGCTACTTGATGACTCACAGAGCTATGCCTACGACGGTGTGGTTAAAGAATTAATGGACTCACAAGATGGTACACAAACGTTATTCTTAATGGCGCTCATTTTCATCTATCTGATCTTAGCTGCGCAATTTGAAAGTTTCGTTGATCCACTGATCATCCTTCTTACCGTTCCTTTGTGTATTGTAGGCGCTGTTTTGACCCTCTGGGTCTTTGGTCAAAGCCTCAATATTTACTCACAAATAGGCTTATTAACCTTAGTCGGATTGGTCACTAAACATGGGATCTTGCTGGTTGAATTTGCCAATGAGCAACGTAAGCATGGTAAAACTGCCATTGAGGCGGCAATCCATAGTGCTCGCTCACGTTTACGTCCAATTTTAATGACATCATTAACCATGATTTTAGGTGCTCTACCCCTGGCATTTGCATCAGGTCCTGGCTCATTAGGTCGCGTAAATATTGGTTTGGTCTTAGTGGGAGGATTAACCGCCGGCACATTTTTCTCACTATTTCTTGTTCCAGTTGCTTATGTCGGGATGAGTAGATTAAGAGAAAAAGACGTACTAAAAACCATCTTAAGTGGCCGTGGTTTCCGTCAACGAAAATAACACTAAATCAACGTTGCTATAAGTAAAAACGCCTGCATCACTGCAGGCGTTTTTTTATTTTCAACTAACGAATATTATGCTTTTTCAGAAAGGATAATACGCAGTGTACGACGAAGTGGCTCAGCAGCACCCCATAGTAGCTGATCACCAACAGTAAAGGCGTTCAGGTAATCATCACCCATCGCAAGTTTACGAAGACGACCAACCGGTACCGATAGTGTACCCGTTACTTTAGCAGGGCTTAACTCTTGCACTGTTACATCACGATCATTCGGGATAACTTTTACCCAATCATTATGTGATGCAATCATTTCTTCGATTTCATCTAGCGGTACATTTTTCTTCAGCTTTAATGTTAGTGCTTGGCTGTGACAGCGCATCGCACCAATACGTACACAAGTACCATCAATTGGGATTGGAGAATCCTCTAAACCAAGAATTTTGTTCGTTTCAACAGACGCTTTCCATTCTTCTTTGCTTTGACCATTTTCACGCTTCACATCGATCCAAGGGATCAAAGAACCGGCTAATGGCACACCAAACTCTTGTGATGGGAAATCGCTTGAACGTAAGGTATCTGCCACTTTACGGTCAATATCAAGAATCGATGTTGATGGATTCGCGAGCTCGCTTGTCACTGAATCGTTAATCACACCCATTTGGCTGATCAACTCACGCATGTTCTTAGCACCCGCACCAGAAGCTGCTTGATATGTTTGTGACGTCATCCACTCAACAAGTCCTGCCTTATATAGGCCACCGACAGCCATCAGCATTAAGCTAACTGTACAGTTACCACCAACATACGTATTGGTACCATTGTGAATACCTTGCTGAATTTGATCAAAGTTAACAGGATCAAGTGTAATAATTGATTCTGGCTTCATACGTAATGTTGATGCCGCATCAATCCAGTAACCTTTCCAGCCTGCTTGACGTAACGCTGGGTACACTTTTTCAGTGTAGCCACCACCTTGACAGGTAATAATGGCATCAAGTTTTTTTAAGCTTTCTAAATCAAAGGCATCTTGCAGCATGCCTGCATCTTTACCTAAATTAGGCGCTGGAATACCAATCTGAGAGGTTGAATAGAATACAGGGTCAATTAGTTTAAAATCACCCTCTTCGACCATACGTTGCATCAGTACAGAACCGACCATACCACGCCAACCAACTAAACCTACTTTCATCATTTGCTACTACACTCCCTGTCGTAATTTAACGGCTGCTGTTTCCATCTATAGAGATTTAAAGGCTTAAAAACAAGCATAATTTTAATATCCACTTCAAAATACTATCGCAAAAAAGAGTAACAATCTTTGTTAATTTATCGATATTTGAATTTCTTATTACTGGTATTAGTTATTTTTATAAGTTCAAAAATGCAACAGCAAAGAAGAATAAAACAGCAAAAAGGCTTAAAAACTAGTACTTAATGTATGTTTTTAACTCTAAATATGAAATTAAACATTCAAGACCATATAATTCAATTAAATACATATCTTTGAAAACCCCCAGCTATCCTGATAATCTCTCTAACCTAACTTTATTGGATATATTATTTATAAACTGAATGTATTTTGGTTTTTTAAACTAATTTAAACATTATCTTTATGTTTTGAAATAAATAACCAGAATAATAAAACCAATATACAAACACAAAATAAAAACCATTATTTAACAAAATAAACACAAAAAAAGCAGCACTTTTGCTCATCTTTTAAAGCAAAAGACTCAGGTCACATATAGAAACATTATTTATCGCGGTTTTAAGGCTAGCTGCTACAGTAGCCGAAGTTTGTTACAAGCTGTGATGCATGTGATTTATTAACCAGTATAGAAATATTCATTACTGACTTTGGGCTAGCAGCTCATTTACAGGTACGATAAACAAGGTTAGAAGTATGGAAAAACAGACTGTCGTGAAACTACCCTCGTTGATGCAAGTTCTTGTTGCTCTCGGTATTTTCCTTGCACTAGCATTCTCATTTACCGCTAAGTTAAATTTACCTATTCAACTAGCACTCTACATCGGCTGGTTCATTATCATTGGGTTAGGTATAAAACTAGGCCATGATTACAAATCATTAGAAAAAGCCGCCACAAAAGGTATTGCTAATGGTCTCGGTGCCGTATTAATTCTGCTTGCGGTTGGTGCGCTTGTGGGTACTTGGATTGCAGGTGGTATTGTTCCAACCATTATTTACTACGGTCTAAAAGCCATCCACCCATCCATTTTCTTGTTAGCAACAATGATCATTTGTTCATTAACAGCGTTAGCAACCGGTACTTCTTGGGGTGCAGCAGGTACGGCAGGTATCGCTATGATGGGGATTGGCCAAGGTTTAGGTATTCCCGCTCCTATGACTGCTGGTGCTGTTCTTTCTGGCTGTTACTTCGGCGATAAAATGTCACCACTATCAGATTCTGTGATCTTGGCATCTTCTATGTCTAACGTTGAAATCATGGAACATATCAAAGGTATGCTGCCTATCTCACTGATCAGTTACGTGATCACGGCCATTCTATTTACTGTTGTGGGTTACCACTACTCAGGCAATGTAGATATGACGCAAGTTGATTCAGTGATTCAAGCAATGGATAAGCAATTTGTTATCTCACCATTGTCTTTTATTCCTGTGGCTATTGTCTTGGTGTTACTGGCTTTACGCTTACCATCATTCCCTGTTATTACACTAGGTTCTCTATTGGGTATTATTTGGGCAGTGATGATCCAAGGTATGGATCCTTTAGTTGCCTTTAATACTGCATGGGCACCATTTTCTATTAGCTCTGGTGTTGAGTTTATTGATGCGATCCTAAACCGTGGTGGTATGTCGTCAATGCTTGGCTCAGTCGCCGTGATCATCTTCGGTCTTGGTTTTGGTGGTCTATTAGATAAGGTCGGTGTACTGCAAACTATTGCCCGTCTTTTTGAAAAACGCGTAAATTCCGCAGGTAGCCTATCCGTTTCCACTATTGCTACTGCTTTTCTAGGTAACGTATTTGGTTCTGCGATGTATGTTTCGCTGATCCTTACACCTAAAATTTGTGCAAAAAATTACGACCGTCTAGGCTACCAACGTAAGAACCTTTCTCGTAACGCTGAGTTTGGTGGTACGTTGACCTCAGGTATGGTGCCGTGGAGTGATAACGGTATTTATATGGCAAGCATTTTAGGTGTTGCTACGTTCTCATACGCACCATTTATGTGGTTAAGTTTCGTTTGTATTATCGTAACCATTGTCTGTTCATTCATGGGGTGGTTTGTGGATCGCTGTCCACCAGCATCAGAAGCCCAATTAGCACAAGATGATGAAGAAGAAGCACTTGCTGTTAAACAGTTAACTTCATAATATTTATTAAGCATAAAGAATAAGCCCCATTATATTAGCCAATATAATGGGGCTTATTTGTTTCTATACCTATTACTCATTTCGTCGTTCAACCCTTCCTTCCGTTACAAAAAAATCAATAATAACCTCGAGTTCCTCCCGCTGCGTGTAGTCATTGTCTTTATTCACTAAAACCGTGCATAAACAGGTACATACTCATACCTTTTCCTTAATAGCGCATCGTGACGTAACGGATTTAGATCTTGTCATTATGGCGCCTGCTATCTACCTCATGGGTTCACAAGTTCAATACATGGGACGTATCATGGGGCCTATTGGTACTGAAGGTCGTTATATCCCAGTTATGATTGCAATTTCGGTGCTAAATGCCTTCGCTGCTATGTTTGTGATGAATATCTTAGTGTGAATATTTAACTTGCCGTGGGCCCTTTCACGGCAAGCCTTTTCATAGCATGAACTTTTCATAATAGCGCTGCATATTTGCTTTTATTCTTCACCTTTTGATCATTACACAGCCCTTATTTGGAGCTTTATATGTCTTTTTCTCTTGATGCTTACTTAGAAGAACTTCGTCCTTTAATCAATATTGACTGCGGTACGCTAACCGTTGACGGTATTAATGCTATTGCTGAGACCATGGCAACAAAATACCAAGATCTGGGATGGCACATTAAACGTGTCGATTGTGGTATTGCAGGAACTGGCCTAGAAATTCGTAACAAACCTGAAGCCGGCCATATTGATGCCATGCTGATCGGCCATATGGATACCGTATTTCCTGTTGGTACAGCAGCTGCTCGCCCAATGACAACCGATGAAACAAAAGCTTATGGCCCCGGGGTTTCTGATATGAAATCAGGGTTATTAAATATTGTTTACGCACTACGTGGTTTAGATCAGCAGATCTTAGATAAACTTTCTATCTGTGTATGCATGAACCCAGATGAAGAAATTGGCTCATTACATTCTGAAGCATGGCTTAAAAGTGTCGCCGTTAATGCAAAGCATGTTTTCGTCGCTGAGGCGGCTCGCGCTGACGGCTCTTTAGTTAAAGCCCGTAAAGGTATGGCACGCTATCGCTTAAGCTTCCATGGTAAAGCAGCACATGCAGGAAATGAACCTGAAAATGGCCGTAGTGCAATCAGTGAGATGGCACACTGGATCATTGCGATCAATGAGCTAACCAATTTCGTTTCTGGTACTACTTTTAATGTGGGTGTAGTTAAAGGGGGAGCTGGTGCCAATATTGTGGCTGATTTTGCTGAAGCGATTGTTGATGTACGTTTCTGGGACAACGATGAGTATGCAGCCGCAGATCAGAAAATTCGTGCACTGTGTGATACTCCTTTTACTCCGAACATCACAGTTATTGTTGAGCGTGAAGCGCATAAACCATCGATGGTGCCAAGCCCACAAACAGAGCGATTAATGGCACAAGTTGAAGCGATCGGTAAAGACTTGGGTATTGATATTACATGGCAAGCCGTCGGTGGTGGATCTGATGCAAACCTAACTGCAGTGTTAGGTGTTCCAACATTAGATGGTCTAGGTCCTATTGGTGCAGGTTTCCACAGTGCTGATGAATGGCTAGATCTCACTTCGATTGAGCCGCGTATCCGTTTATTACAACGTATTTTAGAAAAGTTAGCAGCGTAAAAACAACAAAAGGCTGCATCAATGCAGCCTTTTGTTCTCTTTGGATGTAGCTAACTCCACCCGTAGAGAACAACACAACCCGTTCAAGTTTTCTTTGCTAAACCACTCCTGATTTAGCCCGTTTTTGTGAATATCTCGGCCTTTCCTGCTGATATCTGGGCACTATGTAAATTGTCTAATTTAAATTGTATAGCCCTAATTGGATGACGCCATAAGTAACGTGGAAATGTCCAACGTAACACATGGATCATTTGTAATCGTTTGGCAGATTGGTAGCAATGCCCAATACAATGCGAACAACTTGGCTTATCATCACCTAGTCGACAACCTGTTACGCGCTCCTCAACATACTCGATAAGACTTTCACATTCAGGACAAATAATTGCCCCACGGTGCAACGTTTTACAATATAGGCGAATCATCGCTTTCACTGCGTTCAGTTCACGTTGCGATCGAACTGAATGATTGTTTTGAACTATCATAGTGGCGTTATTATCCACTGGGGCCATAAAGATCCAATGATAAAGATCAATTTTTTCAAGAAATCGTAAATTTATAAGCAAATATCGAAATACGAGCCAAAAAATTGATTAAAAGACATACTTTAATACATTGTTCAAAAAAAGAACTGAATGTGAAAATGACCTTCTACGCATTTTCATAAATACTTAAACTGGAGTTATACTCCAATTTTTATGTCTGTTGACGGAAAAGTACATAGCTTAAAGTAATACCTCTTAATCATTTATCACCTTTGTTGCTAATCAATATTGTTGAGGATTCTATGATTCCATTTTCTCTCGATTTAAAAACAATCAAAGCTGTTATTTTTGATTTAGATAACACCTTGGTTACTTCAAACATAAACTTTTCTCAGTTACGCAAACAACTAGGCTGTCCTCAAGATATCGATTTATTAAGTTATATTGAAACGCTTAACGCTGATCAAAAGATGCATGCCAATAATATTGTTTTTGAACATGAGCTTACTGATGCAGAAAGCTCTTTTCCCATGATTGGCTGCCATGAACTACTGATATATTTGCAAACAAATAAGATTAAAACAGCAATCATTACCAGAAACTGCTTGGCTGCAACCCACAGAAAACTCATTCAGAATCAAATCAGTGTTGAACGTGTAATTACCCGCGAATGTTTTCCACCGAAACCCAATCCAGCCTCTTTAGAATCATTAGCAAAGGATTGGGGACTGATGAGTAATGAAATACTTTACGTTGGTGATTATTTTTATGACTTGCAAGCAGCTTATAACGCTAGGATGCCGTCTTGCTTGGTCCATCATGGTAAGGCGTTAGCGTTTAGTGATGCAGCGTCATTAGCTTTAAATGAGCTAAGCGATTTACTTGTTCAATTTCAATCAGTAAAGAAGAACTAACAAGACCATCATAAAGATAGTCTTGTTAAATCAGTTATCATCATCAGCGACTTAGTGGGTGACAAATGTTGCCATTTGATGATTAAGTTCAGTAACTTGTTCTTTTACCTTAGAAGACGTTTCTGCTGCACTTTGACTATGATTGGATACCTGAATTACAGAATCAGTAATATCTGCCATGAGTACGGTAATTGAATTTGTTGCATGTGATTGCTGCTCTGCGGCTGCGGCAAGCTCTTCCATTTGACCATTTAATTGGCTAATTTTTTTTGTGGTCGAAAGTAACCGTGACACTGCTTTTTCAATATGTTCCGCGCCTTGATCGGCAAGAGATTGGCTACTATCAATTTCTTCAACCACAGCGTTTGTAGAGTGTCGAATCGCATTAATGATATCGTTAATCTCTGTCGTCGATTGGGTTGTTCTGGTTGCTAACATTCGAACTTCGTCTGCTACCACAGCAAAACCTCTGCCTTGATCTCCAGCTCTTGCAGCTTCAATAGCGGCATTAAGTGCGAGTAAATTCGTCTGCTCAGCTAAGCCTTCAATCACTTCCGTCACCCGGCCAATCGCTTCACTTTCTTTACTTAATCGCGTTACCTGAGTGCTCGCCGTAGCAATATTGTTGTGCAAGGTTTCCATTGTAATTTTATTTTGCTCAAGTGCATCACGCCCTAACTCAATTTCTCCTTTGGAATCTGACAACTTTTGTACCGATAACGTAACCTGTTCTAACGTATTGTCTGTGGCAGAAGCGATTTCTTCTAGTTGGTTTCCCATCTGCTCAATGCTCGCTTGTTGGTGCACCACATTCGATGATGTGACATGTGCAGAAGTCAGCAACTCTTCCATGCTTACATCAACTTGTTGAGCTTTATCAGTAACACCAGAAACAATTTCTGACAGTGAAGCATTCATTCTATTTATTGACTCAGTTAAAACGGCCAACTCATCATTCCCAACGACTTTAAGAGGAGGTTGAGATACATCACCAAAAGCAATCGTCTTTGCTCTCTCAGACAGTAATGAAATACGGCGACCAATGGTATTTCCCATATACTTTGAGATAGCAATTGCCGAACTAACAATTAATACAATGGCAATACACATAGTCGTTAGTACATTTTGAATTGATTGATTAATTCCTTGCCCGCTTTGATCTGCACGTTGTTGCTGTGCTTGCACTACCGTTTCTAAACTCAGCTCAAGGGCTACGGCTGAAGGTAACAGCTCATTTGCCATGAGTTGATTTGATTTATTCCATTCTGGTGAAAGGCGAAGTGCTATTACATTCTCCGCTAAAGGAAAGTAAAGTTGCTGCATCTCTTTAAAAAGCGCCCATAAGGATGCATGCTCTTCCGTTAATCGATCTAACTTTTTATCAATTTCAGCCACTGATTTTTTATGTGACTCAATGAGATCTCGATACTTATCTAAGTACTCTTGTTGTCCGTATAACAAAAAATCGCGAAGTGAAGCCAATGCATTTGCTAGTGATACATAACTGTCAGCATAAACCTTAAAGAGTCTTTTTCTCTCACCGCCAAACGGGTTACTGGACTCTTCATTAATCAAACTTTGGATCTGATCTAATGCGACCTCAGCAATAGGTGCCGCTTCATTAATGAAAAGGTTATGGGCGGGTAAATTTTCACGGCTATGGCTTAAAACAAGCAATTGATTCAATGATTTTTTAACAGATTGCCATTGTTCTTGAATGGTGTTGAACTTTTGTGCTGAAATCAACGTTTGAAGCGTTGGCAAAGACTCATCAATAGAAGCAATCGTCTTGTGAACATCCTTATTCAATTGTTGGCTATGCTGATCATCACCTCCCAATAACATATAAGCACGGATAGAAGATAGCGATGCTTGTACCGATTGCTGTATACCTCGGCTCGTATCGACGGTCGGTATATCAGAAGTCAGCAAAGAAGATGCATATTGTTCAACCGTCGATATATTGCGATAGGTAAATACCGAAGAAACAATAAAAAGCAATGCCAATAAGGCAAAGCTCAGTTGTAACTTCCTTGATATCGTAAGTTTCATCCATAAACTCCTGATAAAAATATTAATAAAATATAGCTAAATTTTACAAATTGTTAAATGAAACAATAAAAATAATTAACATTTATCCGAATTTAGAGATCTACTGCAAATTGCTTTTTTATAGAACGAGTTATATAAAAACAAAGCGCCATAATTTTGACGCTTCAATGCCATGCTGAGGCTAAAGAAAATAATCAAACGTGAGAAGAAATTAAGACGTGTTTTTGAGTATTACGATAAGTAAATAGAGAACAGAGTAACATGTTCAACATCGGCCATACTTTCAACGAAAAAGAGAATGGTATGGCCGATATCGCTTATAAAGATTAATTATCCGAGTTTAAACGACGTAATAGCTGATCTTTTAAATTCGGCGGTGTGCCTTTAATGGTTAACGTATCTGTTTCTGGATCATAGAAAATACGCTCACCCAACAACATACTGTCGAAATTAAGCGTCATACCACCGCCAGAGCCAACAAATTTCGTAAGTTTACGCATTGCTGTGCGATCGGCAGGAAAGCTTTCTTCTAACTCATAACCTTGCTTTGACGTGAATTCATAAAAGTTTGTACCGTCGTCTGAGGTCGGTAATTCACCTGCAAGTTCTTTTACCGCGACTTCATCACCCGCTTGCAGTTGGCTATTACAGTAATCATAAACCTGCTTACGGTATTGCTGTTTTTCTTCTTTATCTAAACGTGAATCAGCACAGAAATCTTCCACAGCTTGCATCAGCACTTGGTTTTGCTCTTTCACATCTAAACCAACATCTGCTTGCATAAAGTCTAAGAAAAAGTCTGCAATTTTTCGCCCCACACGCCCTTTCGCGAACGTTAAGTAACGCTTAGATTCAGGATCGGTTTCCCATGAAGACAGATCAATACGCGCAACAATATCCATTTTGGCAATATCAAGGTAGTCAGTCGCACTAATACTTAATTGCTCCGTTACTTTCATACTGTGACAGGTCGGTAACATACCAATAAACAGGTAATCTGTTGCTAATGACTGGTATTCCGCCATCACAACCGTACCCGCTTCAGCAAAAGGATATTTAGCCAATTCTGTTTGTAAACGCTTAACCGCCATATCTGAAAACGTTAAGAAATCTAATTCGCCTTGACGGAATTGCTTCAGCCAATGAGAAAACTCACTGTCTTGAGCAAAAAGTGCAAAACCTTTCGCCCCCTTACTGCTGTAAATGCGATGGAGTTCAGCCACGAGATCTTCAGTCGATGCATCGTTCTCAAGAGTCTGATTTCTTAGATGTATTTCTAGTTCATCTTGGTCGTTTTTTGTCAATTGATGAAGAATGACATTAGAAAGTGTTAGGCTCATAATGAAAAGGTTTTCAAGAAAAGTGAACTCTAGGTTATCATAAGTCGCTTATGTAAACATTAAACAAGATTTCTTATGCCAATTACTTCAAAATACAGCACTAAACAAGTTGAACAAATCATTGATGACATGTTCGATGTACTTGAAAAACATAAAACATCACCAGAATTAGCACTGATGGTTGTTGGTGATATTGCAACCAATATTATTAACGCGAATGTGCCGGCTGCTCAACGCGCAGTGATTGCAGAAAAATTTGCTAAAGCTCTGCAGACCTCAATTAAAAAAGACTAAGTTTAATAGTCATATTAAACTTGCATTGAAGACTGAGAAGAATTGACATTTATGGTCGCCAGCGGAAATACCTACAAAGAGAAAGTCTCACAGCTAATTAGCTGGGGACATTGGTTCAGTTTCTTTAATATCATCGCAGCCATGCTATTGGGTACGCGATATATTACACATTCAGACTGGCCAGCAACGCTGATCGGGCAACTTTACCTTTTATTAAGTTGGGTTGGTCATTTCGGTTTTCTTGTTTTTGGCATTTATATTCTCATTATATTTCCAGCAAGCTTTTTGATCCCCTCGCAACGTTTAATGCGTTTATTTGGGGTATTAGTCAGCACCGTTGGTTTAACCGCCCTATTGCTTGATACCTATGCTTATCAAACAGTAGATTTACATTTAAGCCCATTGGTATGGGATTTATTGTTAAGTGGCGATAAGACAGAATTAAATGCCAGCTGGCAATATCTATTTGTCGTTGTTCCAGTCATCTTCCTCTTTGAGCTAATGTGCTCAGAGTGGGTATGGCGCAAACTTAGAAAGCTAACCCGCAAACATGTTGGCGGTCCTATCGCCCTTGTTTTTGGGGTTTGCTTTCTAGGTAGCCATCTCATTTACATCTGGGCGGATGCAAATTTATACCGTCCCGTTACGATGCAACGTTCTAATTTCCCATTTTCTTATCCGATGACGGCAAAAACCTTCATGGAAAAGCATGGTTTATTAGATCGACAAGAATATGCTAAACGTCGTGCAGAGCAAGGCGTGCAAAACAGTGAATTTGTTCGCTATCCGATCAGTAAGTTAAGTTTTAATGATCAAGGCACAGACCAAAATCTTCTGATCATTATGGTTGATAGTCTACGCAGTGATATGTTGACATCAACGGTTATGCCTAACTTAACGGCATTTGCTCAAAACAATCTGAATTTCACCAATAACTACAGTTCAAGTAATAGCAATTCGACTGGCGTATTTGGCCTGCTATATGGCTTACCAAGTGGCTATATCAATAGTATTCGCGCTGAGAAAAAATCACCGGTATTACTCAATACTCTTCAAGAACGCGGTTATCATTTTGGTTTATTCAGTGGCGAGAATTTTGATTTACCGATTTATCGTGAAGCTATTTTTGCCAATGCTAAACTGGCAGTAACAGATTCACGACACTCTCATGACATTGAAAGTGATTCTCATGCAATAAAAGATTGGGATCATTGGTTAAATAAACAAAAACAAAATCAACCATGGTTTAGCTTCCTTGAATTGACCTCTGTTCAACAGTTTAAAGAAGGTGAACATTATAAACCTCGCTTCACTCCGTCATTAGGCAGCAATGCCATTAATGAAAAAGGGGTCGATTCCACATTGCTGCTCAAAAATAGTTACCGTAATGCGGCGTATCATATTGATGAAATGCTCGGACGAGTGTTTGCTCAGTTAGAAGCAAAAGGTGATATGGCAAATACCATCGTGGTAATTGCCTCTAACCACGGCACTGAATTTAATGAGACAGGTAACAACACTTGGGGCTCTGGCAGTAACTACAGCCAATACCAAATAAAAGTACCGCTGATCATTCACTGGCCAGATCATTCTGCGCAAGAAGTGACACGCTTAACCAGTAATTTAGATCTGGTACCGACACTGATGGAATCATTACTTAATGTCGCTTCAGCGAGCTCAAATTACAGTTCAGGTGTGAGTTTATTTGATAACAATAATACTCGTCGTTGGTTATTAGCTGGAGATGATTCTGATATTGTCGTTGTTCAAAATAAACAAACAACCGTGGTTGATAAATATGGTAATTACAATGTCTACGATAAAAATTACCAATTAGAAGACGAAGGCAAACCAAAGCTTTCAACACTAATGCAGGTCATGAATGAATTAAAACGTTTCTATGAACCGAACCGTAATCAAGATAATGACAAGTAATTATTTATCGTAAACTAAAAATAAAAAGCAGCGTTAATTAATCGCTGCTTTTTATTTATCAGTGGTAATCATCCCTTGCATCACTATAACAATGGTTAAATCCATCTTGCCAACCATTAAAATACTTACCTTGCTTTGCCATTCGTTCAGGATCACGTCTAAACCCCTCTCTATGCATCATTTCATCAAGCTTTCTGCTGTGACACCCATCTTGATAACCATCAAGATAAGGGCGTGTAAAACCTAACTCAGAAAGCTGTTGATGACGACTTGTCGTGCATCCCGTTAATATAAAATATAAACAAACATAAAAGAAAAGTGGGTAAGACTTCATTATTAACACTCACCTAATATTGTTTACACTTCACAATTATTCACTATAAATATAATTGCATTTCACATAAGTATAGTGGTGAAAATCACTTTTTCATGTCTAAATAAAAAGACAGTTTAAGCCTCGATCTGATCGCATTTTTAACGCTTAATTTCAATAACAGTACAATTTTGTGGGTTATATCGCGCCTATTTATCAATGAATCGTTAAAATATAAACTGTTATAAATATTAAAAATAATATTAAAAATGAATTAGGCTCAATTGGAATATATCCTTTAATGAAGAAGCACGTTGATCTTTTTTATCAAAACATTACAAAGCAATGGGGGAATGCGCATAGCTTACGTACTATATGTGAACTAACTTGCCGTAATCTTATGGAGTTTTTTAACGTCCATCATTGCCAGCTTGTTGTGGCTTATAAAGGACATTGGCAGTCTCTCGTGCAGCAGAATGAAGCCGGTATCCAGTATAGTTTTCCACCTGTTGTCATTTCAGAAGAAACACATGCCGATATTTACCAATCACTTTTAGGGCAAAACAGCACACAACCTTTCACTACTTCTAATTCTGGTTTTCATCGAGTGTGGCTGCCACTACAACGTCGTGAACAACGTATCGGCTGGCTAATTATAGATTTTCCTCATACCGTGAAAGTAGATATTGGGGCATTTAGTCAATTGTGTACACTCCTTGCCACTGAAATTGATGCCAACCTTTTATCGCCAACAATTAAAACAGAAAATAGCTCTCGCCGACATGTAGAGCAAGAATTAAGAAACAGCCAATACGAACAAGATCTACTACTTGAGCAACTCCAAGCTATGCATAGTATTTCTTTCATGCTATGGCGAACAAAATCAATCAAAGAAATGCTCTTTATTGCCGTTGATGAAGGAAAAAAACAACTCGAAATCGATCGTATGGCAGTCTTTCTATTTGATAAAGAATACCGCATGCATGGTACCTATGGTACTGATATTGCTGGTAATACTATAGATGAATATTATTTTGAGTCAGTGATCCCAAAACAATGGTACGCAACACGAACACTTGAAGAAAAAGAATACCTCGCGGTTCAAGAAAACACCCCGCTTTATCACGATTTAAAGCAGGTTGGCTTTGGCTGGAGTGCCTATATTGCTTTATGGGATGAAGATACCCCAATAGGTTGGATTGCTTGCGATAATCTGTTAACAGGTCGCCCTTTCCGTACTTATCACCACCAGTTATTAAAACAATACGGGTTTATCATTTCGCAGCATCTCGTTCGTCATCAGGCTGAAGATCGTCTCAAACGGCTCAATAGAGATCTCGAAAAGCGCGTACTTACCCGTACTGAAGAGCTTAATAACGTTAATAAGATGCTGGAAAAAATTTCTCGTCTTGATCCATTAACCAATATCGCTAATCGTCGCGTATTTGATAAGTCGATTGCAGATGAATGGCGTCGAGCTGAAAGACATCAGTTGCCTATTTCTTTATTAATCATGGATATTGACCACTTCAAGCAATATAACGATCATTTAGGCCATGACGCCGGTGACCTCTGCTTAAAGAAAATAGCTCACGGGCTAGCAGATATTGAAAGACGTGCAGGGGCGTTATTTGCTCGTTTCGGTGGTGAAGAGTTTGTTTTATTACTTCCAGGTCAAGACAGTAAAGCCGCTGTTTTTTCTGCGAAAAAGATCTTAACCACAATGAATGAAATGGCATTGCCTTTCCCGCAGATCGAAGAGTCAGAAACGAAAAAAAATCCGATAGTCACCCTCAGTATTGGTGTGAGCTCTATGGTACCGACTCAAGGCAGTAGTTATAAAATGCTATTTAATACTGCTGATAAAGCCTTGTACCGCGCAAAAGATGAAGGGCGAAACTGTTACAGACTCTTACTCTAGTTTCAATACAAAGTGGCGACTTAATAACGTAACCACTTTGTGTCCTCTGTATCTTCTATTTTTCTTTTGGCTTTCGTTTTCGCGTTGTTTTACCTGCAGTATTAGATGAAGATTTTGCACTTGTCGTTTTCTTTGAGTATCGACTCTTCGCTCCCCCCTTACTCCATTCGGGTGACTTTAGATCGCGTAAGCTTTGTGGAATATCGGAGACTTTTACTTTTTCCATCAGGGCTGTTATCTGTACCTCTAGTGCGCCCATAAAGGGTTGATAAGCATATTTTTTATCTGCCATATCCTGTAGTTGATGTTCCCAATGCGCTGTCATATCAGGATAGGTTGCTTCATTCGGCAAGGCATAAATCAAGCCTCTCCCTGCCTCGGTTGCATGAATGGTTTTACCTTGTCGATGTAATAGCTGACGCTTAAATAAAATTTCTAAAATCCCAGCACGTGTCGCTTCAGTGCCTAAACCATCGGTATCACGTAAAATTTTCTTTAACGATGGATCAGAAACAAAGCGAGCAATCCCCGTCATTGCTTGCAATAAGGTCGCTTCCGTAAACGCTTTGGGTGGCTCAGTCATTTTGTCTTTTATTACACCATCTCGACAAGTTAATACCGTACCTTTTGTCAACGGCGGCACTTTATCAGCCAAATCGTTATCATCACCTTTATCATCTCGCCCTAATAATACCCGCCAGCCCGCATCCATTAGTTGACGTCCTTTTGCTACAAACTGCCCGTTAGCGATAGTAAAGACTAACTTCGCTTCCGCATAAATCGCTGCTGGGTAAAATTGCATCAAATATTGTCTTGCTACTAGCTGATAGATCTTCGCTTCACTGGAACTTAAGCTTTGTGGGTTCACCGCTTTTGGCGTAGGGATAATCGCATGGTGAGCATCCACTTTTTTATCATTCCATGCTTTGGACTTTAATGCTGTATTTGCGCCAGATACCGCATTCGATAAGCTATTGTCTGTATTGGCAATAGCACCACAAACCTCACCAGCTTGCTTGAAATGATCGTTAGGTAAATAGCGACTATCAGAACGTGGGTAAGTGATCACTTTATGCTTTTCATATAACGACTGACAGATACTTAAAACATCTGCCGCACTCATACCATAGCGTTTAGCAGCATCAATTTGTAATGCTGATAAAGAGTAAGGTAAAGGCGCCGCTTGCTTGGTTTCTTTACGCTCAGATTCTGTGACTTCCGCGGCTTGTCCTTTTATACGACTCACCACATTTTCACAAAGCTGCCGACTGAGTATTCTTCCCTCTTCATCTTGATAAGGCTCGCAAGCTTTACTTGGTAGCCATCGCGCCTGAATCTCTTGCTCTGCATAAGGAATAAGTGCAAACACATCATAAAAAGGCTTAGGAATAAAATTAGCGATCTCATCATCACGACGCACCACTAAACCTAAAATCGGTGTTTGTACTCGCCCAACAGACAATACCCCCCGATACCCCCCTTTTTGCCCAAGTAAAGTATAAGCTCGAGTCATGTTCATACCATAAAGCCAATCAGCCCTAGAGCGAGCTAAGGCTGATACCGACAATGGTACAAAATCATGATTACTGCGCATAGAAGATAACGCTTTTTTAACTGCGGCTGGGTTAAGATCAGAAATAAGTAACCGTAATGCGGTCTTTTTCTTTGTCGTAGGTAATTTAGCGTAATCTATCACCTCATCCACCAGCAATTGCCCTTCACGATCAGGATCGCCAGCATGGACAATTTCTGAAGCCGATTTAGCTAACTTTTTAATTACCGCTAATTGCTGTTTCGCCGCTTTACGAGGAATAAGCTGCCATTTTTCAGGAATGATGGGTAAATCATTTAAATTCCACTTTTTATAGCGCTCGTTATAAGCATCAGGCTCGACTTGTTCAAGTAGATGTCCAATACACCACGTAACAATATCGCCATTACCGACTTCGATATAACCATTATTATTTTTATGAGGTCGAGGAAGCACTGCGGCAATCGCCCGACCTAAACTTGGTTTTTCTGCAATATATAAACGGCTCATCAAAATCTTTATATGACAGTGAATAATGCTGAAACTGTACCTAAAACAGCGCAGTGCAGCAAGAAATACTGGATATAAAACCAGTTGGCAACGCCTAATTTTG
Organism: Photobacterium sp. GB-72; assembly: GCF_003026095.1. NCBI lineage: Bacteria > Pseudomonadati > Pseudomonadota > Gammaproteobacteria > Vibrionales > Vibrionaceae > Photobacterium > Photobacterium sp. GB-72. Next base: position 173,255 of record NZ_PYNV01000002.1, on the reverse strand, counting down.
TTTCTTAGATGTGATAAAATGCGTCTTAATCAATACTGAACAGTCGATTCATAAGAGAGATAAATGCTTAATTTAAAAACATTGACCCCCGTATTCGCTGTTGTATTGCTACTTGGCTTGCTCTGGGTTGGGAGAGACTCATTGCATGATTTTATTGAACATAATGATTTCAGCCATCCCGATAAACCAAACTTTGGTGCCTTCCTCAACATTGACGAAAAAAAGAAAGCCTTCTTTGACTATCTATATCCGTTTGTTGAAGAAACTAATCACCAGATCTTAGAAGATCGTCAACAACTAGAACTCCTGAGTAAAGATCCAGCCAAGATAGATTTAGATAACGACTTAATTACAACGCTTAGTCAGCAATATGATCTGCCATTACCAAAAAAAACAATTACCCAGCAATGGCTAACAGAATTATTAAAGCGCGTTAATGTTATACCTGCACAATTAGTCCTCGCACAGGCCGCATTAGAATCATCATGGGGAACATCACGCTTTGCTGAAAAAGGAAATAGTTATTTTGGCGAATGGTGCTTTACCGAAGGGTGCGGTATTCCGCCATTAGATATTGATCTTGAACATTATCATGAAGTGAAAAGTTTTCCTTCTATCCATGCAGCAGTAGAATCTTATTTTAATAACATCAATACTAATGATGCTTATAGTGAACTGCGTAATATTCGTGCAAAACTGCAACAGGATAATAAACCGATCACCGCACAAGCATTAGTTCATGGCTTACTCGAATATTCGCAAATTGGGCATCAATACATCCAACGCTTATTAGACCTAATAAACTCAAATAAAGATCTTATTCCAACCACGTCTTCTTCATAGATATTAAAAAAGCTGATCGTTAATGATGGCATTAACTGATCAGCTTCTATTTCATGTTCTCAATCACATTATGATTGCGCTTCAAACCACGCTTTTACTGTTTGATAATCACCACGAAAAACAATACGTTCTGCCTTTTTACTTAACTGATAGGTGTACATTGGATCATAATATTGTTCAAGTAAAGGCACTAACCAGCCATCATGATCTGACACAGATCCCGTTGATTGCATCACGTTAATCGCATGTTTCTGCGCATCGAGTATTTCTTGATAACGCTCTAGACCTAAACGCTTACGAATATTAAACATGCCTTTTTCAAGGTATTCTTCAAACAAGATCCAGCCTTGCTCTTCACCGTAATGGGCAACATAATCATGTTGCATCGTGATCACATAGTCATCCAATAAACGGCCTAAACGCACATCTATTGGATCTTCAATAACGGCGATGGATGCTTGTTTCATCGCAGCTTGAAGCGATAATGGCACCATCACGCAGCCAATACTCTTACTTTCATCTTCATAGATAAACTGTGTCACACCACGATCGTGTTTTTTTAGCATTTGTACCGCTAAATCGTTTTCAAAAGCGATTTGCGTACGCTGTGGGGTAACAAACCGACCAAATGATGAACCACGGTGATGGGCTGCACCTTCAAGATCAATACCATTCGTAAGCTCATTGACCATAATGGTTTTACCATTCCCCGTATTACCCGCCACAATCACAGTAGGCTTTTGTGCGATATCATCAATGGTATCGATTAAAAAACGGCGAAGCGCTTTATAACCACCAGTAATAAAAGGAAAATCAATCCCCGCTTCTTTAAGCCACTGTTGGGTGATTTGTGAACGTAATCCACCACGAAAACAATATAAATACCCGCTAGGATTCGCTTCACAAAACGCTTTCCACTGGGCAACACGTGCTGCTTTTACTTCGCCATGGACTAATTCATGACCCAGTTTAATCGCTGCTTGTTGGCCTTGATTTTTATAACATGTACCTACTGCTGCACGTTCATCATCCGTCATCAAAGGACGACTAACAGAAGTAGGAAATGCGCCTTGAGTAAACTCAACCGGCGCACGCATATCCATTAACGGTGTATCATTAACAAAAAGACTGCGAAAATCTTCGCAATTGGGACGTTGCATTAGCAAACCTCGATTAAGGTATCGCCATCCATCGGCTCTAACTCACCAATCGCTTCCAGCAAAATGTCGTATTTTTTCGCAATTTCAATTAATTCAGCTTCACAATCAGGTGTTGCTGCTAATAATAAGCCACCCGATGTTTGTGGATCGCATAATACTGCTTTTTGCTGATCGGTCATTTCACCAAGTTTATCGCCATAACTCATAAAGTTACGCTCAGTACCACCTGGTACACAACCTTGCTCAATGTACTCATACACACCAGGCAATGTGGGCACTTTATCAAACCACAGTTTTGCTTTTAAATTGCTGCCTTCACAGATCTCTGTTAAGTGACCCATTAAGCCAAAACCTGTGACATCCGTTAGGGCTTTAACACCCGCAACGTCAGCAAAATCTGCGCCCGGTTTATTTAATTTGCACATCCAATCGCGTGCTAATCCTTGGTGCTCATCAGCCAACTTAGATTTCTTTTCTGCTGTTGTTAATACACCAATACCCAATGGCTTAGTGATATACAGCTTACAGCCTGCTTCAGCACTGTCATTACGCTTCACACGAGCAGTATCAACAATACCTGTAACAGCAAGACCAAAAATTGGCTCAGGGGCATCAATAGAGTGACCGCCAGCAAGTGAGATCCCTGCTTCACGACATACAGAGCGACCGCCTTCAATGACTTGTTGCGCAATTTCAGGGGCTAAGATATTGACAGGCCAACCTAAAATAGCAATCGCCATAATAGGCTTACCACCCATCGCGTACACATCGCTGATCGCATTCGTTGCGGCAATACGACCGAAATCAAATGGGTCGTCAACGATTGGCATGAAGAAGTCGGTAGTACTTATCACTGCTGTACCATTACCTAAATCATAAACGGCAGCATCATCTTTACTTTCATTACCCACCAAAAGGTTAGGATCTGAGAATGGGGCTAACTGGGTGCGTAAAATGGTGTCGAGAACTTGGGGAGAAATTTTACAACCACATCCGGCACCGTGACTGTATTGAGTTAGGCGAACATTTTCCATGACACGCTCCAAAAAAGGGAAAGAGTCAGGGATTCTACTCCTGCCCCTAACACCTGTCATCTTTAGAGCGAATATCATGCTATTTTTCCATTGATATAAATCAAAAATAGCGTTAAAAATAATCAATCTGAGCTAAAAAAGGTGACCCCCCTCACGGTATTGTTCACCGAATAGGTATCACCTCTTTAAAATATAGTTTTGAAATGCTTTAGCGTTAAAGATATTCAACGAACTGGTTTAAGTCACGCTCATGCAGTTTAGCTTCACGACAATTCGCCGAACCTAAATATAAAAAGCCCACGATCATATCTTCACCTTGTACGCCTAATGCTTCACGTACAACGGGATGATAAGCCCATGAACCTGTGCGCCAAAATCCAGAGAAGCCTTGTGCTACCGCCGCCATCTGCATCGCTTGTACCGCACAACCTGCTGATAAATGTTGCTCAATCACAGGGACTTTATGCCCTTCTGTTACCTTACTGACAACCGTAATGACCATGGGTGCACGAAATGGAGCCTTAGATGCTTTTTCAATTACAAATTCTTCGAGATCATCAGCTTTAGCCGCTGAAACTAAAATATCAGCAAGACGTTGTAATCCATCACCTTGAGAAACAATAAAACGCCATGGCATTAAACCACCGTGATCGGGGGCACGCAGACCCGCACGAAAGATATTATCCAATACTTCCCCTTCAGGTGCAGGTTCAACAAGTTTAGGAATAGAGCGACGATTGAGTAACAGTGATAACGCGTCCATGACAACCTCAAATGAAAATAGTTATTTTTTAAATGTATCATGGACACTACAAGAGATTAAGGTTCTAACCCTTTATTTTTAAACCTGTCTAAATATAGAGGGCTATCGCAGCAATATCAGATAGAGTGCTTAACCAATAGCGCTTTTGCTGGCTCAGATTTCACTTCCAATTGCGCTAACTCATGCTCTAATTTTGGTGTTAACCAAGCTGAATTAACTCCCCAGTAAAAGAAAAATAAACTGACTACAGCAACAACAGCCATATCATAACCAAATGGAATAATATTGATCCCACCAAATTGATCACTGCCAATAAACGAAAGAACAACCATAGTGATAAAGTAACCGAGTAACCAAGCACTCGACTTCATGTGTTGTTTAATATTTTTCCAACCGCGTTTATTTTGAAAGTAAGCATAAATCACAAACCCTAGCAGTAGAATAAAGATCACTTTGCCCGTCAACGGCCAGCGAGACCAATAAAGCACTTCAGATGAGATAGCAAAACCTAATGGTGCAATGATTTGTAACGCTTTTAAACGAACAGGACGTTCAGCATCTGGAGCAAGCTTTCTCAGTGACATCGCCGCCATCGGACCTACAATGTAGGTTACAACCGTTGCCGCAGAAATAATCCCAGCTAATTGTCCCCAGCCTCGGAATAGGTATAAGAAAATAAAGCCAACAAATAAATTCACCCACAATGCTGCACGGGGAATATGATATTTCGGGTGTAATTTTGACCACGATTTTGGTAGGTGGCCATACTCACTCATCGCAAATAGCATCCGCGTTGTTGTCCCCATATAGGTAATACCAGTTCCAGACGGAGAAACAAAAGCATCAACATAAAGCAACATCACAACAAGGTTAAGGTTTAGTGCTATCGCTAATTGAGCAAATGGTGATGAGAAATCCAAACTCCAACCTTTTACAGCAAGCTCCGATGGTTCAACACCACCAATGAAAGCGGCTTGTAATCCTAAATACAAAAATACAGCGATGATAAGCGTCAGAATGATTGCTCTTGGTAAATCTTTACCAGGATTTTTAGATTCTCCAGCAAAGTGCATCGGGCTTTGGAAGCCATTATAAGCAAAGACGATACCTGCTGTTGCTACGGCCGTTAATGATCCAGCCCATCCATAGGGCGCAAAGGAATGATTAACAGCAGTAAAGTTTTGCGGATGAAAGCCTGCCGCGACAATCGAAGCGACACTGAAAATTGGGATCGCTATTTTAAAGATCGTAATACTGGTCTGAGATTTACTAAACAAACTGACACTCCAGTAATTAAGCAGAAAGTAAATCAGCATGAGTCCCGCCGCAATAAGTAACCCAACGAACGACAAACTTTGTGTTTGAGCATTAAATATTGTTGATGTAATAGGTTTAGCCCATTCCCACTGCCAAGAGTGCATGTACTGTACCGAAGCTTCAGCTTCAATAGGAATAACTGTCACAATTGAAAGCCAAGTAGCCCAAGCCGCCATGTAGCCGACAATGGAGCCATGAGTCAGCTCTAAAAATCGAACAGGACCGCCAGATTTAGGGAATAAGGTTGCGACCTCGGTATAAGTCAACGCAACAACCAACACAGCTATACCGCCTATCACCCATGAAACGAGTGAAGCAGGTCCTGCAATTTTTGCCGCGTGATAGGCACCAAAAAGCCAACCCGAACCAATTATCGAGCCAATACCTGTCATGGTTAATGATACTAAGCCCATCTTCCTTTTAGGCTTTAGCTCTAAATTATTATTCATTTATAGTTATCCTTCCTGTTATTAATACCGACTTTACAAACTGCTCTTATTAGAACTTAAAGCAGCCAGTGCTATACAACGTGAAAATTCTCAAATTTAACATTAATAAAAAAGTGGTTTTATAGTGGTCATATTAATAATGCTGTAGCAGAGGTAACTAAGCAGAAGTTTTTACTTATATATTTTATCGATTCCTATATTTTTTAGCATTGCATAAAGTCGTAGGTCAATAACGACAATCTTTTACTAACACGACATTACTAACTAAAAATTTCTATTTTATTCTCTGAGCATTGAATCTACTGGCGAGGAAAATAAATTTCACATTTATTTTTTCACTTTATTTTACACCCTATTTCAATGTTTATTAGGCTACATATTATTAATATTATAAAAATGAGAAAAAGTTCCCCCCCAATTCTCATCAAGAAACATTAAAAAATATCCATATTAAAAACATAAAGATAGAAGCAAAATCTCATCATTCACGTTAAAAAAATTAATTGCACAACGCTTTATTAAGATCTACACCACATATTTACGTAAATATACTGATGTGTTTCATTTTTAAAAGTGGAATATTCCTAAATATTTTTTATATCAATTAACGATAGGTATATTTATCACCCTTACTTTTATTCAATATAAAAACAAATCATTCATTCAATATATATCTTTAATTTTAAAACAAACAATGTTTTATATTAAGTAAAATAGACGCCCCCTAAAATCTTTATATCTTACTTAATCAAACATAAATCAATGAATATATTAATTTTAATGTTTTTATAAAAAATTCATTAATTAAAACCGATTTTTTTTATTTCAAATATGAAAAGGTTTTGCATTTTTTTGTTAAGTGGTTGTTCAGAAAGTAACTGCTAGGTTCAATTAGTTGCATTTATTTGTCTATTTTTAACAATGCTCAAATAAGAAATAGTGACTAAGTATGCAACGTATAAAAATAACGATAGGGCTAGTTTAACGACCAATTAAATTAAGCTCTTTTGAAAGTAATGTTGAAATACGAATGAGATGTAAGCTCACGCTGTTAGCACCTTGGTTTATCAAGTGTGTTTGATGGCTAATGCATCAAATTCGACAAGGAGTGCAAATGAGTGATTTCAACCCAGGAATCATGATCGGTGTCTTCAGCCTTCTCGTCTTTGCGGTGATCGCTTCCATTTTATTTATTAGTAAGTCTATAGGTGGATTTGGTCGTCGTTTTGATAAAGAACAGCCTTTCGAATGTGGTCTTTTACCCTCTGGAACAACAAAGCATAACTTCTCTATTAGTTATTACCTCATCGCTGTTGCGTTTCTCATTTTTGAATTAGAAGCCGCAATCCTTTTTGCATGGGGAGTCGACTATTGGCAACTCGGTATACCGGGTGTCATTGCTGGCGTCACCTTTTTGGTGATTTTACTTTTAGGGTTCATTTACATGATACGTAAAGGTGTCTTTCAAATCGGAGTGTATGAGTCATGAGCGATATAATTCAAACCGTTAACGTCGGTAATTCCTCGAATGAAAAAGGCAACAACATCATTACCAATATTGTTGGTAAGGTTGATGATCTTATTTCCTATAGTCGGAAGCATTCGCTCTGGCCTTACAACTTTGGGACATCATGCTGTTTCGTTGAAATGATGACGGCAGCGACGCCTCGCTATGACATGGCAAGGTTTGGTTCTGAAGTACTTCGTGGCTCGCCACGCCAAAGTGACGTGCTTATCACCGCTGGTACCTGCTTTGTGAAAATGGCGCCGTTAATGAAGCATATTTATGATCAAATGCTTGAGCCTAAATGGGTGATTTCAATGGGGTCTTGTTCAAACTCTGGCGGTATGTATGACATTTACAGTGTTGTACAAGGCGTCGATAAAATTCTTCCTGTTGACGTCTATGTCCCTGGTTGCCCGCCTCGTCCAGACGCCCTACTCGAGGGTTTGATCATGCTTCAAGAGCACGTTCAAGCTAACCCAGTATCTGTGCTAAGTAAAAACCGTAAACCACTCGGTTTGAGGGTCGAATAATGAATAATAACGATCGTCAAATACTCATTGAGCGTTTCGGTGCTAAAGCGCCAAACCACGAAATCATTGGTTGTGAAAGTTTCGAAGTAAAAAAAGAACACCTTATCGATACCTTACATTTCCTAAAAAATGAGGCTTCTTCACAATTTGAAATGCTGTTCGACCTTTCAGCAATTGATGAATGTGAACGTGGTGGCGGACTCAGTGTGTTTTATTATCTGCTGAGTGTGAAAAATAAGGAATTTATTTCCATTCGCACACACATTGCTAATGACACCATTGAAGTACCTACTGTAGTTGGGCTTTGGCCTAACGCGAATTGGTATGAGCGTGAAGTCTATGACATGTTCGGGATTAAATTCACTGATCACCCCGATCTACGTCGTATCTTAACTTTTGATTTTTGGAAAGGTCACCCACTGCGTAAGTCTTATCCTTGTCGTGCCACCTTAATGGATGAACCTTTCGATCTTGCAGGATCTGACTTTGATGATGTTATGAAGTCCTATGATATTCAAGGTAAGCAAGACGATGGCAGCATGGTACTAAACATCGGCCCTAACCACCCCGGTACCGATGGCGTTATCCGCCTAAAAGTTAAAATGAAAGGCGAGTTCATTGAAGACTTGGATCAAGAAATTGGCTTCCACCATCGCGGAGCAGAGAAAATTGCCGAGCGTCATACTTTTCATAACTACATCCCTTATACCGATCGCATCGATTACTTAGGTGGTGTAGCTGGTGAACTGCCCTATTTACTAGGGCTTGAAGCAATGACTGGAATTGAAGTCCCTGAACGCGCCAAGACCATGCGGATTATGTTATGCGAATTATTCCGAATTTCGAGCCATCTTGTATGGTTTGGAAGTATCACGCATAACCTAGGGGGTATGGCTCCAGCCTTTTATGCTTTCACCGAGCGTGAAAAAATCTTCGATGTTATCGAGTTAATCTGTGGCGGTCGTATGCACCCTGCGTTCTTCAGAATTGGTGGTGTATCTCAAGATTTACCTGATGGCTGGGAAGAAAAAGTTGAACAGGCTTGCCAAGGTATTGAGCAACTGGTCCCCGATCTTGAAAAGTTAATGACCCACTCAATGATCTTCAAAGTACGGACCCAAAATATTGCGGTTTACAGTCAGTCAATGGCACTTGATTGGGGCTTAACAGGACCAAACTTGCGTGCGACTGGCATTAACTTCGATATGCGTAAAGATTTCCCTTACATGGGTTACGAAGATTACGACTTTGACGTTCCTGTTGGCCAAGATGGTGATGCCTACACCCGTACCGTTCTTCGTGTGCAAGAAGTGGTTGAGAGCTTGAAGATCATTCGACAAGCGGCGGCACGTATGCCTGAAGGTCCAATCCTTGCTGACAATGCGCCTAACTTTGGTTTTCCTAGAAAACAAAATGCATTACGCGATATCGAAACCCTGATCCACAGTTTTGTTGATACCGGCAGAGGCTTTAATTTCCCGGTTGCTGAAACCTTTTACGCAACGGAAACCGCTAAAGGGGTCACAAGCTACCACACCATCAGTAATGGTACTGGGTGCCCTTACCGTGTCCGAATCCGCACACCTTCATTTACACATTTCCAATCCGTTAAAGCCGTTTCTAAAGGCGACTTATTGAGCAATATCATCTGTTTAATCGGCTCTATCGATTACGTACTCGCTGATATTGATCGCTAAACAATAAAAACAACATCCCATGTAGATGTTGAGACGAATAAGCGAATGTCGCTCGTCATAAATAAAGTCCGCAATGTGAGGAAATCATGTTAACAGATCAAGAAAGAGCTCATCTGGAAGAGCATATTGCTCATTACCCAGAAAAAAGAGCCGGTGCCATCTATTGTCTTTATTTTATGCAAGATAAATATGGCTATATCACGAAACCAAGTATCAACCTTGTTAGTGAGCTTACAGACCTATCAACAACGCAGTTAGATGAACTTATTACGTTTTATACGCTTTTGCGCCGACGTCCTGTTGGTCGCAATATCATGCGTGTCTGTGACAGCATTTCTTGCCATACCCGAGGTGCGAAAAAAGTGCTAGAAGCGGCAGAAAATGCAACAGGTAAAGCATTAGGAGAGATCGCTAATGATGGCAGCATTACCGTTCTACCCAGTATTTGTCTTGGACTATGCGATCGCGCTCCCGCCGCTCTAATCAATGATGATCGTGTTGAAGGTGAACTAACACCTGAACGCATGAGAATGATCTTAACTGAATTAGCAGAAGAAGAGATCAAGCTATCAGAGAAGCCTGATTACCAAAATATTATTTCGATGCTGACTCCTCAAGATGCGCCAGCAAAACCAAATGAGGAGGTGATGTAATGGACTTAGTACTTTCACGCAACTTTCATCACCCAAAACCATTAAATTTTGCTGAGTACTGTGAAAATGGTGGTTACCAAAGCCTTAATTCTATTATTGGTCAAGCAAGAGAGCCTTTACTGGCAGAACTAAAAGCATCTGGTCTACGTGGCTGTGGTGGTGGTGGTTTCCCAACTGGCGTGAAATGGGGCTTCCTTGCAAAAGATGCCAGTCACCCCGTTTACTTGGTGGTGAATTTAGATGAATCAGAACCGGGCTCGTTTAAAGATAGACAAGTGCTTTATCGCGATCCGCACACTATTTTAGAAGGCGTTATCGCAAGTAGTTACATACTTGGTGCAGACAAAGCATTTGTTTTCATTCGTGGAGAATATCGCGAAGGGGCAAAAGGTCTTGAGAAAGCGGTACAAGAAGCACGAGCGGCTGGGCTTGTGGGTGAAAATGTCATGGGCTCTGGCTGGGATCTTGATGTTGACGTTCACTTAAGTGCTGGGCGCTATATCTGTGGTGAAGAAACCGCCCTACTCAATGCCCTTGAAGGCTACCGTGGTAACCCGCGTTCTAAACCGCCCTTCCCTATCGTAAAAGGTCTGTGGGGACAGCCAACCATAGTCAACAATGTGGAATCCATCTGTCATATTCCTTGGATCGTTCATAAAGGCGCCGAGTGGTTCAAATCTCAAGGTAAAGGTGATGCCGCAGGAAGCCATATTTACCAAGTGTCTGGTCCGGTCAAAAAGCCTGGCTTCTTTGAGTTGCCATTAGGGACTACAGCTAGAGAGCTTATTTTCGAACACGCAGGTGGATTACTTGACGATCGTGAGCTTGTCGGTTTTCTACCTGGTGGTGCCTCAACGCAATTCATGCTCCCTGAACATCTCGACGTTCCCCTCGATTGGGACGGCCCAGCGACTGTTGGTTCACGTTTAGGTACTGGCGGGATCATTGTGATGGACGATACGATTTGTCCAATAGACTTCATGATCAACCTGACCGAATTTTTCGCAAGAGAATCATGTGGCTACTGCACACCTTGCCGTGATGGCTTGCCGTATGTCGTGCATGTATTGAAAAAATTTGAAACAGGAGAAGCGACCTCCAAAGATCTGGATCTTCTTCATGAGCTCTGTGAAACCATCTATCCCAATACCTTCTGTGCGCTTGCACCGGGGGCGCTGATGCCAATCATGACTGGATTAAAACACTTCAAACATGTTTTTGAATCCCATATTGAAGGGCAACGCTGTACTCACAACCACCAGCTAACTGCGGAGGCATGTTGATCATGGGAACTATCTATATAGATGACAAAGCGGTCGAATTTGAGCCAGGACAGAATGTGTTAGACGCTGCGCGTAAAGCGGGGATCGATACGCCTTATTTTTGCTACCATCCAGCACTAGGTGCCGCAGGCTCTTGTCGTATTTGTGCCATGGAAACCGTACCACAAAAAGAAGGTGAAAAACCGCGTACCGTGATGACTTGTAGCATTCCAGCACAAGATGGCCAGCAATTTCGTTTTAAATCGCCAAAAGCAAAACAAATCCAAAAAGCCGTGGTTGAATTTTATATGACCAACCACCCCAATGATTGCCCTGTTTGTGATGAAGGCGGTGACTGTCACCTTCAAGACACAACCATCAGTGTCGGCCATGCTTACCGCCGTTATGATGGACAAAAACGTACCATGCCGGATCAATTCCTCGGTCCGTTGGTATACCAAACCATGAACCGCTGTGTGACCTGTTATCGCTGCGTACGCTTTTATCAAGACTATGCGCTTGGTGATGATTTTGGTGCAATGGGGTCAAGCAATCACGTACTTTTCCGCCGAACAGAAGATGGCGCATTCGATAGTCCATTCTCAGGCAATTTAGTCAGCGTATGTCCAACCGGCGTTTTTACCGATAAGGTTTACCGCCGTAAATACAGCCGTATATGGATGTTAGAAAAAGCGCCTTCAATCTGCTCAGGTTGTAGTGTGGGGTGTAATATCGAAGTCGGTGGACGTGAAGGAACCCTACGACGCGTTCAACCTAACAACGAAGCATCAAAAGTAAATCCTTATTTTATCTGTGATCGTGGTCGTTATGGGTCTCATGGCACCGAGTCGTACTCAAGACCTAAATACGTATCAGAGCAAGGCAAAGTCGTAAAAACGTCACCTCTAGATGCACTGAAAATAGCCCTTGTTAGAGCTGAAGGTCATGTGGGTATTTTAGGTTCCGTAGAAGAAGATCTCACGACTAACTTGGCACTGAAAGCTATTGCAAAAGAGATGAATGCGCCGTTCTCACCATTTATTTCACCGCAACAAGAAGCCTTGACGAAAACCGCTGTAGCAGCGAATCACAATGCGCCTTCTATATCAGATATAGAGCAATCAGATGCGGTTTTCGTGGTAGGAGAGCTCACTGAACATGCGCCTATGCTTGATCTTGCGGTACGCCAAGTTATCAAGGCTAAAAAAGATGTGTATGTATTACATGCAACACCTTCTCACCTCGTTACAGCCTTGAATAAACTTCAGCGAGGCCATGTTAAAGCGTTAGCACCAAGCCAATGGCAAGACTGTTTAACACAAATTAACACAGCTGTTCATGATGGTGCTGTGGAAGATCTCTGGATTAAAGATGTTGCCAATACACTAAAACAGGCGGAAAAACCCGTCATTATTGGTGTGGCTGAACTGCTTAATACTACAGATATCTCTCTACTTAATACTATTACAGAGTCACTTGCACCTACAGCCAAAATGGCGATTGCTTTACCGAGTGCCGGCTCTGTTAATGCAGCATTAACAGCACAAGAAAACTCATGTGCTGAGCTGATGACGCAAATAGAGAGTGACAAAATAAAGACATTGGTTGTTGTCGGCAGCGATCCGCTGAATACCAATCATCCACACTGGCATGCATTGCATGACAAGCTAGACCAATTGATTGTGATCGATAAAGTCTTAACCAAAACAGCACACTTAAGCGACACCTTATTGCCACTCGCAGCATGGCCAGAAAGGGACGGTATGACGATTAACTATGAAGGTAGACTACAGCGTTTTAGCAAGGCTTTCGCGAGAAAAACAGCCACGATTGACGCTCATGACATGATTGAAACCTTAATGAAATCACCTGAGACAATCGAGCAATGGTTAACTGAGCTCGCACCGACGCTACCTCAAGCTGGTGATGACGGGATCATCATCGAAAAAGACAAGCTTAAGTGCACACAATTACCGCTTGAACAGAAAACAAATCCACCTGCAATTCAAAGTACTCAGCCGCAAGTTGCACTGAGTAAATGGTTTGGTGAAGGATATGTTGCCGATCATGCGCCTGAAATCCGCTCTCTCAAGCCAGGATCTTCCGCTTCAATAAATCCCAAACTGGCTGCCTCGCTAAACCTTAGCAATGGTGATCAATTAATTATTATTTGCGGTGATCAGAAGTTGGTACGCCCTGCGGTGATTTCCTCTCAAGTTGCTGACCTCACAGTTGCTTTAAATCAAGCAGATATACGCCTACTTCAGGCTGATATTGCTTCACCACTGTGTCTTGAGCGCACCTCCGAGCTTTTTATTGATGTAGATAAAAAGGAGGAAATCAAAAACATTATTGGTAGTGCATCGGTCATCATGATGGGAGAAGCCTAATGGATTCATTACAGTACTGGATTTTTATTCTGGTCGGTATGGTTATCACTATCTTTGGTTTGATTTTAGTTGCAGGCTATACCGTTCTATTTGAACGTCGCTGTCTTGCCTTATTGCAAGACCGTTACGGCCCTAACCGAGCAGGTCCATTAGGGTTATTCCAAGCACTATGTGATGCAGCAAAACTGCTAACAAAAGAATATTTCATGCCCGGGTTTGTCGACAAAAAGCTCTACGCTTTAGCACCAATCCTTGTCGTGGTATCGATTCTTGTTAGCTTTGCTTTACTGCCTATCGGTAAAAATATCTCATGGGCAGCAGACTTAAACATCGGTCTGCTCTTTTTGATGGGATTAAGCTCCATTCACGCTTATGGGGTCTTTTTAGGCGGATGGGCATCAAGCTCGAAATACACCATGCTTGGCGCAATTCGTACTATTGCTCAGTTAATCAGTTATGAATTAGCAATGGGTATGGCGGTATTGGGTGTGGTGATGCTTGCTGGCAGCTTTAGCTTAACGCAAATTGTTGATGCACAAACGACACCGTATATCCTCCTTCAACCGGTTGGCTTCCTTGTATTCCTAATCGCAGGTATTGCAGAAACTCACCGCTTGCCATTCGATATGCCTGAAGCCGAAAACGAGCTTAATGCCGGTTTTAATACTGAATATGGCGGTATGCCTTTTGCGATGTTTTTCCTTGGTGAATACCTAGGTGTGATCCTCGTTGGTGCAATGGCAACAACCTTGTACCTCGGCGGATGGCACGGACCATGGGCTGAAGCCTATCCGCTTGTTGGCGTCTTATGGTTTGTATTGAAAACCTTCCTGTTAGTTTTCTTCTTTGTATGGATGCGTGCCAGCTTACCGCGAACACGTTACGACCAGCTCATGGCATTCGGTTGGAAATTCTTACTTCCAATCGGCATCGTCAACATCATTGTGACCGCCCTTGTCGGTACATTCTGGATGTAGCCCCCAACATTAGAGAGAGACAATCATGAAAGTTATACAGATTTTACAAGAGGTCACAGGGGCTTTTGCGGCAACCATTAAGCACGTTTGGGCACCACGCGATACGGTTTGTTATCCAGAGGTAAAACCAGACTTACCTGAACGCTGGCGCGGTCGCATTGTATTAACGCGCGATCCTGACGGTGATGAACGTTGTGTTGCTTGTTATTTATGCTCTTCAGTATGCCCTGCTAATGCAATCACCATTCAAGGGGCTGAGCGAGAAGATGAGCGTCGATATGCCAAAACATTTGAACTGGACTTTAGTCGCTGCATTTTCTGTGGCATGTGTGAAGAAGCATGTCCAACCCTATCGATTCAATGCACCACTGATTTTGAAATGGGTAAATATTCTCGTGACAAGCTGCTTTATGAAAAAGAAGACTTACTCATTGATGGCACAGGTAAACACCCAGACTTTAATTACTACAAGCAAGCAGGTGTAGCAATTACAGGTAAAGCTATCGGCGATGGTGAAAATGAAAAACCACCGATCGATGTGTACTCTCTGCTGCCATAAGGACATCATCATTCATGTTAACTTGGAATATTATTTTCTATGCCAGTAGTGCCATCATGCTATTGGCAGCAATCAGTTTACTGTTTGTCAAAGAGCCGATGCATGGTGCGGTGTATTTAACCACATCGCTACTCGCACTGGCTGTTATTTTCTATTTATTGGGTGCGCCGTTTATTGCCGCGTTACAAATTATTTTGTACGTCGGGGCAATCATGGTGTTGTTTGTCTTCTTCATTATGTTGAGTCCGACAAGCCGCACCTTCCCACTCACGGCCAATCGCACTGTCATTTTACCGGTGATCTTACTCACCGTTATGTTAGTTGAGGCTTTCATCGCTCTACATCACGGTAATCAGTTCTATACAATCGAAACGATCAAAACCATCAGTCCTAAAGCTGTTGGTGCGGATTTATTTACTCATTACAAACTCGCGATAGAAGCGCTATCAACGCTCTTACTTGGTGCGTTAGTTGCTGTGATTTATCTCGCGGCACAAATGAAAGTTCGCCACTCAGAGACTGATGATAAAGTGGAGGAGCACGCATGAGTCCACTGACTATCTTAATTTTATCCTTTGCCATGTTCATTATTGGCCTCCTCATTGTTGTTGTTCGCCGACAGCTGTTGTTCGTACTTATGGGTATCGAAGTCATGCTTAATGGCGTTGCGTTAGCCGCGGTTGAAGCAGGTCAACATTGGGGAAATCCAACAGGACAAATCATTACTATCTTTTTGATGATTGCAGCAGGCTGTGAGCTTTCTGTTGTTTTGATGCTCGCCATGTTGTCGTACAAACACCTAAAAACAACCCGTATCGACAAACTTAACCAGCTTAGCAATACATTAATTAGTAAGGGAGAACTGTAATGAATACATGGTTATGGTTAATTCCTGCCGCTCCGCTTTTCAGCGCCGCCTTAATTGTCTTATTTGGCAAGCACTTTCCGACTCGTGCCAGCGGTATACTCGCTTCACTCTCGGTCTTAGTGTCGGCTGTACTCACTGGCATGCTATGGCTATCCAGTGATTTTAACCCCGCTTTCCACCAGCAATTATGGACGTGGATGGCTGTTGGTGATTGGAACGTCAACATTGGGTTATCGGTTGATCGCCTCTCGCTAGTAATGATGACAGTGACAAGCTGGGTGGGATTTCTTATCCACTTGTTCTCCGTTCCCTTCATGCGCCGTGATTTTGGTGAAAGACGCTACTTTTGCTATTTAAATCTATTCGTTGCTGGCATGTTGTTCTTTGTGATGGCGGATAATTTAATCCTGCTATACACAGGTTGGGAAATCATGGGGCTATGTTCATACGGACTGATTTCTCATTACTACAACAAAGAAAAGAATGTGTACTCAGGACGTAAAGCATTCATCGTAACACGCATTGGCGATACCTTACTTGCGATTGGTATCTTACTGACATTCACCGTGTTCAAAACCGTTAACCTTAACGAGATCTATTCTATTGCTAGCCAGCAATCGATGAACTTATGGTTAATTGGCGCGATTTGTCTTCTATTCTTGTTCGGCGGTATGGCCAAATCAGCCCAGTTCCCGTTCCATGTTTGGCTGCCTGAATCAATGGCAGGTCCTTCTACGGTATCGGCATTGATCCACGCAGCAACCATGGTAACGGCTGGGGTGTACTTGATTGCACGTAATCATGTGCTCTTTAATTTAGTCCCTGATGTCACATGGTGGGTATCACTTGTGGGTGCATTTACGGCGTTTTATGCCGCGACATGTGCGCTGGCGCAGAACGACATCAAACGTATTCTCGCCTACTCAACCATCAGCCAAATTGGCTATATGTTTGCTGCGCTAGGTGTGGGTGCTTATGATTTAGCTATTTTCCACGTCATTGTTCATGCGTGTTTTAAAGCACTGCTATTTATCAGCTCTGGTGTCATTATCGATATGTTTAATCACGATCATGACATTCGCAAAATGGGCGGTCTCGGCAAACGACTGCCTTGGCTTAAATGGACTTACCTAGCAGGCTCTGCAAGTTTAGCCGCACTGCCTGTCATCACTGCAAGCTTCTTCTCAAAAGATGCCATCATAGCAGCAACGGAAACAGGCTATTTAGGTTGGTTACTGGGTGCACTTGGTTTAGCGGGCGCATTATTTACCAGTATTTACAGCTTCCGTATGTACTTTATGGTCTTCAATGGTGAAAACCGTACAGCATTTAGTGAACCTCGCTACCTGAAAAATAATGGTCTTCCTTGGCAGATGAAAGTTTCAACGGGTATTTTAGCCGTTGGTTCGATCGCTATTGGTTGGATGCAGTTTCCTAACGAATGGTCTTTTGGCCCTCACCTATTCCTCCCGTGGATTGACAGTCAACTAGGTACAGCGCCAGAGATTGCAACCTCTGCAGGTCTTATGCTGCAAGTTGTTGGCTCATTAGTCGCTATTGCTGGGGTATGGATTGCATACATCTTAGTAAAACAAGAGCTTAAACAGGGGCATGGCATCGGTAATTGTCAATTCCTGAACTCAGCATGGTATATCGACGACCTGTCAAAACTAACGGTTATTCGTGGCTTCAAAGGTCTTTCCAAGCTGCTAGAAACGGTTATTGAACGATGGGTGCTGAATCAGGCCATTGTGAAAGGGATCGCGGCAATGTTATCTCTCTCAGGCGAAGCCGTTAGTGATGTACAAGGCAGCCAGCTTTCTCGTTATGTCATTATGATGATTGCAGGTTCTGTTCTTCTGCTTTTTTACTTGGTTTGAGCTATTTAGGTTTGATATATGCTTAGTTTATTGATTTTCTTACCCATGGTAGCTGCACTACTTATCGGCTCAAGTTGCCGTAAGCTGCCATTTATTGCACGCTCCATGACATTAACCACACTCATTATTGAGTCAATGTTAGTAGCTTGGATATTTATCACCCATCAAGTTCATGGTTTTTCCATGACAGAAAGCCTCAACTGGATCCCTGACTTCGGCATTAAATATTTAGTCAGCATGGATGGGATCAGCTTAAGCCTGATTGGTTTAACCTGTACCTTGTTCATCGTTGCAATGCTTGTTGCTTGGCACCAAGTGAATCGTTGGCAGGCTTTTGGCCCACTAATGCTATTAACACTCAGTGGCATTATGGGGGCATTTCTTGCTCTTGATCTCATGCTCTTCTACGTATTTTGGGAACTTATGTTAATTCCCATTTACTTCATGTTGAGTTTCTGGGGCGGTAAAGATACCAAGCAAGCAGCATTAAAATTTGTTCTTGTGACCATCACAGGCTCTTTATTAATGCTTGTATCGCTTGTTGCTCTTTACATCATTAATGGTAACAACACAGGTGTATGGACATTTGATTACTTCTACTTAGCTTCCCATCCAATTACGGGTGAATTGGCTATTCCAGTTGTATGCGGATTCTTAATTGCCTTCTTAATTAAAATCCCAGGTTTCCCATTTCACTTTTGGGCGCCTGACACCTACCGCGAAGGGGCACCTGCGGTATCACTACTGCTATCTGGTGTTATGGCTAACGTCGGCGCATACGGTATCTTGCGTTTCTGTTTAGCTATCTTCCCTGAAGCAATGCATCAAATGATGTATATCGGTATGGCACTTGGTGCAATCGGTAGCTTATACGCCGCCCTACTCGCTTTCCGTCAAAAAGATCTCCGTAATGTGATTGCTTACTCAAGTATCAGTCACATGAACTTAGTGGTCTTAGCGATTTTTGCATGGCAACTTCAAGCATTGAATGGTGCAGTGATCCAATTAATTGCTCACGGTCTTTCAGTAGCAGGTCTGTTTGCCGTTGTACGTATGCTTCAAGCGCGCGGGTTTAGCGGTAAGTTTGATGAAATGGGCGGCTTATATAAAGTCCTCCCGGGTATTGGCGTCTTCCTACTATTTATTGTTGCTGCAAGTGTTGGTATTCCAGGATTAGGCAACTTTGCAGGTGAAATCTTACTCCTCGCAGGTAGTTTCTCTGTCTCACCTCTTTGGACAAGCTTGGCTGCATTCTCGATAGTGTTAGGTGTGGTTTACTTCTTAAGAGCCTATGGACTGGCATTCTTAGGGCCAATCTCTGACGACAATGAACAACGTAAATTAATCGATCTGACAGCACGAGAAAAGCTAACAGCATCCATCATTGTCATTGGGTTATTCTGGGTTGGCTTAGATCCGAACTATTTACTGCAACTTATGATGTCATCAACCAAAACACTGGCATCCATTCATTCGGGTTCATATTCATTGATTGAAGGGGTTATCAATGTCATCTCATGAGTTAATTAGTGCAATACCCTTTGCCATCCTTGGACTAGGTGCTTTAGGTGTCCTCCTGTTAGGTGTTCTGCCGGGTAAGAACAACCAACAACTCCCTTATATGGGAACGATTGTGGTGCTATTAGCGACCATGTTGTCAGTGGCTTCTTTATTCGGACACAGTGCGAATATTGAAAACTTTGTGGTTATTGATCATTTCACACTCGTTGCTTTTGAATTATTCGCAGCAGGAGGACTGGCAACCATATTACTGGCTAAAAACCACCCAGCCCTCAACAAGCATGTTGCAGAAGAGTTTTACGCCCTGATACTGATAGCTGTACTCGGTACATTTATCTTCGCCTCAGCAAGTAACTTGTTAGCAGCATTCCTAGGAATGGAAACCATTGCCATTCCAATGTTTGCACTCATCGCATGGAACCCTCAACGTAAAGGAGCCATCGAAGGAGGGCTTAAGTATGCTGTCACAGCCACTGTTGCTGCAGCATTCTTTATGTTTGGTATTGCACTGATCTATTTTGGTGCGGGCACTATCGTTATTAGTGAAATACCAAAAGCGCTCACCAGTGCTAACGCGATGCCGATGGTCGCATTGATCGGCTTTATGTTGCTATTTGTAGGCATATGCTTTGAACTCGCTTTAGCACCATTTCATAGCTGGCTGGCTGATACACTGCAAGCTTCACCTGCGCCTGTGATGGCATTTATTGGTAGTATCGCCAAAATTGCAATGCTGACATTTGTTATTCACTTCGTGATTCAAATTGAACCTATTTGGGATCAAATCTCGTTTGTACTTTGGGGCTTTGTGTTATTTAGCATTGTGTTTGGTAACCTATTGGCTTTCCGCCAAACCAATATCAAACGTATTCTGGCTTATTCATCCGTTGCCCACTTCGGCTACGCACTCATGGCACTAACCAGTGTGATCCCGAACAGTAGCGCCTCTTTATCAGAAGCGGTTCATGCTACCGCTTATTACGGACTGAGCTATGCCGTGATGAATCTGGTCGCGTTTGCTGTGATTGCAATGTTAAACAAACATAACCCAACGGGTGAATTAAAAGGTTATCGCGGTTTAGGTCGACGTTACCCACTCGCTGGTGTTGCAATGGCGATTGCTGTGCTTTCATTGGCGGGCGTCCCCCCTACTGCTGGCTTTTTTGCCAAGTTCTTCCTGTTCGCAAGTGTACTTGGCAACGGATATTTAGGCATGGTTGTACTCGCTGCATTAGCTTCTGCAGTCTCCGTATTTTACTACCTTCGTATCCTACTGGCCTTCTTCGCTAAAGAGGAATATCACCACCACAACCAATCTGCGAATGTTGAAAGTGTAGAGTTTGGTTCAACAGTGGTGATCAGTGTCGGTGCGTTTGCCACTATCGCATTGGGCATCTTTGCTCAAGCAGTGCTTACTTATATGTTTTAACAAATGAGCAACCTCGCTGTACAAGCAGCGAGGTTCTTCATGTCTTCTCTTTATTTCTTTCAAGCTACACTTTCCTCATTTAATTAGCCCTATCCCTCACAAAATCCCTGCGAAAAAGCTCATCACTAAAAGTACAATCCTCTGCTATATCAACAAAAAATTAAATCTCATCTAGCCAAGCAGAATATAAAACTAATTAACGTTGATTTTTGATATTAAAAATCAAAACCTCCTTTAGAAGTAAAAAATGACATCAAAAACACAAGAAACATAAAAATAAAAAGTCATAAAAACCAAAATTTAAATAACCAAAAGACCTAAATGCTACAATAGCAAATAAAAACCAGTTATTAGAACCAAGAAATAACCACCAAAGAAAACTATCAACTGTGACGAATGTCTAATTTGGTTTTTAACACCAAAAACAAACGAAAAACTGGTTTCTTTTGTTGGTTATTAGTTAAAAAACAGTGACACATTTCAGGTTATTTTGTTTAACCTATTAATCATTCCAATAACAAGTAATAAACAAAACAACAGATATTAAGGCTTAAATTATGATCATTGGTATCCCTAAAGAAATCAAAACACATGAATATCGCGTAGGTATGATCCCAGCGTCAGTTAAAGAAGTGGTCTCTCATGGTCATCATGTTTTTGTCGAAACCAACGCAGGCACAGGTATTGGCTTTAGCGATCAAGACTACATTGATGCGGGTGCACAAATCCTAGCAACAGCATCTGATGTTTTTGCAAAAGCAGAAATGATTGTAAAAGTAAAAGAGCCTCAAGCTGTTGAGCGTGCGATGCTTCGCGAAGGGCAAATTCTATTTACTTACCTACACCTAGCCCCGGATCCAGAGCAAACGCATGATCTCATTAATAGCAAAGCCGTGTGTATTGCTTACGAAACCGTGACAGATAAAAACGGTCGTCTACCACTACTTGCACCAATGTCAGAAGTGGCTGGTCGCATGTCTATTCAAGCTGGCGCATTCGCATTAGAGAAGTCACGTGGTGGAAGTGGCATACTACTTGGTGGCGTACCGGGTGTTGAACCAGCAAAAGTTGTGATTATTGGTGGTGGTGTTGTAGGTGCAAATGCAGCACAAATGGCATTAGGTCTACAAGCTGATGTCACAGTTATTGACCGTAATATCGATGTACTTCGCCAACTAGATGCACAGTTCAACGGTAAACTAAAAACAGTTTACTCAACCAATGACTCAATTGAAAAACATGTGCTTGAAGCAGATCTTGTTATCGGTGGTGTGCTAGTTGTTGGTGCTGCGGCTCCGAAACTGGTTACTGCTGAAATGATCAAGAAGATGAAGCCAGGCGCTGCAATTGTCGATGTTGCTATCGACCAAGGTGGCTGTGTAGAAACATCCCATGCAACGACGCACAGCGAGCCTACCTACATTGTTGATGAGGTGGTTCACTACTGTGTTGCAAACATGCCAGGTGCGGTTGCTCGTACATCAGCTGTGGCACTAAACAATGTAACACTGCCTTACATTGTTAACCTGGCAAATAAAGGCTACAAAAAAGCGCTACAAGACGATAAGCACCTATTAAATGGCCTAAATGTTTACCGTGGACAAATCACTTGTGAGAGCGTAGCAACATCATTGGATTTACCTTACGTTGATGCAGACTCTGCTATCGCGTGATTCATAGCATTCCCCCCCTCCTCCTGCTGGTTATCTCATTCACTCCTCCAGCAGGAGTTTTTACGTCCTCAAAACCCCATTAACACAAAATATTAAACCATTAAAATCACACGCAGCAAAATAAAAACAAATAAAATCTAAACAAACCAAAATATTAATGCGATCAAAGTAACAAGTATTCCTATTTGGAATGCTGCAAAGATTACCAATTTGTTAACATTGTATTCGATATGAAAAAACCTATAACAAATACATTAACCAATAAGGTCAATCACATGTCGACTTCCAATAACATTGAAATATCCACCCACGCAGAACAAAAACTCACCCTCAATAAACACGATAAAACTTGGATCATAAGCTTATTTGGCACAGCCGTTGGCGCAGGGATATTATTCTTACCAATCAATATTGGTGTAAATGGTTTCTGGCCTTTGATCACTATAGCCTTGCTGGCAGGACCAATGACATTTTTGGCCCACCGTGGCTTGGCGCGATTTATTTTATCGTCAAATAACTCGAAAGCTGAGTTTACTGATGTGGCCGAAGAACATTTTGGTCACCGCTTCGGTTTTCTGATCTCACTCCTCTACTTCTTATCTATTTTTCCGATTTTAATGATTTATGGAGTGGGATTAACCAATACCGTTGAAAGCTTTATGGTAAATCAGATGGGTATGGCTACACCGTCGCGGGTGTTGCTATCTGGTGTTCTAGTTGCCCTCCTAATTGGAGTGATGACAGCCGGTGAAAAAACCGTATTACGTGCCTTTGAAGTGATTGTTTATCCATTAGTCTTCATCTTATTTGGGATCTCGGTTTATATGATCCCTAATTGGCAAATGCCAAACTTTACCGATATGCCAGATGCAAAAACATTTACTCAAACTCTATGGCTCGCTATTCCTACCACCATTTTTGCATTCAGCCACACCGCTGCGATTTCCACTTTTTCTGTTGCCCAAAAAAGACATTACGGAGAGCAGGCAGGTAAACGTATCGACTTTATCTTAAAGCACACATCGATGATGTTAATCACCTTTGTATTATTCTTCGTTTTCTCTTGTGCGCTCAGCTTAACCCCCGCTCAATTAGCCGAAGCTAAGGCACAAAACATTTCTATTTTGTCTTACCTTGCAAATGTGACTGGAAGCGGCTTGATTGAGTCATTTGGTCCCTTCATTGCTTGTATTGCTATCATCTCATCGTTCTTTGGTCACTTCCTTGGTGGACGAGAAAGTTTAAGCGGGATCATTGCCAAACATACCAACCTAAAACCTAACGTTGTTAATAAACTTACCATTGGTATTTTATTTTTCTCTGTATGGTATGCCGCAGTAAAGAATCCAAGTGTACTGGGTATTATGGAAACATTTTCAGGCCCTGTGATCGCCCTGATTTTATTTATTCTGCCGATGTATGCGATTAGAAATGTTGAATCAATGAAGAAATATCGCGGAAAGATAAGTAATATTTTCGTGACTGTTATCGGCTTAATTGCTATCTCAGCGATTCTATATAATTTGGTATAAATCGTGCGATAAGAAAACAGCTAATTCGTTAGCTGTTTTCTTTACTGATAAATATATCAATTAAATAACTTAGGCTATTACCCCGTCCCCCCCCTACCTCCACATCCCCTTTAAAAACAATCTATAACTATAAAATCAAAATCTTACGGTGACAGCTTTTATTCAAAAATGGGAAAAATGAGACGACATTAATGACATCGCAGTGTCTTAAAATAGGCAAAAAGCATGACGTATTGATAAAAATTGCTGACGGGCAACGTTGAATAAATTCAACATACACTATACCCATTAATCCCCCCCTTTTTTTGTGTGTTTACATCACAGTTTTTACACTGCAAATTGCGCGCAGATAAAACTGTGAGCTGTCCCTCTTTCCCCATCTTAAAATGAAAATAAACTCCACTTATCGCAACATGCAAAGACAATTCTAATTCTACGGAGTTTTTCACCATGTTAGACCGCATCAAAAATGGCTTTTTTGAACAAGCACAAAAGTTCGGAAAATCCTTAATGTTACCCATTGCCGTATTACCCGCAGCAGGCTTATTGCTCGGTATTGGGGGCGCACTTTCTAACCCAAATACATTGCAAGCTTATCCTTTTCTCGATATTTGGTTACTGCAATGTATCTTCACGCTCATGGCCAGTGCCGGCTCTGTTATTTTTGGTAATTTACCGGTCCTTTTTGCAGTTGGTTTAGCCGTCGGACTCGCACGCAGTGATAAAGGTACCGCAGGTCTTGCAGCGCTATTAGGTTACTTTGTCATGAACGCGACCATTAATGCGCTATTGGTGCTTAATGGACAACTTCTTACCGAAAACTTGGGAAATGCCGGTCAAGGTATGATCCTTGGTATGCAAGTGTTAGATACTGGGGTTTTTGGCGGGGTCATCGTGGGATTGATGACTTACAGTCTCCATAACCGTTTTAGCAAAATTGAATTACCTCAAATTCTTGGCTTCTTTGGCGGCTCTCGCTTTATACCGATTATCACCTCATTCAGTGCTATTTTGCTGGGTGTCTTGATGTACATTGTTTGGCCGTTTGTCCAATCCGGCATTGGTACGCTGGGTTCACTCGTCGATGCTTCTGGTTACCTCGGCACGTTTATTTACGGCTTTGTGCTTCGTTTACTTGGTCCTTTTGGTCTTCATCATATTTTTTACCTTCCATTCTGGCAGACCGCATTAGGTGGCAGTTTAATCGTTGACGGCACGCTAGTTGAAGGGACCCAACGTATTTTCTTTGCCCAACTCGCCGATCCGAATACACAACAGTTTTATGAAGGCACTGCCCGTTTTATGTCTGGTCGCTTCATTACCATGATGTTTGGTCTATTGGGTGCCGCATTCGCCATCTATAAGTGTGCTAAAAAAGAGCATAAAACACGCGTCGCTAGTCTGATGTTCACCGCTGCACTGACTTCTTTCTTAACGGGGATCACTGAGCCTTTAGAGTTCGCTTTCTTGTTTGTCGCTCCTGTCTTGTACTTCATCCACGCCATCTTTGACGGTCTGGCTTTCATGATGGCTCATATCTTCAATATTACGATTGGACAAACATTCTCAGGTGGTTTTATTGACTTCATTTTATTTGGTGTTTTGCAGGGTAACGCAAAGACAAACTGGGTCATGGTTCCGGTGATTGGTAGTGTGTGGTTTGCACTTTATTACTTTAGTTTCTCTTTCATTATCAAACGAAAAAACCTGAAAACACCAGGTCGTGAGGATGATGACAGCGCCATCATCGAGAACATTGCAGGCTCTGAAC
This sequence comes from Photobacterium sp. GB-72, assembly GCF_003026095.1. Taxonomy (NCBI): domain Bacteria; kingdom Pseudomonadati; phylum Pseudomonadota; class Gammaproteobacteria; order Vibrionales; family Vibrionaceae; genus Photobacterium; species Photobacterium sp. GB-72. The sequence continues at coordinate 147,440 of NZ_PYNV01000002.1, read as the reverse complement.
GTACTGAAAAAATCATCGAAGGACTGGGTGGCCGCGACAACATTAAAGACGTTGATTGTTGTGCGACACGATTACGTATCTCCGTCATCAAGGGTGAAAACGTCAATGAAGCACTATTAAAAATGACGGGCGCACGTGCCGTGATCATCAAAGGCAATGGGATCCAAATCGTCTATGGACCACAAGTCACCATTATTAAAACTGAAGTAGAAGAAGCAGTAGGATGTTAAGTATGAATATGTTGTCAATCGTGAAAAATAATCTGATTGTTTCTTGCCAAGCATTAGAAGATGAACCGCTGCATAGCAGTTTCATTATGGGTCGGATGGCATTAGCGGCAAAAGAGGGCGGAGCCAGTGCAATACGGGCTAACTCACCACAGGACATCATTGAAATTAAGCAAGTTACGCAATTACCTGTTATTGGTATTTTAAAGCGAGATTACGACAATTCGTCCATTTACATTACCGCAACGATGAAAGAAATCGATGAACTCATGGTAGCGAATCCTGACATGATCGCGCTTGATGCCTCATTAGGGTTACGTCCTGACGGTATGACACTTCAAGAGATGATCAAGAACATTCGACAGCGCTATCCATCAGTGTTATTGATGGCCGACATCGCCACATTAGAAGAAGCATTAACGGCACAAGAATTAGGATTTGATTGTGTATCCACTACCCTTCATGGGTATACTACTGAAACGAAAGGAATGAAACTTTACAACCATGATTTTTCATTCTTACGTGCTGTCGTTGATGCTGTTTCTATTCCGGTAATTGCAGAAGGAAATGTCGGTACGCCGGCGCAAGCAAAACGCTGCCTTGAGCTAGGTGCCTACTCCGTCGTTGTTGGTGGTGCAATCACTCGACCAAAGCAGATCACTACAGCATTTATTGATGAAATTAAAATGTGTTAGGTCATAACAATGAGGCCTAACCTTGTTAGGCCTTTTTATGACTTCAACAACATCATTACTAAAAGAAATTCAAAAAAACCAAGAAACCTTTACTAAATCGGGCCGAAAACTAGCAGAATATATTCTGATGCATAGTGATGATGTCGTCACTATTTCCATCTCAGATCTCGCCCTAAAGGCTACTGTTGGTGAAGCCAGCGTGACACGTTTTTGTCGTCAGTTAGGATTTCATCGCTTCCAAGATTTCAAAACAGCGCTTGCTGTTGACGCTACGCAACAAGAATACGGTATTGATCCTAATCTTGGCTCTTTTGAATTATCAACAACAGATGATGTTATTGATGTCGCTAGTAAGTTAAAGAACAACCTCAATACAATTTTAAACGATACCATATCACCTATTAAGCCAAACGAAATAAAATTACTTGTAGATAAAATCACTCGCTGTCGTGACATTTGCTTTTTTGGTATCGGATCATCCGGTATTGCTGCCAATTATGCCTACACAAAGTTAATGCGTATTGGATTAAAGGCAGAATCACTCCACAACAACCACATGATGTATATACGTGCGAGCTTGTTAAATAAGGAAGATATTGCTTTTTTTATTTCTCATAAAGGCGAGTCACAAGAAATCATCAAATCACTTTCCTTAGCTAAGGAAGAAGGTGCAATAACGATAGCACTCACACATTGTCATCAATCAACGGTAGCAAAGATGGCAGATCATGTATTGATCACCGGTGATGATCAAACTTTCATTCAGGGGGACTCTATCGGAACGGTTATGTCGCAATTGTTTATGATCGATCTTATTTATACACTCCTCATTCAACGCGAACCTCAAAAAGCACAAGACGTTAAAATGAAGACAATTAAAGCATTAGGATAATGTAAAAATATTTAAAACTGGCAATAGTGGCTTTTATTCTTGCTATTAAAAAAAAGCCACCGTACTTACATACGATGGCTTTCAATATTCTTTTTACTGTACGTTTTTATTCAGCGTCAGCGTGACCATGGATACGGTGTTTAGTGACAAAGCCGACTAAGAAACACATCAAGAATACAACCGCATACAAACCGTTCGCGGTAACTAATGCCGCATGTGTGCCAAAGTTCTCTACGATTGGGCTGGTTACCACAAAGGTCAACATAGTACCGATGGTGCCACAAAGTAAAATGAAGTTCACCAACTTCGGTGATGATGCTTTAGTCTGCTGTGAGCCTAGCGTAATAATAGATGTGTAAATCGCACTACTAAAGAAGCCAAGAATAGAGATCACATACAGTAATGTTTTGGCATCAGTATCTTTATTAAACCAATACATTAATACTGTCGCTAATGCCGATAACACCATGACAAGACGCTGTAAGTCGAACTTTTTCAAAATAGCACTGAAGATCCACATACCAACCATGTATGCGCCCCAGAAGTAACTGACTAAATGACCCGCATCGGTGATCGACATGCCCAAATCTTTAGTGGCATATTCAGGGATCCAAGAAACAAAACCTAGCTGACCAAGAATGTAGCATAAGGCCGCAATCGCTAAGAACACAACGCCTAAGCCCCATTTCTCTTTTTCAGGGATGACTTCAAATTCTTCTTCGTCTTTTTTACCCAGTACAGGGAATTCAGCAAATAACGTCAGCACAAAAATCGCTAGATAAATAATACCGATAGCCACATACACCCAGTACCACTGAAGATGATGAGCCAGAACCGCTGCAGAAATTATTGGGAAAATCATCCCTGCCATACTAAAAAATGAGTCTGTAAACAGTAGACGCGAGCCGCGTTGCTTACCTTCATAGATATGGGTAATCAAATAGGTACCAATCGACATGGTGATACCACTCACCACACCTAATACAAACATGCAGCCAGAGAAAATCGCGATACTATGCCCAAACATCAGCCCGAATATCGCCAAGACCATAAGACAAAAACCAAAGATGAGCTGGCGTTTTAACGGCACAATTTCCATCAACCATACATTAAGGAAGATGGAGATTAAGATACCTGTATTTAAAAAGGTAAAGGTGTTACTCATGCTTGATATTGGTAAGTTGAAGTACTTAGCAATATCCCCCATCACGATACCTGTGACGATAATCAATGAGCCTGTTAGCGCATATGATAAAAAACTAATCCATGTCAGGAGGTTGCGATTTGTGTTTGTCATTGCAAATCCTGAAAACGTTCTAATAGATAATAATATGATGAATGCTATCAATTCATATTACTCTTAATTGTGATTATACTCACAAAGAATATTTATTATGGGTTTTACTCCGATTAAACACCAATTTTTTCAGTTTTTATTCAGCCATCAATACACAACAGAGTGAGTATTAATCTAACTACTCAAACTATTTGCTGGTTAAAACTTACTCTTTGACTGCTATTACATTGCTAGCTACCATGATGGATTAGCTAAATACCATTCGACTGTTTTTCTTAAACCCGTTTCAAAACTCTCTTGCGGCGTCCAGCCAAGTTCTTGAAAAATTTTGGATGCATTAATCGCATAGCGTTTATCATGACCAGGACGATCATCCACATAAGTGATCAAATTACGGTATGCCTTAACCCCTTACGGTTTATTAGGCACTAAGGCCTCCAATACATCACAGATTTTAGTTCAACATATTAACGAGAACTGAGCCTGACGATTTCTGTTTGAAATTTACGCTCCTATGTTTAACGCTGATCGCTGCGATGGCTGTCTATTTTCTAATTTAATACGCACTGGTGGCGTGGCGAAACCTGACTAACATCCAAAACAAAAACAGCCCGATATTAGATTTAATATCGGGCTGTTTTTTAGGTAAAAATTTAACAAGATATACGTTGAATGTTTTCTAGTGCATGATTAACTAAATAAATGGCATGATCAACTGTAGACGATTCAGCATAGCAACGAAGTTCTGGGGCATTACCTGATGGGCGGAAATGAATAATATTCCCACTCTCAAGACTAATTCTTAATCCGTCTGTTGTATCAATTGATTCAACTTCAATTTCATCACATTTTAATTGCAGCAGAAAATGGGAAGTATCATCTTTAGCTTTATTTAAAATATCTAAACTTTTATCAGTCGCAAAATTCTGAATGCGATCACTGTGTGTAAAACGAAGAGGTAAGTCATTAACTAACTCGTATATTGGCTTTTCTTTTGCTGCAGCTAACAGCATGAGTGCAGGTAAGACTGCATCACGTGTTGGTAATGCTTTAATCGCTTTATTATTAACTAAAGCATCTGAGCCTAATAAAAATCCGCCATTAGCTTCAAAGCCCGCCACTGAGTCATATCGTTTCGATAACACATCAAATTCAGCAATTACGTAAGGTGAACCTATTTTTGTACGCGTTACATGGTTAAAACGCTCACAGCTTTCAATAGCGGTATTACAGCTAACAGGTATGGCTAGTGCATCAATATTCATCGTATCAGCACACAATAAACCTAAAATATCACCACGTAACCAATCACCGTTCTCATCAGCGACTAATGGTCGGTCACCGTCACCATCGGTTGAGAAAATAAACTCAAGCTTATATTCTTTTGACCAGAATTTCGCTTTTTGCTTATCTTCATCCGATACTGCTTCCGTATCAATCGGTACAAACTCATCACTACGTTCTAAAGCAATGACTTCAGCACCTAATGCTTTAAATAGTAGTCCATACAAATCGCGACCTGCACTTGAATGCTCATAAATACCAATACGTTTACCTGCCAGCATTTGGCTGTCAAACAATGAAGTGTAGCGCTGAATATATTGACTTACCGCTTTATTACTTACAGTTAAGACTGGTAAATCTGTAATCGATTCGAATTCAGCCGTGGCATTTAAAATAGCCTGCTCATCCGCTTTGCTGATTTCACCATCGGGACGGTAAAATTTTAAACCATTACGGTCAAAAGGAATGTGACTACCTGTGACCATAATACAAGGGATATTCTCTTGCATTGACACGTATGCTAATGCGGGGGTTGGTACCACACCATAATAAATAACCTCAAGCCCTAACTGCTCAATCGCTTTGGCACACGCTTGTGCCATTGCCGGGCTACTTGGTCGATTATCAATCGCTATAGCAACTTGCTGAAATTCAAACTGTGTTTGAATAGATGTAATAAATGCATGAGTAAAAGCAGCACAAGCATTAGCGGTGAACTGTTCAACTAATCCTCGAGCACCACTGGTACCAAATAGAATACCCGATTCTTTAATAACCTCTTTTGACACTAACATCATTAGTACCCTACTCCATAATCCTCAACACGCACCACATCATCTTCCGATAAATACGCACCAGAACGTACTTCAATTAACTCCAAAGGGATTTGTCCTGGATTCGCTATCGAATGCGGAGAACCGATAGGAATATACGTTGATTCATTTTCCGTCAGTAAATAGCTTTTATCGCCATTGATTACTTTGGCAGTCCCTTTCACAACCACCCAGTGCTCAGCACGGTGGTAATGCATTTGAGTAGCAGTACACTCACCCGGTTTAACCATCACATGTTTAACGTGGAATCGGTCACCTTCTGCGATTTCATCATGTGTTCCCCATGGGCGATACACTTCTCGGTGTTGCAAGTATTCATAGCGGTTGGCTTGTTTAAGCTGACCAACAATGCCTTTCACGTCTTGCACTTTATCTTTGTGCGCCACAAGTACCGCATCTTTAGTTTCAACCACAACTAAATCTTCAACCCCAACAGTGGCAACTAACTTATCTTGTGAGTAGATATAGCTGTTATTTGTGTTTTCAACCAACACATCACCGCGAGTCGCATTGCCTGACGCATCTTTATCATTGACTTCCCACAATGCAGACCAAGAACCTACATCACTCCAGTTCGCATCCATTGGCACCACAACTGCATCTCGTGTCTTTTCCATCACTGCATAGTCTATAGAGTCATCGGGACATTCCATAAAAATGTCTCTATCTAAACGAGTAAAGTCTAAATCAGACTTGGTATCATGCATTGCGGCCTTACAAGCAACCGATATTTCAGGAGCATATTTTTCAAGCTCAGCTAAGTAGCGAGACGCTTTAAATAAGAACATACCGCTGTTCCAATAATACTCACCGCTGGCAACATATGTTTCCGCCGTCTCTAATTGAGGCTTTTCAACAAAGGCATCCACACAATAAGCATTATTATTTAATACCTCACCACGATGAATATAACCATAGCCTGTTTCTGGGTGTGTAGGCACAATACCAAAAGTGACGAGTTTGCCTTTTTCAGCTTCTGCTTTAGCGTGTTGGACTGACAATAAAAAAGCATCGGTGTTTTGAATAACATGGTCAGCTGCTAATACTAATAATAATGGGTCTTCATTATTGGCAACGGCTTTAAGTGCTGCAAGGGCGATAGCTGGAGCGGTATTACGTCCAACAGGCTCTAAGATGATCCCACTATTATCTATTCCGCCTTTGCGCAATTGCTCAGCCACAATAAAGCGGTGCTCTTCATTACAAATCAGTAATGGCGCTTGATGCTCAATACCATCAAGACGCTTAACCGTTTCCTGCAACATGGTTGCATTCGAGGTTAACGCTAAGAATTGTTTAGGATAAAGGGTACGAGATAACGGCCAAAGACGGCTACCTGAGCCGCCTGCCATGATTACAGGTAGAAGCATAATCCGTTCTTCTTTTGTTTAGATAAAATAAAGCTTGGTATGACAATGAACATTGTCAGCATCAAGTAAAGTTGTCACATCAAACCATTGATAGTGGCCATGCTGCTCTTTGGGTAATTGCGTCAGCGGTACATCAAGCTTTAAACGGTAACCCAATACAACATAATGCGTGGTGAAATCATCACCCGAGAAGTTATCATCATAAAAGTGTTCAAATGGACCAATTAAGGCCGTATCAGACAATTGTAGCTCTACCCCTAACTCTTCTTTCGTTAATCGAGAAAATGCTGTTGCCAAGGTTTCGTCTTTTAATACGCGCCCACCAGGGACGAACCAATAACCTTGTGCTGGCTTATTCAGGCGCTGCCCAAGCAACACCTGACCCTCTGCATTTTCAACGATTAAATCAAGCGAAATAAGCGGGGTATGTGCCACAACGGTTTGGAATGTGTGTGTATCTAACCGTTGTGTCATCATTACTTCCTAAAGTTATCTTGGTTTGCCAAGAACCACTGATAGGTATGCGTTAAACCTTCTTCTAGGCTCACGCTATAGCGCCAACCTAAATCAGCAAGACGGCTCACATCCATTAATTTACGCTGTGTACCATCCGGCTTAGTGCTATCAAAGATCACATCACCGTCAAAGCCCACGACTTTTGCCATGGTCTCTGCCATTTCACGAATAGTACAGTCAACACCAGTACCCACATTAATGTGTGATAGCATTGGTTGAGTATTGGCTTGATAAGTTTCGTTATCTAATTCCATCACATGGATAGAAGCCGCAGCCATATCATCAACAAACAAGAATTCACGCATTGGTGTACCAGTACCCCACACGACCACTTCGTTGTCGTTGTTTAACTTCGCTTCATGAAACCGACGCATTAAGGCTGGAATTACATGCGAGTTATCAGGGTGGAAGTTATCGTTCTCACCATATAAGTTCGTTGGCATCACGCTGCGATAATCACGACCGTATTGACGGTTGTACGATTCACATAACTTAATACCGGCAATTTTTGCAACCGCATACGGTTCGTTAGTCGCTTCTAGCGTGCCTGTAAGTAATGCTGATTCGGTCATTGGCTGCTCAGCCAACTTAGGATAAATGCACGATGAACCTAAAAATAGCAGGTGCTGAACATCGTTTTGGTGAGCAGCATGGATGATATTACATTCCATCATCAAGTTTTCATAAATGAAATCAGCAGGATAAGTATTATTAGCATGAATACCTCCTACTTTTGCTGCAGCGAGATATACCTCGTCAATACGTGCTTCGGCAAAGAAATCACTGACTGCTTGTTGATTTAATAAATCGAGCTCGCTACGTGTACGCGTAATGATTTCAACATTGTCACGCTGAGATAATTGACGAACAATCGCTGAACCCACCATACCGCGATGACCAGCAACAAAAATACGTTTTTTCATGGCCATTACTTTTTTTCATCACCCGCTAAACCATGAGCTTTTACCAACAGCTCATCAATCGCTTTCGAAAATGAAGATGAATCCTCAACAGATATTTCCACATCAAAGCCATTAGCTTTAAGTAGAGCGTGTTGTTTGGCTTTATTAATATCGTTTGCTACCATCTCAGCACACATTTCTTCAACGGTAATATCTGGTGTCCAGCCTAACTTTTCTTTTGCTTTGCTTGGGTCGCCTAGCAAGGTTTCAACTTCTGCAGGACGGAAGAACTTAGGACTCACACGAACAACCACATCTCCGACGGTAACGTTTGGTGCTTTTTTACTATCAACTGCAGTAACAGTTGCAATCTCTTCAACACCAGCACCTGTAAACTCAAGTTCAATACCCGCTTCTTTTGCAGACATACGAACAAACTCACGCACTGATATTTGCTTACCTGTCGCAATAACAAAATCATCGGCCACATCTTGTTGTAGCATCATCCATTGCATACGAACGTAATCTTTTGCATGTCCCCAATCACGAAGTGCATCCATATTACCTAAATATAAACACGATTCTAAACCTTGAGAAATGTTAGCTATAGTTCTCGTAATCTTACGTGTTACAAAGGTCTCACCGCGACGTGGTGACTCATGGTTGAATAAAATACCGTTACAAGCGTACATGCCGTAAGATTCACGGTAGTTAACCGTAATCCAGTAAGCATACATTTTAGCGACAGCATAAGGAGATCGCGGGTGGAAAGGTGTAGTTTCACGCTGAGGGATTTCACGTACTTCACCGTACAACTCGGATGTTGAAGCTTGGTAGAAACGAGTTTTCTTCTCAAGACCATTGATACGAATGGCTTCAAGTAAACGAATGGTCCCCATTGCATCAACATCAGCAGCATATTCTGGCGATTCAAAAGATACAGCTACATGAGACATTGCGCCTAGATTGTATACCTCATCAGGCTGAATTTCTTTAATTAATCGAATGAGATTCGATGAATCAGTTAAATCACCATAATGAAGATGAATATTCCCGTGATGTGCTATTGCAGAGTCAATACGCTCTGTATTAAATGAAGATGCACGTCTAATCAGACCGTGAACTTCATAACCTTTGTCTAACAGCAACTCAGCAAGGTATGAGCCATCTTGTCCTGTAATTCCAGTTATAAACGCTTTTTTAAACATGTTGTATCCTATGATTCATACAAAATTCTAATGTAATTATTTGTGACTATTTCTTCACTATATTTTTTGCTACTACCAATAGCCTCTTCTTTAAATATATTAAGTTGATCTGATTCCAATACCAGCGCCTTTTCAATCGCAACTTCAAAGTCATCCAAATTTAAATCAAAACGAAAAGATGTTATGCCCTCACAAACTAAATCAAGTTCTTTAATAGAGGATACTATAGGTACACAACCAAGAGTCATACCTTCTATAATTGACAGACCAAACCCCTCATGATAACTAGGTAACAAGATGAAATCACTCATTTCATATAAAGGCCTTAGATCTAATATAACTCCTAAAGCAATTACGTTTTTTATATTGCGTCCAAAGTAATCATCTATATCCTTTTGAGTGCAACCTGCAATTAACAAAATAAAATCATTACGGTGTTCTTTTTTTGAAAAGCAATCTAATAGTAAATGAAAACCTTTTCTTTTATGAGGACGACCAACATAAAGAAAGGTTTTACAGCCTTCAGTTATATTAAAATCGTTCAAAAAATTATCATAAGAATAGTTGAAGTCATGAAATTCTTTAGGCACTCCACTAACTGAGCCTGGGATAGATGATGATATATTCTTCTTTGTTAATGGCCGAATATAATCATTAAGACTTTCATTAACTGTCATAATTTCTGTTGAATTAAAACAATTGATACGTTCAATTGTTTTTAATACAAACCTCATAAATCCATTATAAGCAGGGTATGGCACACCATGATTATAGTATATTCTTTTATTAACCCTACAAAGATGAGAAGCGATGAGGGGAATAAAAGCACCTTTCGTCATGTGACATACTATGACATCAGGTTTATTTAAAAGAATAAATTTAACAAGATTAAATAATCGTAAAAAGAAAAAAACAGGATTTAATGTAAAATCAAAACTTAAGATTTTATAGCGGACAGTAAGCTCTTTTAAAAATTTATTCTCCCCTCCAATTGGGTCTATAATTAGTTGCGAATCTAACCCCCTTAATTGTTCAGCTTTAACTAAAGGCTCGACAAATCTTTTAGATGTGAATGTATTTACTATCGCATGAAACACCAGCACCTTATTGACCTCTTATAAAAGCTTTTAAAGTAGAAACAAATATTGAAAAAAACTTAATAAATGATGGCTCAATAATGAACTCTCTAAGCAAGTAAGAAGCAGACTCTGCATATGCTAACTTTGAACCACGAGACTGATTCTGGTTAATACGATATTTTAAAGTAATCTTATCCGTATTTTTAAATACCACGTCCCCATCACGACGTGCTCGTAGCCAAAGGTCATAATCCTCTGATTGAAAACCTCCAGAATAGCCTCTCAATTTCATGAGAAAACTCTTTTTCATAACAACTGTTGGATGCACAAAAGGATTCTTAAACAACATTTTCATTTTAATGTTATCTAACGGTGGGCAATATGAATATAACTCCTCGCCAAGTTCATTAACAAACAAAGCAGAAGTTCCAAGTATATCAACTTCCGAACTTGTGCCTAAATAATGATTAAGATAACTTAATCTATCTGGAAGAGAGATATCATCAGCATCCATACGAACGATATAATCACCTTTACTTTTATCCAGCGCATAATTCAGGTTAAATGTTAATTGCCCTACATTTGTTCTGAAGGCTTTGACTCTTCTATCATCTAGTATTAATAGACTATTCCACAAATCATCAGAGCAATTATTAGCAACTATTATAAACTCAAAATTTTCATAATCTTGCATAAGAATGCTTTCTATAGCTTCAGATAAATAGCCATCATCTCGATTGACACACATAATGACACTGAAAAAATTAGACATACTCACATTTCCAAGTTAATTTATTAGTATTTTCTTTTGATAAAAAATTTGCAGACAAATCTTTCGATATAACCACATTCATTTTATTTTCTGAATTTATACTAAAAAAAGCAGCCCAAAATCCAAATGTACTCGCTGTTAAAATATATGAACTACAAAGAGTCATAGCTAAAAAATCACAATACGCAGACTTCTCATCGGAGAAAGATACATTTCGTGCATTTATATTACTTTTACACCATGAAATATCATCAGAAAAAACCATAAACTCTTGTTCTTTGCCAAATAAACTCATAGCCTTATTAATATAATCAATATCAACTGTACCGTGTTTTCTACATTTAGACTCTAGAAAATCTCCTCGCCTAATATGTATTGCGACTTTATCTTTATATTTGCTACAACTGACACTCGACAACTCCTTATTACGTAGTTCAGCAATTTTAGAGCACATAATATCTTTAACTAATAAAGCCGCATCAGGGAATTGAAAGTAGCCTAGGTAATTATTTGAAGCGGAGTTAAAATCTATAGAGCTAAATTTTGATTCAGCATCAAAATCATATAATAGGAAATTTGATATTTTTTTAACTCTTAAAGCTCTGAGAAAGGTACGAAACATTTTCGCACCCCAACCTTTTGATACCAAAATAGTATCTAATGAATCACCAGTCTCTATTTTTATAGAATCTTCGATATCGATAAGGAATCTAAAGTCTATACCGCCATGTTGTTTTTTACCTTCAAGTAACGAAACATCTAGTATGACATCTTTATTTTTAATTTTATTTAAATATATAGCTAAAGCTACTTGGAAAAGCTGATTTCCAAGACCACCATCAACATAAACTTTACATGTCATTTTTTAAAACCTTTGATACAAATTTGTCTAAGCAATGTTCATCAACTATAAAACTTCTCAATTTACTAAAATGGCGTTCCAATTCAAATGATGAATTATTCAATATTCTATAATTAATATCATTCATGCTATTAACTAAAAATGGCTTATATAACTCCTCTGGAACACCTGAAAACGCCTCTTTCGTCCCGAAAACCATAACGTTTAAGTATATCGCATTCAGCATAATATTCTTAACCCCAGCACCAGCGATCAGAGGCATAACAACAATATCAAATCCCTTAATAAATTCTGGAAAATCTTCTACGAAATCATAATCAGTAACATTATGATAACCTTTGATTTTTGCAATTTTTCTCCAATTTTTAGCATTAGAACCGTGAAAACCTAGCTTAGATAATTTAAATAAGCAATCATGATTTTCAGTAAAGAAGCTTTGAGGAGAACAAGTATAAAAGTCTTGTAAATTTAAGAATAACATATCATTGAATTCATATGATGATAAGCTCTTTGGCTTACATTTATTTATTTTCATTTGAATTGGATGATTTACATAATCAATATCATGCCTGATAAACCTTTTCTGTAGTGATTGCTGGTCTTCTTTGGACACAGTCAATAATCTTCTGCCTTTAAGATAAGTAAATAATAAAAAATAAAAGAACAACCTTACATATTGATATGCTGCTTTAGCGTATTCTTTATTAAAAAACCTTACCTTCGCGACACTTGATATCGATCTGAATGAATCATCTGGTAAAAGAATAACATCACCAGGTTTAGACAAAAAACATTTTACTCCTACAGGGCAAAAAATTGCCTTTTCAGTATTTTTTGTAAACCTCCGCTTCAAAAGTAAAAGGCTAGATGTTTGAGTACTGCCTTTTATATATTTGTATATTAAAGTTCTTAGGAAGTTAATCCCAGTACCCTCTAAATTTTTGGGATTTTTAAATGTAAATATCATAATATAAAATAACTCATTATCAAATAATTTTTAGCAAACCTGACAAATGCAAATAGCGTTAATAAAAATATTTTCATAAAGCTTAATCTTACGCTGTACTTTATAACCAACATGATATAAACAACATCAAAAGCGAATACAAGTCGTCCAAACATAGGAAAGAAAATAGCTAAACAAGACGAAACCAAAGGTAAAAATAATAGTACTTTTTCTAAGCTGTTTACATGATCTTTTAAAGGCGGATAAAATACGTAAAGTTGCAATAAGGCAAGTATCACCCCTAAAGGAATAATTGCTACTTTGTTAGCATAGATGGCTGATTCAATTATATATGCATACATCTTTGAATAAAAAAATCCAGTACAAAGAAATGCAACTAATAAAAAAAGGATAAGAAAGAGCTTTCTGTACTTCAATATATTTTCTGAATTCAATGCTAGCAAAGGAAAAATTGAAATTAAAGGGTGTATAAATAATAAGATAGGTGACCAAAATATCTTCGACTGTTTTGTATTTATGAAAAGAAAAGTTAAAACTAAAAGATGGCCTCGTACTGAAAAAGGTATCAAAAAATGACTAAAAATCAGATAAAAAGCAAGGTGAACACCTTGTCTTTGTTTCGATATAACATAAGCCAATACAAAGGTTATTATTAGATTCTGAAAAATAAAGAATGTATCATATGACATCCCCAGCATTTTAGTAAAAACCATACTAATATAATATACTGGTGAGTCAATAGTGTTAGTGTAATGAAATACGTCAGAAAAATCCTTCAAATGAAGGAAGATAGTCGCATAACTACCCTTGTCTGGTCCGTTATTAGAATAAAAAATGCTTATTAAAGAAAAAAAGGCGAAAAAAAGTAAGCTTGCACCTATTCTACTTTTCTCCGCTATTAAGCCACACAACACCCAAAAGACAAAATAAGTCAACAACACCAAATAAGCAGGAATAGTCTCATGAGTAACTAATACATAATTAGAAATAGTTATAAATTCCAAATTATTTTCTCTAATAAATATAAAGTGAATTCTCCTATCAGATATAATTATCCCGAACACCATAGTTACATGACACATGAATAAAATAATAACGATAGAAAATAAATAGTTAGATTATTAATTATAAAGTTTTATCAAACAATTAATAAGTACAGTTGATATAAATCAAATCATAAAACAGAAAAATTATTTTGACACGCAGTACTTTTAAATACACTTATCACGGATATCATAAAACTTTTGATACCGAGAAAGAAGAAATACTCATAATTCTAACAGGTAATTTTATATTAAAAGTCAATAACTAAGTATATACCCTGCTCATCAAAGGTAATTGATTTTTTATAGAATAACGGTCATGGTTAAAACATGAAGAATTGCTGACGAAACAACAAAACAAGAATGGCCTATACAAAACTCGTGCTAAATATGTTCGTGACTATATAAACGCATTTATTCATGACAGTAATTACTGGTATCTTGAAAAGATTACATATTTACTTCTGAACCATGAAACAATAGTTCGTCAACATATTAAAGATTGTCTACGAGACAATAAATTAAGACCTAAAATAGTGGTTAATAACGTTATTTATCACAAGAATCAACTCAAGCATTCAGTCAGCAGCTTCAAATTAATGAGTATATAATCCTAACAAAAAGAGAAACAATAAAAAAGAGGTTCTTATTAATTTAACTCCTCTTTTTTAAAGTGGGCATTTAAATATAAACACCCTCCTTATTCATATTGGCGAATATACAATGGTTATAATTAGACCTAACTCACTAAAAAATAGAGAGAGTTCCTTATAAAATATTCATTATCTTTTTTATTTTCCCATATGGAAAAAAAGAAATAACCCTGAGATATAAAGATGAAAAACCAATTCTTTTTGACTCTTTGGAGAAAGAAAATGTAGAGTATTCTTTCTCTGCTATTCTCATTGCCTTAGCCATTATTACATGACCAATAAACCTGTAAGATATGTATTTTATAGGGCTTAACCTTAATAAATCGCTTCTTAATAGAAAAGTTCTAAACTCTAAATTTGTTTTAATTTGTCCTTTTACTACATCTAACTTCATCGACTCATTTTCCAGCCAACGATTAAATACCAAATTTTCATTAATTATTTTCAGCTTTTTTACATTCGCATATTTAAAATAAAAATGCCAATCGGACATTGGATATAATTTCTCATCAAAGCCACCGATATCTAGAGCGATCTTTTTATTTAATAATGTACCTAATGTACCGTTTGTCCACATACCAAAAAATAAATGTTCAATAGGGACAATTTTATGTCTAACTTTTTCTTTTCTAAAATAACCACTCTGAAAATAGGAAGATATTTCTTTAATATCAGTAAATCGTTTACACCGACAACCAACAAAAGAGTTATTATCCTTCAAGGCCATCATATCATCTAACCATGAGTCAGCTAGAATATCATCATCATTGAGTATAGTGAACCATTCAGCACGAGCAAGTTCTATACATCTATTCCAATTACCAAAAAGTCCAATATTAGTATCATTATGAAAATAACGAATGGCACAATTATTTTCATTATTGATTATACTGATAATATCATTGTTGATTACACATTCTGGCGTATCATCAATAATTACTATTTCATAAGACAGTGATGTCTTTTGTTTAATTGCCGAAAAAAGTGTTTCTAACAATAATACAGGCCTATTATAAGTAGGTATCATTATCGAAACATCATATTTTTCCCTTTTACAATTCTCAATGATTAAAGATGACTTAATTCCAGCGTTGTTTTCAAAAGTATTAAATTTATGGTTTAAATCAAAATTCACGCTTACCTCTTAAATGCTTTATCATTACTAACGGCCAATACCAATTATTAAAAGATAATTGTACGAGCGTCTGTATACCAACTAACCCAAACAAACCATAATTAGTTTCAGTTACAACAATGTAGCCCAAAATAGCAATTGCGACTCCAGATATAATTGTTGCATTTAAAAATGGAACTATATTTAGAGTGGTAAGATATCTCGCAGCCAACGAATGTGATAATTCCAAAAAATACATAACTAGCATTAGCAATAATATTGAGCTTTCAACTATATTAGTATTTGAAGAAATGAACGTTAGTATTTCACTTCCGATAAAAAATAAAACCACCGCTCCTAATGTATAAGAACACAATGATAAAAAAATAGTTTTTGGAACTAAACTTGCTAATTTTGTACGCTTACCAGAAGATTGAAGGCTATTAAATTTGGGAAGATTTAACTCAAAAACCATCGAACTGACGCTACTTAAAATATTAATAGCTTGGACGGTTAAACCATAGCTTGCTGCAACTTTCAATCCTAAGAATGATGAAGCCAAGAGCATATTACTTCTTAATATAAGAAAACCACCTAAGCTAGTCAAACCCAACTTATATGAAGCGCTAAATAATACTCTTATATAGTTTTCTTTCTTTTTTAGTCCCGTTGATTTAATTTCAAGCATTTCATCAGAACGATATAAATGCTTATTAAGCTCATATCTAGAATACAAAGTTGAACACAGCGTACCAATAGCCATTGATAATAACCCATAATCATTGATCAGCATCACTGTCGATACAGCTAACATTATGACCTTTGATTTTGCATTTATATAATAGACTACTTGCTGCTCTCCCCTACCAATTATTATTCCATTATAAAACGTAAAGTATAGGTTTATCACGCTTATAAACAGAAAAACATACCATGCTATTTCTTGATTCTTACCAAATTCATGAAAACTATCTAAATAAGTAGTCCCCAAAAAAAACAATACAATGAAGGCCAATATTGCCACCAGTGCATAGAGTTGTTTTGATGCTTCTAGCAAATCTTTTAGAATTTGTAGTTCAAGTTTTTTCCCTTGTTCTGGGATACCTTGAGCTCTTAATTCTTTTGCACCACCGTACACATATGATGTCATACGACTTATAGTTGGCAGGAAACCAAATTCAAGTAGATAAGCCAATGAGATGAGAGTTGTAAACACATACCATAAGCCGAGGTCTTGTGCTGACAGGTATTTTATGGCAATTGGAATTATAATAATTCCAGAGCCGATAGTTAATAACTGAGAAAAGAAACCTATTGCTACATCTTTTTTTGTTACATCTTTTATCAACTTTTATTCTCGCAGATACTTGATAGTAGAATGTATTGCTATTTATTTAGCCAACCAAATCTTTCTTTACATAATTCAAACTTATGGAATGCATTTTCAATAATTAAGTCCATATTAAAATATTTATATTCAGCTAATCTACCTACAAGAATCAAATTATTTATCGAATCTGCCTTAATTTGATACTTCTTGAGCAACTTTAAATTATCAGATGTAATCGTTGGATAGTAAGGTACATTTCCTACCTGACCATCTGGGTTATATTCTAAAGGATGCTCAGCTGCAATCGTTGTGTACTCTTGACCAGTTATCTCATAGTTAAACCTTCTATACTCTGTTTTTCTAGTAAAAGTATTAGTTTGAGGATATGATACAAAATCTGATGGTAGTAAATGTTCCGTTGTCTTTACACTTTCATATGTAAACTCTAACGAACGATAAGGTAATATCCCAAACTCTCTATTAAAGAGTTCATCAATAGGGCCTGTATAAACTATTGATTCAACATACTCTCCATCATAATAAGCAGTATCTTCAATAATAGAAATATGTGCTAATGCGTCACAATCACAGATTATCTTTATATTTTGATGATTTAACATAGACTCAAATAACTTTGTAAATCCATGTTTTGGTAAATATTGAAAATCTTTATTTAAGTATCTAGAGTCAAAGTTTAATGCAAACTTCACACGGTTTAAGACACTCTTGTCAATTTGCTCTGTTGTTAGATTCCACTGCTTCATTGTGTATGGCTTAAATGCTTTTTCATACAGTAATTCTGCAAAATCGTGGATTTTTTTATTCTTACTTTCAAGAAGAGAGAAGATTGAAACTCGATCTTCTCCTGAAAACTCTTCTCTCATTAACTTGTAAAGCTCTTCAGCTTCATTTAAGGGTAGCAAATCTTGTATTGTCTGAAAGTTATAAGGCAATTGAACATATTTACCGTCAATTTCACTTCTTCCTGTGACAGCATGTGGAATCAGCTCGCAATATTTTTTTAAAAACTCAAGTACCCAAGCTTTATCTGTATTAAAAAAATGTGGCCCATATTGCTGCACTAGAATACCGTGCTCGTTATATTCATCATACATATTACCAGCAATATGAGGACGCTTTTCAACAACGAGTACTTTCTTATTGTGCTTTTCAGCTAATTCTCTCGCAAATATAGCACCCGAAAACCCACTACCGACAACTACAACATCAAAATCTTGGACGTTTATTTTTTTTTCTGTAACCATTTCGCTGTTTCCCTTATCGAGCGTTCAAAGTCAGATTGGATAAGATACCCAAATTCTTTATAGACTCTGTTAGTATCTATTAAATTATAATCTATTGCATTGACATCTGGAAATGAACCGAATTGAAGTTCAACGCTTGGATTTAAAACATCTCTAACTTGTGTAACCACATCTTTAAACGTTCCAGGTTCACTATTTCCTAAATAATAAGAGTCACTTTTCAAATCTTCTAATGAGAGAAGCATTAGCATATCTACAACATCATCAATATAGACCCAATCATATTTAAACTCACCCTCGACTAGCTTCGGAGAAATATTATCCAAAAAGTTACTAATCAATATATTTTGTACCATTCCTGAATAATCACCAGGACCAAAGATTGAGGGTAAAGTGGCCAACACAAACTTGCAGTCAGACTGCTGTGCAAGTGTTTTACAAATCAATTGAGCTGCAATTTTTGCCGTACCATAAATACAAGCAATACGTGGATTTTTCGTAGGATTGTGTAAATAGTGGTGAATTTCGTAAGCATTGATTGTGCTGACTAAAATAAATCGTGATACTCTATGACGCGATGCTAATTGATAAGCATCACAAGCGTATATGGCATTTTTTAGTTGTTTTTCATAATCAGAAAATGCGCTTCCCCATGTACCATCCCAAGCAATATGATAAAACACGTCGGCAGAAAAAAGAGCATCATTTTCAAGGCTTTTATAATTTTCTAGTGATGCTTCAATCACAAGAAGATTTGGACTATCAATAAATTCATTAAGGCTATCTTTCTTTCTTACTATCGCAACGACACGATTGCCTTCAGACAAATTTTTTTTACATAAAGCCTTACCAACAAAACCAGAGGCACCAGTAATAACAATCGTTTTCATAATCAATAATTCACATCACTATCTTTCAAATACGGTGCGTTTTTGTCTTTTTCTGACAGTAACGGCGACTCTATTCCCCATTCAATATTTAGTTCAGGATCAGCCCAAAAGATAGCTCTATCATGCTCTGGATGGTATAACTCATCGACTTTATACATGACCTCTGTATCGTCTTCCAACGCAAGAACACCATGACCAAAACCTGACGGGATAAGTACTTGGAGTCCATTCTCCGCATTGAGCTCTACCATTATCCACTTTTTAAACGTCGGTGAGTCTTTTCTTAAATCAACTATGAAGTCATTCACTTTACCTTTTGTACATCGAACTAGTTTCGCTTGTGCTTTAGGGTTATTTTGGAAGTGAATTGCTCGTAACGTACCTTTCTTTGATTTTATATGATTATCTTGTACCGCACGAAAAGAAATACCTTTATCAGAAAGACTTCGCTCAGAATAAATTTCCGAATAGTAACCTCGATCGTCTCTGTGGATCTTCGGTTCAATAATAAGTACACCATCGAGTTCCGTTTTAGTAATTTTCATGGTCTTCCTGATACTTTTTAATTTGTGAAATAAGTGTTGCTTGGTTAAGCAGCCCAGTATATGCATGCTTTCTTAGTGAAACTTGACTTATAGCTTGATTGAAGTATTCCAAAATATTGGTAAATTGCGTATCTCTGAGAGTATGTTGAGATATTTCATTATTCACAGTTACTTCAACCGAAATATCGCTATCCGCGGGAGCTGTAAATATTCGGTTAGATACAATACGTCCCTTTGACCCCACAATTTCAACAGAGCATCTATACACATCGTCCATACCAAAATATACTTGCCCTAAAACGCCATTTGAATTCGACAGTGATACAATACCATTAGTATCCACACCAAAGCGCTCATCAATATTAAGTTTACTGTGCTCAACCTGAATATTATCGCCCATCAATAAACTTAAAAGTTTAATTGGGTAGCCACCACAATCATATAATGCTCCCCCCCCCATTGATTTCGAATAGCGAAAATCTTCTGCTCCTCGGAAAGGGAAACTAAATTGGCTGTTGATAAATCTAAGTTCACCAATACTTCCCTCATTTATAATTGATTTTATGTTAGTAAGCTGTGCATGATATTCAAACATATAATTTTCAACTAACACCAATCCACGCTTGTTGGCAATATCTACTAACTCAAATGCATGCTCTTTCTCTAAAACCGAAGGTTTCTCTAAAAATACATGTTTATTATTTAGGAGTGCTTTTTTCGCCCAAACATAATGCAAACTTGGTGGTAATGGGATATAAACAGCATCAACTTCAGCACAATTTATTACCTCATCGTAAGAAGCAAAAATTCTCCCACCAAACATTTGCTTAAAAGTATCCGCTTTATTTTGCGAATTTGAGGCTACACCTAAGTAATTAATCGAATTAATTGCTTTTAAAGCAGGCATAAATCGGTTTAAAGCTATATTCGCAGCGCCCAATATAGCAATATTAATTGACATAATTAGATCCTCAATAGGCTGAGCAAGTTTCGTAATTGAAGATTCAAGATATTATTGAATTTCACTAGTTGATTTAATGTTTGAAACGACACCCAAATATAATTCTCAGGGATTTCTAGCATTGACAAGTATTTAGTATCAACATCGATAATCACATTTCTGTTCTGCTCATGATAAAAACGCCCACCTTCTTCGGAGAGAATCACATTATGTGAAATTTGGTCACCAGCTTTATATAAACGCTCAAACAATAATTCAACAGCATTACTTCTATCAAAATGATGATTGGGCTCCATTTGAATTGTTGGACCCAACTCAACTTCATCAAAACACCCCACTTCTTCGGTAAGCTTGACTAAAAATTTTCTCTCTTCACCAATGACAGTAGTAAAAAGGCCAAGCGTTGCCATTCCAATAGCTTCAAACAACGGTTGATGCCATCTTGTTACTTCTCGACCTTCAATTTCAATCTCAAAAAAACCTACTTTAAATGCTTTATTAACACCATATACCTTAAAATCGTCTAAATGCCACTCTTTCAAGCTATTCAGTTTCACTAGAGCTTTGGTTCGATTTGAGTACATTTTTTTGTCATTCAACAGACGAATGACTCGCTTTAATTCACTCTCGTTGGAGTTTGCTAAAGAATTATAAAATGCTTTATCTGTAAAAATAGACGGCCAGTTACTCACTATCTGTGCATCATATGGTAAGCACGATATCACTGTACGAGCATCCATATTAACAAGATTATCAACTTCCATCAGAGCTTTGAGCTGACCTAGGGTCATGAATCGAAATCGTTCACTAATTTGAATATCTTCTTGCGTAATGACAATAATATTTCGATTTCGTTTACCATAAAATCGAGATGATTGCTCTGACTGAATTTGATCATACAAGACGCTATCATCATTAGCATTTACAAAATATTCTAGATATTGCGGTTGTCTACCACCATGCTTTTGCTCGAAATTACTTCTTGTTGCTTGTATCGTCGGGGATAGTTGTATTTTATTGACGTTACCAGGTTCAATTTTCGCTTGTACAAGAAAATACAGTTCCCCATCAATTTCTTTGCACAAAAAACCAAGAAATCCAATTTCTTGTTGTAAAATAATCGGTTGCTCTGTATGTGTCTTACCATTCAAGGATTCTCTGACACCTGTTATTTTAAAGAAAGTTCCTCTTGAATTACGGATCTCCCCAACATCCACATCATAATACCAATCACCACATTCTGAAAGCGATGTTCGTTTCAATACAACCTTAGTTTCATCATTGAGTCTTTGTACCCAATCAAAGTGTTCAGCCAAAGAGGACATTTTTGTCTCAGTTAATGACCAAGACCGTAAAAGTAGTTCCGTCAAATGGTTTTTATCATATTTTATAGTAGCCATTGTCACTCGAATCATCTGTATTAACTAAATTCAAAAGATATTGACCATATCCATTTTTAGACATTGACAGTCCTCTTTCCCGAACAGATTCTTTGGATAACCAACCATTTTTCCATGCTATTTCTTCAATACAGGCAATTTCCTGACCTTGTACATTTTCCACTGTTTTAACAAATGAAGATGCTTCATGAAGACTTTCAAAAGTTCCCGTATCTAACCAAGCAAATCCGCGTCCTAATATTTCCGTCTTCAATTTCCCTTGTTCAAGATACATTTGGTTAAGTGTCGTTATCTCGAGTTCGCCACGCTCTGAAGGTTTAACCTGTTTTGCCATTTCTACAACACTGTTGTCGTAAAAATAGAGACCAGTTACGGCATAATTCGATTTGGGGTGCTCAGGTTTTTCTTCAATAGATAGTACTTGTTTTTTACTATCAAACTCTACAACACCAAATCGTTCAGGATCTTTTACTCTATAGCCAAAAACTGTTGCACCATCATTTGTTTCTACACTATTACGTAGTAATTGAGTAAAGAACTGGCCAAAGAAAATATTATCACCTAATATCAAGCAACAACTATCTCCATCAAGAAATTGCTCTCCAATCAAAAAAGCCTGTGCTAAACCATCTGGTGATGACTGAATTTCGTAAGAGAGCCGAATTCCAAATTTTGACCCATCACCCAATAGACGTTTAAATGAATCATTATCTTCAGGAGTCGTTATAATAAGAATATCTCTAATTCCAGCGAGCATAAGCGTTGAAATAGGATAGTAAATCATCGGTTTATTATAAATTGGAAGAAGCTGTTTAGATACACCTTGAGTTATTGGATATAAACGAGAACCAGATCCCCCAGCTAAAATAATCCCTTTCATTTCTTCACTTCCTTATTAACCGCTGTACCTAAACGCTCAAGACTGTATGAACCATCTAATACTCGACTCCACCATGTTTTATTATTCAAATACCATTCAACACTTTTACGAATTCCCGATTCAAAAGTTTCAGCAGGTTTCCAACCTAGCTCACGCTCAATCTTTGAAGCATCAATGGCATAACGAACATCGTGGCCTGGACGGTCTGTAACATACGTGATTAACTCTTGATACTTCTTAACACCATTAGGTTTTTTAGGTACAAACTCTTCAAGCAAAGAACAAATAGTTTTAACAACTTCAATATTGGCTTTCTCATTGTGACCACCGATATTGTATGTCTCACCAACTTCACCTTTGGTCACGACGGTGTAAAGTGCTGATGCATGATCTTCGACATATAACCAGTCACGTATTTGCATACCATTACCATAAACAGGCAAACTCTTTCCGTCTAAAGCATTTAAGATCATCAATGGGATCAGTTTTTCTGGAAAGTGGTACGGACCATAGTTATTTGAACAATTAGTCACAATTGTTGGCAGGCCATAAGTACGTAACCATGCTCGCACTAAATGATCACTTGATGCTTTTGATGCTGAATATGGGCTTGATGGTTCATATGATGTCGTTTCTGTGAATAAGTCATCTGTCCCTTCCAAATCACCATACACTTCATCAGTTGAAATATGATGAAAGCGAAAAGCTGATTTACGTATTTCATCTAAACTATTCCAGTATTGGCGAGCTGCCTCAAGCATCGTATAAGTACCAATAATATTGGTTTCAATAAAGGCTGCTGGTCCATCGATAGAACGATCAACATGGCTTTCAGCTGCTAAATGCATAACTGCATCTGGCTTGTGTTGTTCAAATACGCGATCTAACTCAGTTCGATTACAAATATCAACTTGTTCAAATTTATAACGTTGACTATCTTCAACCTCTTGTAACGATTCTAAGTTACCTGCATAAGTCAACTTATCAACATTAACTACTTCGTCTTGTGTATTATTTATAATATGACGGATCACAGCAGAGCCAATAAAACCAGCGCCACCTGTAACTAAAATTTTCACAATTTATCCTTAATGATTATTAGTTGATTTATATTATTAATTATTGGATGAAGTAGATATTACCGAACTTGGTCTGCCCAGTAACTTATTAATCCACGAAGTAATACGCCAAATATGGTTAATCACTGTAAAATAAACAGCAAATAGCCCTAAGAAGGCTATAAACATGGTCGATTCTTCAACGCCATTCATGTCTGCCCAAAGACCTACAACCGCACAAATACTTGCCATCAAACAAATTACAAATAGCGTCATTAACGGTGATAATCCCATTCGCTGACAAATATGGTGTAAATGCTCACGATCGGGTTTAAATGGCGAATGCCCTTTACGTACACGACGGATCATGATCGTTGCCATGTCCATTAACGGTAGCGCAATTAACCAAAGTGCAGTGACCGGTTTAAATGCATCAATGCTAGGCTCTTGCGTGCCTCGAATAAGCATCCATACCACAGAAAAGCCGATGAACATGCTGCCGGCATCACCCATAAAGATTTTATAACGTTTGCCGAACAGGAAACCTAAATTTAATAAAATATAGGGGATTAGTGCTGCAACAATCAGTAAACAAAACGTACCGAGATACTCATTACCACTGGTAAAGAACACGACGCCTAACGCCGTAAAGGTCACCGATGCCAATCCCCCTAATAAACCGTCGATACCATCAACCATATTAAAGGCATTAATGGCACCAATAACAGCAATAATGGTAATGATAGAGCCTGCAACTTCACCAAGTGCGATGGTTTCACTGCCCATTAAATAACCGAGGTTATGCAAACTGTGACCACCAATGACGATCATTGCTAGCGAAATACCCGCTTGAACAAACAAACGAATTTTAAAGCTCAAATCAAACTTATCATCAAGCGCGCCCAGTACAATTAACACCCCTGAACATGACAGATACAGCACCAGATTTAAGTTCATAGGCAGATATATGATAAAAACAGCACACAGTGCTAAAAACACGGAAATCCCCCCCACTAAAGGCACCGCCCCTTGATGGAGTTTTCGGGCATTCGGTTTATCCACCAAACCAATCTTTTTGGCGACCTTTCGCATAAGAAATAACGTAAGGAATGACGTTATAAAGACAACGATGTAAGCACTATTCATATGACAGCCAACTTCTATTTGTAATGAGATGGTTTGTGTTTTTTACTGTTAGTGAGATGATTTGTGGTGAGATAATCATATCCTTTATTCACGTATTTAAGACGCTTCAGTCTTTCTTTATTGCCTATGCTTGGGCGTTATTCCAGTTTAATAGTTGAATTTTTTCATTCTTCATCGTCAGACTTTTGATGGCTATGAGACGCTTTTTGCCAAATTTGAGACATAAAAAAACACTAGCATTTCGGCTAATGTTTTGAAAAATCACTTAAAAACTGAGATTTCGGGCTTTTAGGGGAATAGGCCTTAAAAATTTCATAAACAACCTAATTCATATAGCAAACTAAATCGCTTTAGGGTAGAAATACCACCAACTAGCCTGATATAGGCACGCTACCGCCCATTGGTTATATGCTATTACCAATTAGCAGCTAAATCTTTCCAGTCGTATTTTTAAGGGTATTATATCATTTCCAATAAGGAAAGGTATCCTATCTGTAAGTGATAGTTATGTCATTCTTTTCACTAGTGAACTCTATTTAAACGTTCATTTTTCAAACGGATATTAATCATAACAAGACAACAACAACTTACGACTTTCTAAAGCTATTAAAAAGCTACTTACTGTCGTAGCTGTAATTATAGTAGCCATAATTTCCGCCGTAGGTGCTGCTTGCTTTACGAACAATGGCGTTAAGTATAAAGCCTTTCACTTCAATGCCGTTTTGTTCAAAGCGTTGTTTGGCAACCTCGATTTCTTTAACGGTATTTTGCTCAAATCGACCCACTAATAAGGTGGTTCCTACATGGGCGCCAACAATAGCAGCATCGGTTACCGCTAAAATAGGCGGTGTATCTACAATCACCATATCGTAATGCTGCCCTGCCCACTCAATTAATGCTTTAAAACGTGGGTGCATTAATAACTCTGATGGATTTGGCGGCGTATCACCACGAGGTATAAATTCTAAACCGTTCACATCCGTTTCACGAACAACATGGCTAAAATCTTGTTTGCCACATAAGTAATCAGACAAGCCTGGTTTATTATCTGTACATAATTGTGTTTCCATTCGGCCCTTTCGCATATCAGCATCAATCACTAATACTTTTTGGCCCGCTTTTGCAATCACTGAGGCAAGGTTTACAGATACAAACGATTTACCAATATTAGGGCTAGGGCCTGATACCATTAGCACATTATTTTTTGCTTCCATCATCGCAAAGTGCAAGCTTGTACGTAAGCTTCGTAGTGCTTCAACCGATAAATCGGCGGGGTTATAAACACTTAACAAGGTTTGCTCTACCGTTAAGTTTTTACCTTTTTGTTTTTCAGTGGCTCGGTTTGTGAGTCAGATAATGGAATTGAAGCATAAACAGGTAAGCCAATTTCTTCAATTTGATCTGGCGTTTCAACCCCTTTATGGAACGCTGCACGAAGTAAAGCAATAGCAACCGACAACATGCTGCCTAGTAGTGTTGCAAGAACCACAATTAAGGCTTTTTTCGGTTTCACTGCCTGTGAATAGCTTTGTGCTGAATCTAAAATACGCACGTTACCGACAGTACTCGCTTTTACAATGCTTAGCTCTTGGACTTTGTTTAGCAATTCAACGTAAATTTGCTGATTAACTTCAACGTTACGGGTTAAGCGTAAAATTTCTTGTTGTGTTTTCGGTAATTTCTCTACACGTTTATTTAAGCGTGCTTTTTCTGATAGTAAGGTTTTACGTTTATCCAATAAAGCAATATATGCTGGGGGCTCTTTCGTAAATCGCTGTGAAATATCACTTTCTTTAAACGTAAGTTCATTTAACTGTGACTCAACATTTACCATCACTTCTAACGCTGATTTTGCTTCTAAATTAAGATCAACTGATTCATTTAATTGACGATAATGATTAAGTTTGTCTTCAGCATTATTTAATTGGCTTTTAATTTCAGGTAAATGTTTCTTTAAAAACACTAAACTCTTTTCAGCTTCGGCAGAGTTACGCTCTACATTTTGTAAAAAGTAATTCTGACTGATGTCATTTAATATTTCTTTTATTTTAGTGCGATTCTCCCCTGTCATTGAAAGCTGAAGAATACCTGTTTGCTTTCCTCGCTCACTCACCGATAAATCACGTTGTAAGCTTTGAATCGCATCCAGTCGGCTAATTTTGCTTAAAGTAAACGTCGCATCATTTTTTGCGTTCACATCGGTGACTAATAAGCTAATACCTTTATTTTCAGCCAGCTTTCCGACTTGTCCTTTTAGTACTTCTCGGCCATCAGCATTTGCTAACATGTAATCACCGTCTTTACTGTTAGTAACCGTTAATACATAACCACTTTGTAGCGCTGAATCGGGTAAAAGGAATCGAGAAATAGCAATAGATTCGCTGTCTCCTGTAAGCCTTGCCAAGCCTTTTCCGATAACGGGCATGTAATTAGGCGTAGCAACAATCGTTAAGTTCAGCTTATCGACGGTTTCGCCTAATACCATACGAGACTTAATAATTTCTATTTCAGTGGTGGCTGTTGATTCGGAAGAAAAAAGATCAGCCATATCGCCACCAAGGGCTGGCATACCTGTACTTTTTTGTTCCACTTGAATTAAGGCATCGGCTTTATAAATTGGTGTTGCAATAAGTGCGTAAGTAATACCAATAAAAGTAAAGAGTAAGGTGAGAACAATAATATTCCAACGGTTATCAACTAATATTCCAAATAGCTTACCAAGATCTATTTCATCACTATTATTAGGTGTCGCTTTGTTCGTTAAATTTTGAGCTAAACTCATGAATCATTTTCCATTCGAGTCAATATAGGTTTATTTAACTGCTGTTTTAAATTCGACGTTTTATCTACTTCAAATAGACAAAACGATTAACACCTTCAGTTAAGCTATTAAATCCGGTAATCGTCGGTAGTAATTGTTTAATGACACGATTCCAACGCGCAATTGGCGCTGCCGTTACATACACAATATCGTAAGGCTTTAAATCAAACTCAGTTCCAATAACAAGTGCAGTCGCATCTTTAATATTTAACTGGTAAATGTCTGCAATAGGATCATTAGGCTTGGCGGTTTCTTTAGAACGAATAGCAAAGACCCCAGTCGCATCGGCTTCTAATTCATTAATGCCACCCACATTACTGAGTGCTTCTGTTAAGCTCATGCCTGCACGATCAATTTTTAACAACTGCGGCTTATTCACTTCACCCATCACAAAGACTTTTTGCGCGTCATCTCTTGGCACATGAACGATGTCGCCATCTTGTAATAAACGGTTTTGAGTTAAATCACAACGTTGCATTAAAGCGTACAAAGAGACTTGTTGATCTTTGCCATTTCGCGTCAAGGTTACATTACGCCAATCAGAATCTTTTGCTAAACCACCCGATTTATTCACCGCGTCAAGTAGTGTTAATGGAATATTGGTTATTGCTTGCGGCCCAGGATTTTTTACAGCACCCGTAACATAGGTTTTTTTAGAACGAAACGAGGCGACATTTACATCAACTTATGGTGCTTCAATATAAGCGGCTAATCGACGGGCAATTTCCTTACGTACCTTGGTAACGGTTTTACCAGCCACTTTTACTTTACCGATATAAGGATAAAAAATAGTGCCATCAGCATGTACCCAGTTACCCGCTTCACTGGCACTTCGATAAGAGCCCGCAGGGATCGTTAGTTCAGGATGCTCCCAAATAGTGACATTTAAAATATCTCCCGGACCAATGTGATACTCATAATGCTTTAATTCATTCTCAAGCATTTGATTGGTACGCGCTGATGCTCTGGGTATTATTACTAGCAAAGCTGGCGACGGCGCCTTTAGTGATCTTGCTCGACTCATTAAAAAATCAGATGGCAAGGCTCTTGTCCAACAAAACCAAGAACAAAGTGTTGAGCTAATTTTACTGACTAACGGATTACCAATGTTTGCAGTAAACACGGAAACACAATGTTATCGTGAATTTATTCAATCAGATATCCCTTGTAAGCAACTTAGCTTTAACACCATAAGTGCAAAGCCTAACTTTGACCAAACGACTTGGTTATACCAAACCATGAATAGCGGTTTTGGTCGTAGCCAAGTGATTTTATCTCCCGCATTAAATCACCGAACAGCAACAGAATATGGCTTCTTTGATTATTCTCTCGCACTTGCTGCCAACCTTTATACCCCACTATGGCAAGGTGCCGCTGTTGATCTGCGTTATATGGTACCTATTGATAATAGTGACGATTTTGACCAAGGTGGCTTATGGCATCAGCAAGCGTTTGAAAACAAGCTTGACCGTGCACTTCTTCATCAAGCATTTAAACTGCCACAAAATATCATTACTCAATTTAGTGGTGGCTACATGATGGGCGGCTACTGGGGAGGGATAAATGAAACACAATGGTACTCACCACAAGGCGATCACATGCTGGGTTTTGAAGCGAGTAAATTCATATCTAAAGACGAATATGATGCTCGAGGAAGAAAAATTGCAGATAAACAAAGTGTATTAGCTAACTATACCTATTCACTTCCAGAATATAACTGGCAATTAGGCCTTCAAGCAGGCGAATATTTCCAAAGTGATGTCGGTGCACGTGTAACTTCTAGTCACTGGTTAGGAGATACTAAATTAAGTATTAACTACCTAACTTCGAAAGCAAAAGGTAGTAGTGAATATGAAGACTTTGTTGCCGTTAGTATTGCCATCCCATTAACACCTTGGCGTGATATGAAGCCTAACTATGCTCAGGTACGTGGTATCGATCAGTTTGTATACTCATTGCAAACACGCGTCGGTGAAAGCCACAATAACTTAAACTCTGGTTTAGGGGCTTCATCGGATCTTCAGCATAATATTGTTCGTCAATATGAGAACCGTGGCCGACTTTCTCCTGCTTACTTCAAAGCAAACACTCAACGTTTAAGAAATGCATACATCAAATATGTGAAAGTAACCGTAGAGTAACATAATAAAGGATAAGATAAATATCTTATTCTTTATTAAGGATATTTAGGACTTCGCTAGTTAAAAATATTTATTTATCAACATAACTATAATTATAATATCCGTAGGTATTACTGATTTTTTTCTCTACCGAGTTAAGTATAAAGCCGGTGATCTCTACGCCAGCATGATTAAATCGCTCTTTTGCTACTTCAATTTCATGTATAGATGTCTTTTTAAATCGACCAACTAAGAAATTAGCCCCTGCATACTTACCAACTAATGCTGCATCAGTCACAGCTAATAATGATGGGGTATCTACAATAACAATATCATAGTTTTCATTAGCCCACTCCATTAATTCAGACAACCTATTTCCCATTAGTAACTCAGAAGGATTGGGGGGTATACAACCACAAGAAATAACATCTAAATTATCAATATTAGCTTTTTGTACAATTTCATCTAAATTACCTTGATAACTTAAATATTCAGAAAGTCCATTTTTACCTTTTAAATTAAATACTTTAGTACTCTTTCCTTTTCGCATATCAGTATCAATAAATAATACTTTCTTTTTAGCTTGAGAAAATACTATGGCTAAATTTTTCGATAAAAATGACTTACCAAGATCAGGACTTGAACCTGAAATCATTATTATCTTATTTTTCGCAGTAGATATTGAAAAATATAAACTTGTTCGTAACGATTTTATTGCCTCTATCGCTAAGTCATCAGGATAAAGACACGCAAGTAACATCCCCTCTTCATTAAATTCACGACTGCTTTTACTTTTTTTAAGTAATTTACTTTGATTAACGGAGTATGGCACAGTTGCATAAAGAGGAAGTCCTAACGATGATATTTGACGAGGATCATCAATACCACTCATAACAGTTTTCTTTAATAAAACAATTGCAATAGAAAGCATCCCACCAAGTAAGGTAGTGAGAACAACGATAAGGGCTTTTTTAGGTTTAATTGGAACTGGTGACGTTTCTGCTGAGTCAATTAATCTTACACTACCAACTGTGCTTTCTTGACTTATTCTTAATTGCTGAACTTTATTAATAAGCGATATATATATATGTTGAGCTGCCATCACGTCACGATTTAACGTAATTATTTTTTGATTTGTTTTAGGCATAGCGCTAACTTCATTTTCTAATTCAGCTTTTCTTTTTAGTAGTGTCCTTTGTTGTTGTAATAATGAAACATATGCAGGATGCTCTTTGGTATATAATTTAGATATTTCAGATTCTTTGAAACCCAAATCAATTAATTTACTTTCAACTGATGCTAAAATATTAAGTGTCGACTTAGCTTGATAATCCATATCAATAGAATCGCTAGACACTTTAAATGCATTTAGTTTATTTTCAGCAATATCCAACTCTTGTTTAACTTCAGGTAACTGATTTTCTATAAAAGCTAAACTTTTAGCTGCTTCTAGCGCATTATGATCGATATTTTGTGCCAACTCATTATTAGCGATATCATTTAAAATAGTCTCCATCCGCAGAGGATTGCTACCTACTAATGAGAGCTGTAAAATACCCGTGTCTTTGCCAGACTCCTTTATAGATAAGCTTTTTCTAAGAGATGATACCGTATTATAACGATTAAGTTTCTTAATGATAAACTTCTGCCCAACCTCACCATTCAGCTGTAAAATAAGTAACTGATATCCATTTTTATTTACTAGTTTTCCAACTTCACCGGAGAAAATCAGTTCATTATTTTTATTAAAGAAATCGTATAACCCTTTCTTAGCATCACTTATTTTTACAATATACTCACCACCTCTATTACCACTTGATTTATTATCATTTTCAGGTGTTATCAATAGTGAAACTTTAATCTCAGGTACATCACCTAAAAAATACGCTATCTTTTTACCTATGATAGGCGTAAATATGGGTGAGGAATATAACGTTAGATTTAGATTATCAACAGTTCTCCCCAGCACCATACGAGATTTAATAATTTCTATTTCTGTATTTGCTGTAGACTGTGATATAAATAAGTTTGAAATATCATTCACGTGAAAATCTAAGTGCTGATGCTGTGTCTCTACTTGTAGTCTTGCTACAGCTTGATAAGTTAAAGGTGTTGACTTCACATAGAGCACACCTAATATAGTAAAAAAACACGTGATACTTAAAATCAGTTTCCAAGATTCAAGTAGCGATTTAAATAAATTTATTAAATCAAGCTCATCATAATTTAAATTACTGTTACTATCCATTCTTATTTCATCCTTAATTTAATCATGTTATTTAAGATCCGTATAATAATTCACACCTTGAGTGAGTGTGGTAAAGTTTGTAATGGTTGGTAAAACCTGCGCCATTACTCTATTCCACCCTCCCATTGGTGATGCGGTAACATAGATTATATCTTGAGGATTTAATTCGAATTGATTGGCAATAATCATAGCTGCTGCACTTTTCATATTCAGTTGATAAATATCTGCAACTTTATTCTCTTTATCCTCTTTATTCATTCTAATAACAAAGACACCTTCAGCATCAGCACTAATTTCATTAATCCCGCCAACGGTACTGAGCGCCTCAGTTAAATTCATTCCTGAACGGTCAATTTGAAGCGTTTGAGGGTTATTCACCTCCCCCATTACGAATACTTTTAAATCGTCATTATTAGCTATATGTATAATGTCATTATTTTTTAATAAAATATTCTGAGTTAAATCGCCATTTTGAATAAGATCGTAAGCCGATAAATGAATAACATTATTATTTCTTGTTACTGTAACATCATGCCAATCGGCATCAGCACTAAACCCCCTAGCCTTATTAATAGCAAGCAATAATGTTAATGCCTTATCTGTAATAGCTTGCTCTCCAGGAAGCTTCACTGAGCCTGTTACATAAACTTGTTTTGATTTATAGGCAGCGACTGAAACTTCAATTTGTGGCATTTCAATGTATCTAGCTAACTTCTTTGTTAACACACTTTGTATATAAGATAATTTGTGTCCTGCAACATGAATAAAGCCAACATAAGGATAAAAAATACGCCCATCAGCATGCACGCGAGTACCCGCCTCTTCAGGTGTACGATCTGGTCCTTGCGGAATTGTTAGCTCTGGATGATTCCAAACGGTAATATTTAATACATCAGTGGGGCCAACAATATAACTATAATTGTTTATATCAGTTTGTAACTGTTCATTCGTCTTAGCTTTTACTTCTTTTTTTCTTACTTTGTTTATCACACTACTATCTAAATAATAAATATTTACCTTGTTCAAAATAGATTCATTTTTAGTGTTTTTTATCTCTTTATTTTTTATATTCAAATGCATTCCAGGCATACTGCAACCGGAGAGAAAAAACAGACAAAAAAAACCAACTAAACATACGTTTTGTAAAGCTTTACATCTATAGAAGGGCATTATTTAAATATTCATAAGTCAATAAATGATAACAACTATACCAAATAAGAATCATAAAAACTCATTGCATAGTCTTTATGTATGTTTTTAATGACCAACATCATAATAATTAATGAAATATAACCCACAATCAAAAAAAACACATAAGTATGACAATTAAATAAAAATAGTAATAAATCTATTTAAATAGCTTTTTACAGTTTTTTATTTTTAAAATATAAAAAAGGTGAGATATAAACCTCACCTTTTGGAGCAATAATGCTTTAATTACTGTTTATAGCTTTGCAGCTAATTCAACACCTTGACGAATTACACGTTTAGCATCTACCTCTCCGGCAACATCCGCACCGCCAATCACATGAACATTAATGCCTTGCTCAGTGAGCTTTTCTGACAGTTCTTCAACCGATGTTTGACCTGTACAAAGTACAATATTATCGGCATCTAATATTCGAGATTGTCCTTCAACAGTAATATGTAAACCTGCATCATCGATTTTGTCATAACTAACCCCACCAAGCAGTTCAACACCGCGTTTTTCTAATGTTCTACGGTGGATCCAGCCTGTTGTTCTGCCCGGACCTTTACCGACTTTGCCCGGTTTTCTCTGCATTAACCATACTTGTCGCGGGCTAATGTATTCATCATGCGGTAATAAGCCACCTTCATGAGTCAATGTTTTATCAATCCCCCACTCTTCAAGCCATTGATCAAGATTTTGATTTTCAGGCTCTGTTAGCATGGTAGATACATCAACCCCAATACCACCTGCACCAATAACAGCGACTTTTTGTCCTAACTGTACTTTATCTCTAATCAAAGTTTGATAATCAATCACCTTCGGGTTATCAACGCCAGGAATAGGTGGAATACGTGGTTTAACCCCAGTTGCGATGATCACTTCATCATAGTTAGCTAAATCATTTTCTGTTGCAGTGTAACCAAGTTTTACGTTTACACCTGTTTGTTCTAAACGACGAGTAAAATAACGAATCGTTTCTTTAAACTCTTCTTTTCCTGGTATTTGCATCGCAAGGTTAAATTGCCCACCAACATGGTCATTTTTCTCAAATACATCGACGGTAAAACCTCGCTCTGCAACAGCAACAGCGCACGCCATTCCAGCAGGTCCAGCTCCAACAATCGCCACTTTTCTATTTTGTGCTACCGGGGTTAATACCAGTTCGGTCTCATAACACGCTTGAGGGTTAACTAAACAACTCGCACGTTTACCAACAAAAGCATGATCTAAACAGGCCTGGTTACATCCAATACAGGTATTAATATCATCAGCGCGATCTTGCGCGGCTTTTTCGACAAAATCAGGATCGGCAAGGAACGGTCGTGCCATCGATACCATATCAGCTTGCCCTGACGATAGAATATCTTCAGCCACTTGTGGGGTATTAATACGATTACAGGTAACTAAAGGAATAGAGACTTCTTGTTTAAGCCTTTCTGTAACCCAAGCAAATGCGGCACGTGGGACTTGCGTGGCAATCGTCGGAACACGTGCTTCATGCCAACCAATGCCGGTATTTAAAATGGTTACACCTGCTTGTTCTAGAGCCTTTGCAAGCATTACTACTTCTTCATGAGTACTGCCTTGCTCGACTAAATCCAGCATTGAAAGACGGAAGATAATAATAAAGTCACGTCCAACTCGCGCGCGAACCGCTTTCACAATTTCTAGTGGGAAACGAATTCGATTTTCATAACTCCCACCCCAATCGTCATAACGAAAGTTCGAACGCTGGCAGATGAACTGATTAATCAGATAGCCTTCTGATCCCATCAGTTCAACCCCATCATAGCCAGCTTCGCGAGCAAGCTCGGCGCTTTTTGCAAAAGCATTGATGGTTTTTAAAATCTGACGTTCAGACATTTCACTTGGGGTGAATTTAGAAATTGGAGAACGAATAGCAGAGGCACTCACTGCAAAAGGCGACATTGCATAGCGCCCTGCATGTAATAACTGAAGCGCTATTTTTCCACCTTCATTATGTACTGCATCTGTAATGTTTTTATGTGCCCGAGCTGCACGTGATGAACTAAATTCAGCACTTAACGGATGTAGTCGCCCACGAAAGTTGGGAGAGAAACCGCCAGTGACAATTAGTCCTACACCACCACGCGCACGTGCGGCATAGAACGCAGATAATTTTTTAAATCCATCTCGTGATTCTTCAAGCCCTGTGTGCATAGAGCCCATTAACACACGGTTTCGTAGGGTAGTAAAACCAAGATCCAATGGCGCTAACAAATGAGGGTATGCTTTATTGTCCATGGCTTTTGCTTCTCTTTTTATTATGGTCTGACCAGTATATTAACCCTGTTATGCCATTTCAAACATTTGTTTACATTAAGTTAACATTTGTGCTTTCGCGCACTTTTCTTATGCCTTGGATGACTAACAATACGGCTATTTATTCAATACCTTGTTTTGATATCTCTTCTTAATAGTAAATTTACTGAAATTAGTTAATGAGTACGATACGATATGTCTCAAGAATCATTAAAGAGAGCATCCATGAAAGCCATATTCAAAGGGATTGGAGCGTTTTTCAGAACAATCTGGAAGTTAATCAACTTTGCCCGTAAGTTTATTCTTAACTTAATTTTCCTACTGATTGTAGGTGCCATTATTTTTGCTTTTAGTGATAACGATGATAACGCTGAAAAGCCAGAAGCATCGGCGCTGGTACTAAACCTATCAGGCCCGATTGTTGAGCAGAAAAACTATGATAATCCATTAGATAACGTTATTAGTGATGTGATGGGGCAACCACCTGTTGAACAAAACGTTTTATTCGATATTGTCGAAGCCATCCGCACTGCAACTACCGATAGCTCTATCACTGGCCTTGTATTAAATCTTAAAAACATGCCAGAAACGAGCCTGACAAAACTGCGTTACATTGCAAAAGCCATTCAAGAATTTAAAGCATCCGGTAAACCTGTTTATGCTTATGGCGGTCATTACAGTCAAAGCCAATACTACCTTGCAAGTTATGCCGATAAGATCTTTATGTCACCTGATGGCGGTATCATGTTAACGGGTTATGGCACCTATACGCTTTACTATAAAACATTATTAGAAAAGCTAGATGTCACTACTCACGTTTTCCGTGTCGGTACTTACAAATCATTTGTCGAACCGTATATCCGTGATGGCATGTCAGCCGCAGCAAAAGAAGCCAATACGGTTTGGTTAGATCAATTATGGGATGCTTATACCTCCGATGTGGCGAAAAACCGCAATATCGATGCTAAATCATTGACGCCTGAAATGAACAGCTTTGTTGAACAACTCACTGCTGTTAATGGCGATTTTGCTCAACTGAGTAAAAAAATGGGTCTTGTTGATGAGTTGGTAACCCGTCCTCAATTAAGCCAAATCTTAATCAAAGAATTTGGTGATAACGGTGAGCACAGCTTTAAACAGATCAGCTACTACGATTACTTATCGATGCTGGTTGATGATCAACAACCATCCAATAACAAAGTAGCTGTCGTTGTTGCAAGTGGCGCCATTGTTGATGGCAAGAGTAGTCAAGGTACAGCAGGTGGTGACACGATTGCAGCACTACTTCGCAAAGCTCGCTTTGATAACGATGTTAAATCTGTGATCTTACGTGTCGATAGCCCAGGAGGCAGCGCCTTTGCTTCTGAAGTGATCCGTAATGAAGTCGATGCCTTAAAAGCGGCGGGGAAACCTGTTGTTGTTTCGATGTCGAGTGTTGCAGCATCAGGTGGTTACTGGATCTCTTCAAGTGCCGATAAAATTATCGCACAACCAACAACGATCACCGGCTCTATTGGTATCTTTGCGATTTTAACCACATTTGAAAAAAGCTTAGAAAAGCTAGGCGTTTACAGTGATGGGGTGGGAACGACTCCTTTCTCAGGTGTCGGCGTAACACGTGCTCTACCTGAAAATGTCGGCAAAGTTTTCCAGCTTGGGGTTGATAATGGCTACCAGCGCTTTATTGGTTTAGTCAGCAAATACCGCCATATGTCACTTGAGCAAGCAGATAAAATTGCCCAAGGCCGAGTATGGACAGGTAAGGACGCGAAAGAACGTGGTTTAGTCGATGAACTCGGTGACTTTGATACTGCAATAACGGAAGCGGTGTCGCTCGCTAAAGTAGATGATTACCAATTGGTGTGGATGCAACAGCCTCTTTCTCCTATCCAGCAATTCTTTAAAGAAATGTCAGGTGAAGTAAAAGCACAGGTTGTGGCAATGGTTCTTGGTGACACACCAAATGCATTAGCGCCAGTGACTAAAGTTGCAAAAGATCTGACTTCTCTTAGTAACTTTAACGATCCTAATGGTCGTTATGCGTTCTGCTTAAATTGCAGCACCGTTAACTAGTAACAAAAACGTTATCAGCAACCAATAATTAAAAAGCTCGGCGATATGTCGAGCTTTTTATTATGCAAAAACGCTTAAATAAGCCAGCCAATCAACATTAGTGATAAAAACCGCAATAACTCAAAAGATAAGCACATCAATCTTAGTTCACATTTCAATGCAATAAGTATCACTCTAAAAATCGCTTAACTCGCATCTTCATACAGTTTGCGTATAATGCGCACACCAACCGTTAACTCTGTGCTTAAAAATGGAAAGAAAACATATTTATATCGCCTACACTGGCGGCACCATTGGTATGCAAAAATCTGATCATGGCTATATTCCTGTATCAGGTTTTATGCAAAAGCAATTAGCTAGCATGCCAGAATTCCATCGCCCAGAAATGCCTGAGTTCACTATCCATGAGTATTCACCTTTAATCGACTCATCAGATATGACACCTGCGGATTGGCAACGCATTGCTGACGATATAAAAGATAATTACGAAAAGTATGATGGTTTTGTGATCCTTCATGGCACAGATACTATGGCGTACACCGCTTCTGCTTTATCTTTTATGTTCGAAAATTTAGATAAGCCTGTCATTGTCACTGGTTCTCAAATCCCGTTAGTTGAACTTCGCTCTGATGGTCAAAGCAACTTATTGAATGCGTTACACATTGCGGCTAATTACCCGATCAATGAAGTGACCGTATTTTTCAACAACCAACTGATCCGTGGTAACCGCAGTACTAAGGCTCATGCCGATGGTTTTGGCGCGTTTATCTCACCAAACTTGCCACCATTATTAGAAGCAGGCATTAACATAACCGTTAATAGCGGAACGGAATTAAATAAAAAACCGAACGGTGAATTTAAAGTTCACACCATTACGCCACAGCCTATTGGTGTGATCACCATGTATCCTGGGATCTCACCAGAGGTTATACGTAATACCCTACGCCAACCTGTAAATGCGATGATCCTACTGACTTTTGGCGTAGGTAATGCGCCTCAAAATAAAGAGCTGCTTGATCAGTTAAAAGAAGCATCGAGTCGCGGTGTGATTGTCATGAACTTAACCCAATGTTTATCAGGTAAAGTTAATATGGGTGGATACGCAACGGGTTGTGCGCTAGCGGATGCTGGCGTGCTAAGTGGCTATGATATGACACCTGAAGCGGCATTGGCTAAATTACATTACTTACTCAGCCAAGATTTACCGATAGAAACAATGCGCACGCTGATGCAGCAAGATCTCCGTGGTGAGTTAACCTTGTAAGTTAGCAGTACTTGTTTTATAACGAAAAGAGCCGAACGGGCTCTTTTTTATTTTTAGCTATCATAAAATAAAACACCACTCCCCCAAAATTTTCCAACCGAACTACAATTACAGCTAATAGCAATCTACCTTCATGGGTTGAAACAATGATGATTTTACACGGTGCCTCTATTTCGCCCTTCGTCAGAAAAATCATGTTGGCACTTAATTACAAAGGGATACGTTATGAACTCCAACCTCTCAACCCCTTTTTAGAAAAAGAGCTTGCGCACAAACGCCACCCAATGGGAAAAGTCCCTGTACTTGAACATAACGATACAACAATCATTGATTCAACCGTTATTGCCCATTATCTTGACGATACCTACCCCGTTCCCCCACTTTATCCGGGCGACGCTAAACAACGAGCGAAAATTCGTTGGTTTGAAGCTTATGCTGCAACGCGTGTCACGTCATTACTCGGTGGCGTTTTGTTTTACCAAAAAGTATTGCGCGATAAAATGCAAGATAAGTCGTGTGATGGAGAAGCAGTGACTCAATGCCTTACTCATCATCTTCCTAATGTGTTGAATTACCTTGAAGAGCAACTCCCCGAGCTAGGGTATGTTGGCGATCATTTCTCAATGGCTGAAATAAGTATCTGGAGTATTTTTAGAACGGGATGGATGGCAGGGCTACGATTGCAACCCCATTATCCTACTCTACACCACTATCTACACCGTATAGAGCAAGAGCCATGGATAGCCAATATTGTGTCAGAAGAAGATCATCAATTACAAAGTTTCTATTGCGAAGCTATGATATGGCCTAACCTGCATGATAAAGTCTAATGTTAGATATCATCATGTTCAAAGCGAGCTATCTCTGGCGACTTTCCAAGAGTCCCTTGAGTAGCAAAATCACGTTTTAATTCAGCTTTACTCTTAAATTTTATTTCGCCACCGGCTGCAACCGTCATATGTTGCGCATCACTATTATGGCGAGACTGATAAAGCATCACAGCCTGCATAGCAGAATCTCTTTGATTAGCCGTTAATACTGAACCATCAGGCCACTTTCCGGTTTCTACTGCAGTTGATATCCGCTCAAAAACTTCTGGCGTCATAGCCTTCAATAATTGCGACACATCCATATCCACTCCTCATTTTGATACTAACAGGCTTGTTTAAGTACATCGCTGTAGCTTATAAAATACGTAATAACAGTCAACGCTTTCCCCTCAAACTGTAATAGCGATCACAGGTTGATAGCTCTATCAAAATAAATTCACCATTTTCGAGATCATCCGTCGATAACAACAAATGACATCGTTATATTTATCCTTATTCGTAACCAACATGTAGGTCACTATGGCGTATTACTCCGCAATTATAGAAACATCAAAAAGAGTAGTGCCGACAAGGTTGCTCTTAAACAGTACTAAACGTCTTATCACAACGATCAGTATGAGCTTATTATTAACTGGCTGTTTTGAACGACACCGTACCACAGATAGCTTATGTGAAAGTTATCCTGAATTGTGTACCCAGCTCAACGTCAATGATGGTCAATGTCGTATTCAACGAACAGGATTAATTTGGCAACGTTATGATGTGTTGAAAAATCCAACCGACCAAGAAAAATTTAAAGAGCTTGAAGCGACGCAAAAGTACATTTTTTGCTTGGAATATGCCGCTCGTATTGAACCAACAGAGCTAAAAGATCGAAAGACTATTCGTATGAACGCACTCTACGATAGCTATAACAATGTAACACGCCTAAACAAAGAGCTATCGTTGTCGACCGATCCAGAGATTATTTACTACCGTTGGAGTCAAGGTGATGAACAAGCACAACAACAATTTCTCGCTCTCGAAGGTAAAAAGGAGTTAGAAACCCCGGATCTTCAGCTTGCGCTTGCCAGCTACTACATCAGCAAAGATAAGGATAAAACCTATCAATTACTGCATCATGCACTTTCACTCTATAAGAAAAATGAAACAGTAAACCAAGATATTATTAAATCATTGGCAACCTTATCTCAGCAGCAAAAAAAACTGAAGGAAGCTTATATCTGGGTATTAATTGCTAATGATATGAATATGCCTGTAGTCGAGGCCAAAAATATCGCCAACCTATTTTTATTAACAGAAGATGAACAGAAGGTTTTAAATAAAAAAGCAGTCAATATTTTAGATAATTTACAAAATGGCAGCTATGAACGAAAAATGATTAATTAAAATTTTATTGCAAATATCAAATAATTTTATAATTGATACATACAAGATTTAATCATTAAACTTATTTAATTTTAAGCGTTATATTTAGATATTTATTTCAGCGACGGTCAATAATTATATATTACCGTCACTCATACGTTTTATTCATCTGCAAAAATTAGAGAAACAGAATTAACACAGTAACGTTCACCTGTTGTTTGCGGGCCATCAGTAAAAACATGTCCAAGATGACTATCACAATGCTTACAGCGAATTTCTATGCGCTGCATGCCATGACTATTATCTTCTAAATAAGTGATACAATCGTTATCAATAGGCGCATCAAAGCTAGGCCAACCGCACCCTGAGTCATACTTATTCGCTGAAGAAAACAGTGGGGAATCACAACAGACACATGAATAAATACCTGTTTTATGATTATGAAGAAGCGTACCGCTAAAGGGAGGTTCAGTTGCCTGTTGTCGACAAACTTGATAAGCCTCTGCTGATAATTTCTCTTGCCAATAAGTATCAGGTTTATTTTTCATCACACCCTTCCCTTCTTTCCCTCAATATTACTTTTCAAAATATATTTTTTATTTATAAAGACTGTAACACATATGGCTGTTTTAAAAATTCACAGTTTAAAGAAAAACCGTCTAATGTATTTATCAGCGATATAAAATTGAAAATTACGCCGCTGTTAAATCACACAGTATTTGTATGATTTACCGCCGTTGTAGTCGAAATGTAAATTAAATCCGATCTTTTTTTTGATTTTAAGCAATATAAACGATTTTTTTGCTTGCAGGGTCACGTAGTATTATGTAATTTTACTACCAGTTATCTTTCATTAGAAATTAAGTTGTGGAGCAACTGTAATGACAATTAAAGTAGGTATTAACGGTTTCGGCCGTATCGGTCGTTTTGTTTTCCGTGCAGCGCAAGAGCGCAACGACATTGAAGTTGTTGGTATCAACGACCTTATCGATGTTGAGTACATGGCATACATGCTTAAGTACGATTCAACTCACGGCCGTTTCAACGGTACTGTTGAAGTTGAAGGCGGTAACCTAATCGTTAACGGTAAAACTGTTCGTGTAACAGCTGAACGTAACCCAGAAGATCTTAAGTGGGATGCAATCAACGTTGACGTTGTTGCTGAAGCAACTGGTCTTTTCCTAACTGACGAGACTGCACGTAAGCACATCACTGCTGGTGCTAAGAAAGTTGTTCTTACTGGTCCATCTAAAGACGCAACTCCAATGTTCGTTATGGGTGTTAACCAAGACACTTACGCAGGTCAAGATATCGTTTCTAACGCTTCTTGTACTACTAACTGTCTAGCGCCTATCGCTAAAGTTCTTAACGACAAGTTCGGTATCGAATCTGGTCTTATGACTACAGTTCACGCAACTACAGCTACTCAGAAGACTGTTGACGGTCCTTCTGCTAAAGACTGGCGTGGCGGTCGTGGTGCTTCTCAGAACATCATCCCATCATCAACTGGTGCAGCTAAAGCTGTAGGTGTTGTTCTTCCTGAGCTAAACGGCAAACTAACTGGTATGGCTTTCCGCGTACCAACTGCTAACGTTTCTGTAGTTGACCTAACAGTTAACCTTAAGAACGGTGCATCTTACGAAGCTATCTGTGCTGCTATGAAAGAAGCATCAGAAGGCGCTCTAAAAGGCGTTCTTGGTTACACTGAAGATCAAGTTGTTTCTCAAGATTTCATTGGCGAAACTCAAACTTCAGTATTCGATGCTAAAGCTGGTATCGCACTAACTGATAACTTCGTTAAAGTTGTATCTTGGTACGACAACGAAATCGGCTACTCAAACAAAGTTCTAGACCTAATCGCTCACATCTCTAAGTAATGTAAGCAATTAGCTCGCTTTCTTTGAAAGCAATTAAAAAGGCGGCGCATTTTGCGGCGCCTTTTTTATATCTAGTACAATACAAAAAACGATCAGAACTCTTCACTGCTTTAACAAATTAATTTTCATATTTTTTGATATTTTAAAGCGAAAAATAAGTGTTTTTTTGCTTAATGTTTAATGCACGAATAAACGCTAAACAAATAAGCACTTCCTGCTTTTAACTTTTAAGGAATGAAGATGAACCTACGTCAACTTTCTACTGTTAACGCTTTATCCGACAACGTCACAGTTTGTGAATATCAAGGGATTAATATCATTCGAGTGATCCACCCTCTTGCTGAAGCTGGAATTTCACTGCATGGTGGCCACCTGTTATGGTTTAAACCACAAGGTGAAAAAGACATTATTTGGTTAAGTGAAAAAGCCATTTTTGATCAGTCAAAAGCGGTACGCGGCGGTATTCCAATTTGTTGGCCTTGGTTTGGTCAAGCTGGTACCCCATCTCATGGTTTTGCCCGCACATCGCAGTGGTCATTATTAGAACACCGTGAAAATGAAAACGGCGTTATTGTCAGCCTAGCACTGGAAGATAATGAAGAAACCTATGCGATTTGGCCGCATAAGTTTAAAAACGTCTTAACGTTTGAAATCGGTCAAGAACTCAAAGTAAGCCTGACATCGACTAATACCGACAATCAACCATGGTCATACAGCGGCGCATTGCATACTTACTTTGATATTGCCAATATTAACGATATTGATATTACAGGAATGGGGCCAAACTACCTTGATAGCACACAGCAAGGTAAAGCGTGTGAAGGTGGTTCTACACTGACCTTCAACAGCGAAACTGATCGTGTATATACTCAGCCAGAAGCCACTATCACGATTAATGATAAAAACAATAATCGTGAAATTTTGGTCACTAACGAAGGTCACAATGCTGCTGTAATTTGGAACCCTTGGCAAGCTCTATCCATTAGTATGGGTGATATGGCTGATAATAGTTTTGAAACTATGGTATGCGTGGAATCAACAATCCACCAACCAAGTATTGAGCTAGCGCCTGAACAGTCACATACTTTAGTGACAACGATTTCTAGCCGTTAATTAGAAACGAACCACGGGCAATATTATTGCTCGTGGTTCAAGCATACATTTTTGCAGAAGCTTCAATCAATACCCAGCCATTTCCATCGGGATCATTAAACGTAGCAAACTTACCACCGACTAAATTAACAATACTTGATAATAATACACCACGTTGCTTGAGCTCTTTATGTGTTAGCTGTATATCATCCGTTTGTACGACTAAACCTTGCACTGTACCTGCTTCCATTCCGCCAAATGGCGTCACTAAACTGATTGTCGTTTCTGCACCTCTTGGTGCTAATTGCAGCCAGCGTTTTTTATTATTCGAACAATGATCTCG
Organism: Photobacterium sp. GB-72; assembly: GCF_003026095.1. Lineage (NCBI taxonomy): Bacteria > Pseudomonadati > Pseudomonadota > Gammaproteobacteria > Vibrionales > Vibrionaceae > Photobacterium > Photobacterium sp. GB-72. Next base: position 102,740 of record NZ_PYNV01000002.1, on the reverse strand, counting down.
GATCAATTCAAAACCAAGTGCATCTCGATAAAACTTCAAAGCCTGATTTTGATCCGAAACCGGAATGGAAACAGTATCGACACGTGAAATTGTCATAAAGCCACCTACCTATACAATTTTTAGGACTTCATTTCAGCTTATGTCAGAGAAAGCTGTTTCGTGGAAAAAAAATATCTTAGGCTCAAATACACAAAAAAATTCTCAATAATTGTCCTTCTCTATCAATAATTCAAAAAAAAACAAATAAAACCAAACAAAGCCAATAGACCAAAACAATAATTCAACACAAAAAAGTTTTATAGTTTTTTACTTCAACATAACCCACAAAAACAAGATTCTTCATTAATTACTATAATTAACAGTAGATTTACATATTAACAATAAAAAACAAAAGCATTTTAGCGTCAAAAGCGCTTGCAGAACCCATCCCATAAGAGGATAGTAAAAATATACGGTTAAAAAACATCCAGTTTTAAACCGTTATCACAAGCTATTTTTTATTTAGAAATCATTAACTCAGTACAGCAAATTGATTAGTTCGGTCTAGGCTTACAGTAAGGGATGCAAAAGAGGTTGATTTTCGTCCTGTCTAAATGATCAAAGAACGATTCAGGGGGCATACCATGAGTATTTTTGACCACTATCGTCATCGCTATGAAGAATCCAAGGACGAAGAACTTTCATTACAAGAATTCCTTGATATTTGTCGTAACGATCGCAGCGCCTACGTCAACGCCGCAGAGCGTCTATTGATGGCGATTGGCGAACCAGAAATGATTGATACCGCACAAGACCCATATCTTAGCCGTCTCTTCTCTAATCGGGTCATCTCTCGTTATAAAACGTTTGAAGACTTCTACGGTATGGAAGATGCGATAGAACAAATCGTCTCTTACCTCAAACATGCAGCCCAAGGGCTTGAAGAGCGTAAGCAAATTCTTTATTTATTAGGCCCTGTCGGCGGTGGTAAATCGTCGCTAGCAGAAAAATTAAAAAGCTTAATGCAGAAAATGCCTATTTATATTCTAACGGCAAATGGTGAGCGTAGCCCAGTTAATGATCACCCTTTCAGTTTATTTGATAAATCAGAAGATGGTGATCTACTTGCCAATGAATACAATATTCCATCACGCTATTTAAATACCATCATGTCACCGTGGGCGGCAAAACGACTCCATGAATTTGGTGGCGATATTACACAATTTAAAGTGGTGAAAGTGCGTCCGTCCATCCTTGACCAAGTCGGTATCGCAAAAACTGAACCGGGAGATGAAAATAACCAAGATATTTCATCGCTAGTTGGTAAGGTAGATATACGTCAACTTGAACATTATTCTCAAGACGATCCTGATGCTTATAGTTATTCAGGTGCTCTATGTAAAGCTAACCAAGGCTTAATGGAGTTTGTTGAGATGTTTAAAGCGCCGTTAAAAGTACTTCACCCACTTCTTACCGCAACACAAGAGGGTAACTACAACGGTACTGAAGGGTTATCCGCATTACCTTTCGATGGAATGATCCTTGCTCACTCTAACGAGTCAGAATGGCAGACCTTTAGAAATAACAAGACGAATGAGGCTTTCTTAGATCGTGTTTACATCGTCAAAGTCCCTTATTGTTTACGGGTTTCTGAAGAAATAAAAATCTACCAAAAACTACTTGAAAATAGTGAGCTATCAGCCGCGCCTTGCTCACCAAGTACGCTTGAGATCCTTGCTCGATTCACCGTTCTGTCTCGCTTGAAAGAGCCTGAAAACTCAAGTGTGTATTCAAAAATGCGAGTCTATGACGGTGAAACACTAAAAGATACCGATCCAAAAGCAAAATCTTACCAAGAATATCGCGACTATGCCGGTGTCGATGAAGGTATGAATGGGTTATCAACTCGTTTCGCCTTTAAGATTTTATCGCGGGTCTTTAACTTCGATCATTCAGAAGTTGCAGCAAACCCTGTTCACTTGTTCTATGTGCTTGAGCAACAAATTGAACGTGAACAATTCCCACAAGACATTGCTGAAAAATATCTTGAACATTTAAAAGGCTTCCTTACACCGAAGTATGTCGAGTTCATTGGTAAAGAGATCCAAACCGCTTATCTCGAATCTTACTCCGAATATGGTCAAAACATTTTTGACCGCTATGTCAGCTACGCCGACTTCTGGATTCAAGACCAAGAGTACCGTGATCCTGAAACTGGACAGCTCTTTAATCGCGAAGCACTTAATAACGAATTAGAGAAAATAGAGAAACCAGCGGGGATCAGTAACCCTAAAGATTTCCGAAATGAAATTGTTAACTTCGTTTTACGTGCTAGAGCAAACAATGCAGGCAAAAACCCCAACTGGACCAGCTATGAGAAACTCAGAACAGTCATAGAGAAGAAGATGTTCTCAAATACTGAAGAGCTACTTCCTGTTATTTCATTTAATGCAAAAACATCAACAGATGAGCAAAAGAAACATGATGATTTCGTCGCTCGTATGATGGAAAAAGGCTATACCCGCAAGCAAGTACGCTTATTGTCTGAATGGTATTTACGCGTACGTAAATCGTCGTAAACCAGCTGCAAATGAAATAAGGGGGAGCTATGGCATATTTTATCGACCGCAGGCTCAATGGTAAAAATAAAAGTACGGTTAATCGCCAGCGCTTTTTACGCCGCCATAAGCAGCAAATAAAAGAATCTATTGCTGATGCGGTAAATAAACGCTCGATCACGGATGTTGATAGTGGTGAAGATATCACTATCCCATCTCGTGATATCCGAGAACCTAGCTTTCATCAAGGTAAAGGTGGACAACGTGATGTTGTCCACCCTGGCAACGACCAATTCACACCCGGTGATCGTATCGAGCGACCGCCAGGTGGCGCTGGTCAAGGTGGGGCTGGTAAAGGAGATGCAAGTCCTGATGGCGAAGGCAATGATGAGTTTGTTTTCCAAATATCTAAAGATGAATATCTTGATCTTTTATTTGAAGATCTTGAATTACCTAATTTACAAAAAAACCAAATGAACAAAATAGTCGAGTGGAAAACCTTCCGTTCAGGCTATAAATCACAAGGTGTGCCAGCCAATATTGCCATTGTGAAAACCTTGCAAAACTCATTGGCAAGGCGTACCGCAATGACCGCAGGAAAAAGAAGAAAACTGCGTGATTTAGAGCAAGCGCTCACTTTATTATTTAACACTGAACCTGCGCAACCTTTTGAAGAAGAAAGGATAAAGCAAGAAATCGAGTCATTGAAACAAAAAATAAATAGAACACCATTTATTGATACCTTTGATCTTCGCTATAAAAATTATGAACGCCGACCGCAACCATCAAGTCAAGCGGTGATGTTTTGTTTGATGGATGTATCAGGCTCAATGGATCAAGCCACAAAAGATATTGCTAAACGTTTTTATATTTTGCTTTATCTCTTTTTAAACCGTACCTATAAAAATGTGGATGTTGTTTTTATTCGCCACCATACCCAAGCAAAAGAAGTGGATGAACACGAATTTTTCTATTCACAGGAAACCGGCGGTACCATTGTGTCAAGCGCACTACGTATGATGAACGATATTGTAAAAGACAGATATCGTCCTGAAGAATGGAATATTTATGCGGCTCAAGCTTCTGATGGCGATAACTGGGCTGATGACTCACCCGGTTGTCGAGAGCTATTAGATAAGCATATATTGCCATTTTCACGTTATTACTCATACATAGAAATCACACGACGAGCACATCAAACATTATGGCGTGAGTATGAAGCGCTACATAACAGCCATGATAATTTTGCGATGCAAAACATACGGACTGTAGATGATATTTTCCCAGTATTTAGAGAGCTATTTAAAAAACAAGTAAGTTAATATTTGAAAGCTTACTAAACGATAGTCAGCGATATTGAAACAATATCGCTACTCTTTCTGGCCGGTATCACGCGCTTTAAGGGGATCTTAGTCATGAATACAAAGACAAAAACAAAAACACTCAGCGATGGACCGGATTGGACCTTTGACTTACTAGAACAATACCATGTCGAGATCAAGCGAGTTGCAGAGCACTATCGCCTAGATGCCTATCCAAACCAAATCGAGATCATTACTGCCGAACAAATGATGGATGCCTATTCAAGTATCGGTATGCCCATCAATTACCATCATTGGTCTTTTGGTAAGCGTTTTATTGAAACAGAGCGTGGCTATAAGCATGGTCAAATGGGACTCGCCTATGAGATCGTTATCAATTCGAACCCCTGCATCGCTTATTTAATGGAAGAAAACACCATCACAATGCAAGCCTTAGTAATGGCACATGCCTGTTATGGTCATAATTCATTTTTTAAAGGTAATTACCTGTTTAAAACATGGACTGATGCAAGTTCAATTATCGATTATCTTCTCTTTGCTCGAAAGTACATTACTGAATGTGAGGAGAAATACGGAGTCAATGACGTCGAAAAGCTCATTGATTCCTGCCATGCATTAATGAACTACGGTGTGGATCGTTACAAACGCCCACAAAAAATATCATTAGTCGAAGAAAAGGCTCGTCAAAAAGCCCGTGAAGATTACCTTCAATCGCAAGTTAATTCTCTATGGCGCACCATTCCTGTTCAAGCCGAAAAAGAAACCGTGATTGAAGAAACACGATTTCCTTCTGAGCCACAGGAAAATATCCTCTATTTCTTCGAAAAGCACGCTCCGTTGCTTGAACCTTGGCAACGTGAATTAGTCCGGATAGTACGTAAGATAAGCCAATATTTTTATCCTCAAAAACAAACTCAGGTTATGAATGAAGGCTGGGCGACATTTTGGCACTACACGATTCTTAATCACCTCTATGATGAAGGCTTGGTGACTGAGCGCTTCATTATGGAATTTCTCCATAGTCACACTAATGTTGTTGCCCAGCCTGAATATAACAGCCCCTATTACAGTGGTATAAACCCTTATGCTTTAGGGTTTGCTATGTTTCAAGATATACGTCGAATATGTGAAAATCCTACAGAAGAGGATAAGCATTGGTTTCCTGATATAGCAGGATCTAATTGGCTTGATACCCTACATTTTGCGATGGAAAATTTTAAAGATGAAAGCTTTATTAGCCAATTCTTATCGCCCAAACTAATGCGGGATTTTAAGCTCTTTGCTGTTAACGATGATGATCGTCATAACTATGTTGAAGTGAGTGCAATACATAATGAAGAAGGTTATCGTGCGATAAGAGAAAAACTCTCTTCACAATATAACCTCAGTAATAATGAACCGAATATTCAAGTATGGAATGTTGCTTTGCGCGGTGATCGCTCATTAACACTACGCTATATCCCCCATAATCGGATCCCACTTGCTGATAGCCATAAAGAAGTGATCAAACATCTGCATCGCCTCTGGGGATTTGATGTTACATTAGAAGAAGAATTACCGGACGGACGTACTCAAATCATTGCGACTTGTCCAATTAAGACACAATATAATACTGAGATTTAAATTTTCTATCTCTCGTGAAAAATAACGCCACTGAAATTTTTAATTTTAGTGGCGTTTTATTTATTAGGGTAATTTAATAATTAAAACTTATATGTTGTGCCTACATACCAAGAACCAATAGATTGTTCAAAATCTTTATTGCCCGCTTCTAGGGTATAGAAATCAGCTTCATAGGCAGCACGGATACCTAATCCTGGAACTTGCTTAATTTGATATTCTAAACCTGCACCTAAGCGAATTAAACCACCATCATCTTTAAATCCAGGCTCTTTAACAGAGATTTGACCTAAACCAACAAGAGCAAAAGGGCGTAAACCATTATCAAAGGTATAACCCAAGTTTACAGCTAGGCTGAAAGATTGATGCTCTGTTTTACCAGTGAACTTGTGACCTTTTACTTCTAATGTATTTTTAATATCACCATAGGTCGTGTATTGCGCTTCTAAAGCAACTACGCGGTTAAACTGATAACCCGTAATTAGTTTATAACTTTCACCATCAGCTTTATTTGAATAACTAATTTCGTGGTTATTTTCAAAACTGTTTGTAAGTGATTTATCATAATGAAAATCAGTAGTACCCACACCAGCACCAATATAAAAACCATTATATTTATTAGATGGGTTTTCAGATGCTGAAGCATAAGATGAAGTTAGTGTGCCAATAAGTGTCACTAATAATAATTTTTTCATATTTTTACGTTTTAAACTGCTTTACAAAAGAGGTGCCCAGCTTAGTAAATCATGTATAAAAAAACAAACGAAAACCAAACCTTAACTACACTAAAAATAAATCAACATAAAAAACAAACAAAATCATAATGATACATTTAAATTGGTTACTGCTTGTCGGTATAACAAACCATATCAAACGCTTCATTTTTGCTATCAGTGAAAAAATACAATCTATTATCTATTCTCTTATAGCGATAATAGATGCTGTAGCCTTCATAATCTTTATAGGCTCTATTTAAATTAGGATCATCATGTTCTTTTAAAATTCTAACACGATTAAAATTCAAGGTTAAATGTTCTCTCGTTTGTATATAGTCGCCTTCATAATAAAGCTCCATCAGCTTATACTCATCATCCCCTTCCTGAGCTTGTATAAATTCATTAATCAAAAAGCTTCTTTTAGAGCTAAATGTTAAGATCATACTTTCAGATATATGACTATATTTAGTATAAGATTTTGATATAAACCCCGACTTTATTTGGTCGCATACCCATGTCGTTGACACTAAATTATCTTTATTTGTAAATAAGTAACAAAGACCTAATATAAGGAGAAAAACAACGACCATTAATACTGCATTAATATACTTCAACATACTACTTTTTTACTCTTCAAATAGTCATTTAACTGTTTAGAAAATCTACCATTAATAAATTTTGACATTCTAAAATTAAATGTTCTACCATCTGATGTAATTATAAACACTACGACTGCCGTATTGTTCGCTATTCTCGTATTATAATAAAATTGTATAAAAACCTTAGAGTCACATATTGATGAAACACCTTTCTTTATATCTTTAATAAAGAAAACTTTATCAACCTTATATTTATCGATATTATTGAAATATATATTATTACTACCAATACTGAGTTCATTACTATAATTTTTAGTATCAATAAAATACGGTAATGAATGTATTTTATTATTTGTATAAATAAATATGCTTACTAACACAACAGTCAGAAAAAGTAGCAAATAAAAAAAACGTTTATGAGCATAGAATGACAGTTTTATTTCTTTAATCTTATCATCACCTTTCTCGATAGCATCATCCTCTGAAACTGGTTCAGGTGTAATATCGCAACTTTCTTGGTGGCATTGAGTTATAAAACTTTTTTTTATTTCAAGTAAATACCCTGATTTACTGACGGTTGTGATCGTAATCATCTCTAAAGCATGATTGGCTAATACTTTTCTAAGTTTAGAAATCACATTCGTTAAGGCCTGCTCAGATACAATCGTATCTCCCCAACACTGAGATAATAAAAACTCTTTTTCTACACATTTTCCTTGGTGCGCCAGTAAAAGTAAAAATACATCACTCACACGAGGCGTAAAATACTCTGTCTGTCCATTGTCATGAGTAAGAGTTCGTGTGGAACTGTCGTAGGTTACGGAACCAATTCGGTACACTTCACTGCTTGCCATACTAACCATTTTATTAACATAATTAATCCTTAATTATTAGTTATGCTAACTATACAATCAACTTACAATCGAGTTATTCACCTTCAAGCATTCCTATTTACATCAAGATGCTGATTTAAACAGCAGAAATACAGGCATAAAAAAACCAAGTGCTTAACACTTGGTCTAATATTCGCCGCAGTAATTTTAAATTATTGCTCTTCTTCGTACATATATTTTGAAATTTCAACACGGTGACTATACCAGATCGCACCACTTTCACGTCCATATAAACGAATACGATCAGCAACTAGCTCTGGTTTATTTTCATCACAGTATGATTTCATGTCGCGGTAGAAGTTTAATGCTAATTCACATGCTTCTGGCTTCATAAAATAATAACCACCAACACGCGTATAAATTTTACGTAAGCCATTAATAGTTAAAACATAAAGTGTATTACCAGACTTACCCGCCATACCTTGGAATAGACGATAATCATAATAGTTGAACGCACGAGCTAAACAAATTTCTTCACAAAGCTGTGGATCATCTTTGCCGTATTTATCTACGATTTTTTTAACTTCTTGAATAAGATCAATACGATCATCGCTGTTTTCAATAAACTCAGCAAAGCTTGATGCTTTTCGAAGTCTTTCAACTGAGTCAATGACATGCTGAATTAGAAGACTTGATTCTTCTGCATTACCTCTTACAGCATAACGCATAAATACGCTACTAATGTCAGTTCGAGCAGCAAGAAGATCGGTTAATACTCGTTGAACATCCTGCCCATCTAGTGTCACTAAGGTATCAAGGATATTTAAACCTGAAGTATCCATGTAGTTATTAACACGTGTTGGCTTACCATGTTGGATGGTTAACCATCCATCACGTGCTAAACGCTGCAATACTTCACGTAATGTTGTTCGAGTTACGCCAATTAACTCTGAAAGTTCACGCTCAGCAGGAAGAATCGACCCCTGAGGAAAGTGATTATTCCAAATGCTTTCAATAATATATTTCTCAGCAAATGTCGCTGGGCTATCTGCCTTAATGACCATCTAAGTAAAATCCAGTTCGCTTCATGCACTTTTATAATTGCACTCATCATACCACTAGTTTCTTATTAGAAGAAACCTCACTATTAACTCTGACATGAACATGAAAGAGAAGTATAAAAATACAACGATATTGTTAAACTGATCACTAAAAAAAAGGGAATTTGAATGCATCTAACAATTCCAGTCATATTTTCTGTATACTGTGCGGTTTATAACACTGACATATTCAACTCCCATTTCAAGATGAAAATGTAACGAAATAATTGCATTATTGTTTAACTTATTGACTAATATCTCTTAAACGGTAGAGTTATATAAAGATGAACTGGGAGCGAATGGAAGCTGCTGCCTAAGAAAGTTAAAACATCCGAGAACCATATTCTTGTTTAACTTTGATACCTCAATCTCGACCATTAATCTTTTGCAAGAAGCGACTGATTACCCTGCTGATTGATCAATCAAGGCATTTAGCCAACATCAGATCCATACTATTTTGCGCTAATAATAAAGAGATCCAACACATGGCTATATCGCTAGGGAATGCCTTTATCAAAAATTTTTTGGGTAAGGCACCTGACTGGTACAAAATTGCAATCATTACTTTTTTGATCATTAACCCTATTGTCTTTTTTCTTATTGATCCGTTTGTTGCTGGCTGGTTGTTAGTAATTGAATTCATCTTTACTCTCGCAATGGCATTAAAGTGTTACCCATTACAACCTGGTGGGTTATTGGCAATAGAAGCTGTTGCTATTGGAATGACAAGCCCAGATCAAGTAAAACATGAACTTGTTGCAAATATTGAAGTTTTACTCTTACTGGTCTTTATGGTCGCGGGTATCTACTTCATGAAACAGCTTTTGTTGTTCATGTTTACTAAAATATTAATCGGCATCCGCTCTAAAATTTTACTTTCTCTCGCTTTTTGTGTGATGGCCGCTTTTCTTTCCGCTTTCCTTGATGCTCTAACCGTTATTGCGGTTGTTATCAGTGTAACGGTAGGTTTCTACAGCATTTATCATAAGGTTGCTTCAGGGCAAGATCCTCATTCTAATCATGATCATACCAATGATAATCACGTTCCAGAGCTCAGCCGCGATGACTTAGAAAACTACCGCGCTTTCCTACGTAGTTTGCTAATGCATGCTGGTGTAGGTACCGCGCTAGGTGGCGTAATGACAATGGTAGGTGAACCACAAAACTTAATTATTGCCGATCAAGCCGGATGGGATTTTGGTGAGTTTATTATTCGTATGGCGCCCGTTACTGTCCCTGTCTTTTTCTGTGGCTTGTTAACCTGTGCACTGGTTGAGAAATTTAAAATTTGTGGCTATGGTGCTGAATTACCTGAAAATGTTCGCCAAATCTTAGTCGACTTTGATAATGAAGAACGTAAATCACGTACTAATCTTGATTACGCAAAATTAATTATTCAAGCCGCTATTGCAGTATGGCTAATCATCGGTCTTGCAATGCACTTAGCTGCGGTTGGTCTAATCGGTTTAACCGTTATTATTTTGGCAACGTCGTTTACTGGTATCACCGAAGAGCACGCTTTGGGTAAAGCATTTGAAGAAGCACTGCCCTTTACCGCACTACTTGCTGTGTTCTTCTCTGTCGTTGCAGTCATCATTGATCAACAGCTATTCGCACCTATTATTCATTGGGTGTTAAGCCTTGAAGGTAGTTCACAGCTTACTATGTTCTACATTGCGAATGGCTTGCTATCTATGGTTTCAGACAATGTATTCGTTGGTACGGTATATATTAACGAAGTAAAAACCGCGCTAACAAACGGTGTTATTAACCGTAGTCAGTTTGATATGTTAGCCGTTGCTATCAATACAGGTACTAACTTACCATCAGTAGCAACGCCAAATGGTCAAGCGGCATTCTTGTTTGCTTTAACCTCTGCTATTGCACCACTTATCCGTCTTTCTTACGGTCGTATGGTATACATGGCGTTACCTTACACTATTGTTCTTGCATCCGTAGGTTTAGCCGGCATTGAGCTAATGCTAGTTCCTATGACAGATTGGTTCTATACCATGGGCTGGATCACTGATGCATCATCAGCCGCCGCAACAATACCTGCACTTGCTCACTAATTCACAATAGCGAAATTGACAGATGATTTACTTCTCTATAAAGCTATGATTGAATATTGGTGTTAGATTAGTGTCATAACGTATATAAAAACCCTGATAGTTCAGGGTTTTCTTTTATCTTAATTAGTACGTAGAGTATCGATGATGCAATACCTCAATACCTTTTCAAAATCACGTTTAGCATGGCTGCTACTACTTCTTTCTATTGTTACCTTTGAAGGTTGTGCCCTATTCTTTCAACATGTAATGAACCTTGCACCGTGTGTGATGTGTGTTTATGAACGTGTCGCGATGATGGGGATCGGTTTTGCCGCTCTTGTTGGTCTTCTCGCCCCTCAAAATGCCTTTTTCCGTTGGATTGGTTTAGCCGGTTGGGGATATTGTGCATACCGTGGTGTTGTATTGGCCTATCAACATGTGGGTTTTCAGTTAAACCCATCACCATTTGCAACCTGTGATTTATTCGTCCGATTTCCAAGCTGGGCGCCAATAAATCATTGGGCTCCTTGGATGTTTGAAGCATACGGTGATTGTGCAAAAATTGTTTGGCATTTCTTAACACTTACGATGCCACAATGGTTGGTTGTTATTTTTGCTGGAAACCTCATTGTTTGGGCTGTCATGGTTATCGCGCAGTTCTTCGGTAAGAAATCAGCTTAAGTTCGAAGCGAATAAATAAGACAGAAAAAGCGAAGACTAACAATTTAGGCTTCGCTTTTTTGTTAGTCGTTACTTCGTTAATACATGTTGTTCTAAGGCGGTTAGAATAGGGTAATCAGCAGGACATAATGTATAGCGCTTAAATTCGTTTAAACTCACCCACACCATTGCTTGATGCGTATTTAATACAATATCGCCTTCACACCATCGAGTTAAATAACCTTTTAATTCAATGATTTTATCACCGTAATCAAACACGCTATCAGCCAACCATTGTTGTGTTTTAGTCGTGATCGCTAACTCTTCCATAAGCTCACGCTCTAATGCGTACTCTGGTAATTCCCCCACTTCAACTTTACCGCCAGGAAATTCCCATAAACCACCTTGGCTCGCATTATCTAATCGCTGAGCAAGTAGGTACTTACCTTCTTTTTCAATCACTCCCGCAACAACAACGATTGTTTTAAGCTTTTGCATTAATGTGACTTACCGCAGCACTGTTTGAATTTCTTACCACTATCACATGGGCAAGGATCATTACGACCAATATTTTTATAAGGGTTAATCGCTTGTGCTCCTGTGCCAATTTGAAGTTGATCCGCAGCCATCATTACTTCAGTTAGCATCAATGGTAGTTGCGAATAAAGCTCACTTGGTGCAGGCATTCCTGTTACGCCCGCTTGCTCCATTTGTTCCAGAGTACCCGCTTCATCAACACATAACATTAGCGTTGTCAGTAATGCTGATAACATACGCATTGTGCCATCTGAAATCGACATCTCTTCCCAGTTTGGTTCAATGTAATACCAAACAGCTAAAAAGCCTTGAGCAAACTGTGAAAGTGCCTCATTTGTATCACCACTTTCTTGCCATTTAAGCTCTACTGGTAATTGGTATTCACCCGCTTTTACTGTGCGATACTGCATTTCAAAGTGGTTTAATACGGCAACTTTATCGGTTTCTGAAAGCGCTATATCATTATCTTCTGTGGCAACACCAGTTAATAACACAGGTAACCAAATCTCTGGCTCCATAGGTTTCGGGTTTGCATTTGCAGCAAATAACGCGCCTTCAATAAAAGGAGCAGACATGCCATCCCAGCCAGTTGGGAGTGTCATTAATGTATTCATGATAATTTCCAATAAAAGTTTCTATCGCCATTATACCTGAACTCATCCTTTAACTTCATATCATCACTTATTGAGTAGAATAAATCGCAATATTGATTGTTTCTGATAACAATGTAAGTCGTGCTGATTAAAAATTTATTATGCTAATTACTTGATATTTGATGCAGTTCAGCGAAATTAAACATATATTCTGTTTAATTACAGATAAATGTCATCATTTATAATCTATGCGATGGGAATAGCCATGGATAATCACGATTTAAATGCAATCATTGCTGGCGCGAGTGGTTTAGTTGGAGATGAACTCTTACACCAGTTACTTGCCAATAAAAAATTTAAACATATTTATGCTCTATCTCGTCGTGAATTACCGTTTCACAGCAGTAAATTACACCAAATCATTGATCCGCTCCTTCGAATAAATAACTGGGAGCACGAAACGCCTCAGCCGCAATATGGCTTCATTTGTTTAGGTACGACAAAACGTAAGGCGGGCAGTAAATCGGCACTTGCAGCAGTTGATCTCGATTTGGTAAAAGATGTCGCCACCACAATGAAAAATCTGGGCGTTAGACACATTATTGTCGTATCCAGTCTTGGCGCATCGAGCCGCTCTCCTTCCCACTACTTACGCTGCAAAGGAAAAATGGAGCAAGCAATCACTAAAATGGGATTTGAACACTGTATTTTTATTCGACCAGGCCCTTTAAAAGGTGAGCGCAGTGAAATGCGTACTGACGAGCAATTATTACAACACGTGTTTGATGTGATCAATCCATTGGTTGTCGGTCCCCTAAAGCATTTCTCCCCAATACCAGCTGAGTGCGTGGCACGTAGCATGGTGAAAATGGCGCTATCTTGTCAACAACATCAACTTGAGCAAAAAACCATTGTTTCGGGTCATCAACTCCGCACTATTTAAAATCAATGGTGACAAATTAACCCTCTCGCACTAGAATCTTGCCCCTTATATGTAATTACCGAGCAGAGCTATAACCACTATGCGAGTTATTTTAGGCCCGATGGAAGGCGTCTTAGACCATTTAATGCGTGAGATGCTGACTGAAATTAATGACTACGATCTTTGTGTCACTGAATTTGTCCGTGTCATTGATAGCCTATTGCCTAGCAGTGTTTTCTATCGTCTATGTCCCGAGTTACGTCAAGGTGGAAAAACACGCTCAGGTACCCCTGTGCGGGTACAAATTTTAGGACAAGATCCTAACTGGATGGCTGAAAATGCGCAGCGTGCATGTTCACTAGGCTCTGCAGGTGTTGATATTAACTTTGGTTGTCCAGCAAAAGCGGTCAATAAAAGCCGTGGTGGTGCTGTTTTGCTAAAAGAGCCAGAGCGTATTTATCAAATAGTTAAAGCTTGTCGCGCTGCTGTCAATCCCGTTAAGCCTTTAACGGCAAAAGTACGTTTAGGCTGGGATGATCCTGCCCAATGTTTTGAAATTGCAGATGCTATTGCCCAAGCAGGTGCCGATGAAATGGTAGTCCATGCGCGTACTAAAGAAGATGGTTACCGCGCAGAAACTATTAAATGGGATTATATTAAGCAGCTTAAGAAAAATGTCACTATCCCTATTATTGCTAATGGCGAGGTCTGGAATTATCAGGATGGTCAAGCATGCCTATCTGCCACCAATACAAATGCATTAATGGTCTGTCGCGGCGCGCTTAATTTGCCAAATTTAGGTAATGTCGTAAAACATAACCAAGCGCATATGAGTTGGGAAGAAGTACTCGACTTACTTTTAGTTTACTCTCAATTTGAGATCAAAGGTGATAAAGGGCTTTACTACCCTAACCGAGTAAAGCAATGGTTCTCTTACCTGCGTCATGAGTACCCTCAAGCCAAACTATTATTCACCGACATCCGTGCCTTAAATAAAGCTCCCCCCATCATCGAAGTGCTTCAGCGCGCGCAGCAGTAGTAGCATCAATGGACAGCCCAACCTAATTAGGCTGTCTTCTTTTACCTTCCACCATCATTGAATACTCCCCATTCTTCACACTTGTGCATAAATGGCAGGCCATGCCGTTCAACCTGACGGTTTTACACATCGCACCTCTGCACAACGTATTAAATGGTTTAAGAAAAGGCTACAAACTGACGATCCTCGTCAATGCAATTCCTTTAACACGTTGTAATCACTTCCTCACTAATCAGCCTAATTAGCATACTTATTTATTAGACTATATTTTATTTCAGCTATCTCTCACTTCTTATAAAAATCACTTTGCTCTCAACCGTGTATTTTGTATATATCTCGCTGTATTAGGACTCTTTCAAGTTACGTTTTAGCGTTTATCAGCACTAAAACCATTTCTTATCAGTATGGATTTTTATGAACAAACATTTAATTATGGCTGCACTGTGTTGCTATTCATCTTTCAGTTTTGCTGGGTTTGATGTTATTACACTTGGCGCTAAAGGTGGGATCCAAGACGGCAACCTGACCGCATTTATGCTGAAATCAAACACTGACAACAATTACATAACCTTAGATGCTGGTAGCATTGTCAATGGGCTTATCGCTGCGACCAATAAAGATGCATTCAATGACATGATGGCACCGATATCCAGCTCTTACACCCAAGAAGGTTATATCCTAACCCAGAAAATTCAGGGCTACTTTATTAGTCATGCCCACCTTGATCATATTGCAGGACTTATTATTGCTTCGCCAGATGACAGCAATAAACCTATTTATGCCCTTCCGTCTGTTCATCAAACTATCAGCCAAGATTATTTTAATTGGAAGGCATGGCCTAATTTTACGAGCCAAGGTGAAGGCTTTAAACTCGGCAAATATGAGTTAGCACCACTGACTATCAACCAGTGGTTACCCGTTGCCAATACCGAATTAAAAGTAAAAGCCTTTCCATTAAGTCATTCAGGCGCAGAATCTACCGCATTCTTATTTAAAAATGCCGCCAACGAAGTGGTCATTTATTTAGGGGATACTGGTCCTGACGCGGTCGAAAAAAGCACGGCGTTAGATACTATTTGGCAACAGATTGCACCGTATATTCAGCAAAAGAAACTAAAAGGGATCTTCATTGAGACTTCTTTTAGCAATAGCACACCAGATAAATTACTATTTGGTCACTTAACACCAAAATGGTTACTCGCAGAATTAGATTCATTGGCAGGCTATGTTGGTGGTGAACAACCATTAAAAGATCTTAATGTGATCATCACACACATTAAACACAGCTTAAAGAAAGGCACGAATCCACAAACCGTTATCGAACAAGAACTCAATGCAGATAATAAACTAGGTGTTAATTTTATTTTCACTGAGCAAGGCGATAAAACGCTGCTTTAGATTATTATAAAAATAAACAAAAAAGGCTCGTTATCTAACGAGCCTTTAATATATATCTTTAAAATCAACGACGTAAGGGGTGGTTTGTTATCAGCAAGAATTAACTTTTGTTTTTATGAATAATGAGAGAAGCCAGTAATTCCAATGGATTCATAACTTTTTCAACAAATGTCCTTTTCCTAAGCAGAACCTGAGAAAATAGTCACGAATTTCTCAACTGTCCCATCAAGCCAATTCTCGACATTTTTGTTGCCAAATAGCGCTCTGCAATACAAGAAAAATCTACTCCTTGCATCATACAACTACCACACTAACTACTACACACTCGCTTGGTAATTACAATACGACAGAATCGCTTGGTGATCACAATGATCTAACCAAAATAGCTAGCTCATTGTTGGACAGAACCAAGTCTAGTTACTTGGTTAAAATTCTATAATTGAAGAGCATTGTCTGCCTCTTTCTTTAAAAACGAACATATCATACCCTCTGGTTCTTCCTGATGTTTATAAACTAAATCAATAAATAACACTTAGATTTAGTCGTTTAATGTGCATTTACATGCATTTTGGTTTTATACATAATTACTCAACTAAAAAGCTGAGGTGGCATATGTTAAAAAGAATAAAATTGATTCAAGGCGTGGGGAATTACACGCAAACAAGAGCTAGCGGTATAGAGTTGACAGACGTGACAGTTGTGTATGGAGAAAACCGTTACGGAAAAAGCACTTTGTGTGATGTCATACACTCCCTAGCTGAAGACTCGCCTGAATTTATATTAGATCGAAAAACCATCCCTAACGATCCCACAAAGCTACCTAAAGTTGAATTTCTTTTTTCTACAGCAGCAGGTAATGTAACTTCAAAGTTTGAAAATGAGCAGTGGCAAGTAAAAGCTCCTGAATGCTCAAAACTATATGTCTTTGACCACAGTTTTATTCATCGCAATGTCATCACTGGTCAGAAGCAAGAGCGTCCAAATTCAGAGAATATGACAAGCTTTATATTAGGAGAGAGCAATACAGCTCTTTACACTGCACTTGCGGACATGAACAGACAGTTAAGAGATGAGCGTCGTAACCTTAACAACATAGAAAGCCAACTTAATACTCACGTAGATGGGAATGTAGCTCAATACGTAGCGTCTGCATTGCCTCCTCAGACAAAAGAACAATTAGAGGCAAATCTTGGTGCACTAGAAACCACCAAGCAACAACTATTCACCACAATCCAAAATATCGACAGCATAAAGCGTCGAAATGTACTCACAGCCGTAGGAGTTCAAGTTAACTATACTCCTGTAATTGAAAGTATTAATGCAGTGCTAGCATCTAGCCTTCAAAATGTGCACCAAGGTTCATTGGATGTTTTACAGAATCACATGGATAGTCATGTTAACAACGCGTCTACTTTCAAAGGCTGGGCTTCACAGGGGGTAATACAGATAAAAGATGACTGTCCGTTTTGCGGACAAGAGTTAACTGATACTGCAAGAGGCCTAATTGCAGTTTATCAGCAGGCGTTTAACGCTGAATTCGATAGGTTTAATTCTCAGACTAGAACCACTCTTAATGGCTTACGGCAGCCATTTGCTGCCTTAAATACCCGTGAGCAGTTGAGCCAACAACACCTAGCCAATCGCCAAATATTTGAGATGTACGTTGAACCTCAAGTAACTGGCAATCCCGCTTTAGCTCCGTTGACTGCTACATTAGAACAAAAACATGAAGATATCTTAACCTCGTTTGATTCGGTAATGGCGCAAAGCCAAGAAGCAACCGAATTTTGGCTTCCTCGCTTAGAACATAAGTTTGCAACACCATATGAGCAAGCGGAAGCCGTTGGCTTTGATCAACTGCTAATAGCCTCAACGGCTTACAATCAAGCAATATATGAGTACAGGGAAATTACTGAACAAATAAATGCAGTATTTAACGGCTATAAGAATTCACTTGATGTAGCACAGCTAAACACGCAGTTGATGGATATCACCAGACAGCAAACTCAAGCCAACGCATCGTTAAAGAGAGTTAACCTAGAACCGCTTTGTGATTCTTTTAGACGAAAAAAGGCACAAGTCGCCGATTTGGAGACAGGTTATCAAACGCAGAAACGACACCTCGACCAATCTCAAAGTGTTTACTTAGATACCTACTTTGACCAAATTAATCGCCTTTTCCGTCAGTTAGGTTCTAGCAATTTTGAAATAATCAAAACACCTAACAACAGAGGGCAGCAGGTCATTTATGACTTGAAAGTTCGATTTAAGGGCGTGGATATCCCTGCGGATAAAATTAATACTGTATTCAGTGAGTCTGACCGAAGAGCATTGGCTCTATGTATTTTCCTTGCCAAGATAATGTCTCTAGATCCAGAAGAAAAAGCTAAAGCAATTCTAGTTATGGATGACCCTGTTACTAGTTTTGACAATGAAAGAATAGCTCTGATTCTAAACAAGCTTGATGAGCTTCAACGAAACGTAAAACAGTTAGTTATCACCACTCACTATAAAGGAATGGCTTCTAAGGCTGTGAAGAAGTTTAGACGCTGTGCTAAGTCAGTAAAGCTAGTTCATGGTGTTGATACATGCTCTATTGAAGAGGTTGATTTAGACGATATGATGGCTACTGAACACGATATAGCTTTTGATAGGATTAAGGCATTTGTTAATAGGGAGACAAATGTTGATATTCTTACAAACTTACGACCATTCTTTGAAGAAGAAATCAGGTATAGATATAAAAAGCAGCTCGGAGAGTTGGGGCACGCTAAAGCTGACCTTTCTGTTTGTACCGCAGCATTAAGGGATCATGGAATCATGACCACAGAGCTTGAAGCTCGATTAAGTGCTATTAGAGATACGCTTAACACCCCTATGCATGAAATTGGCGGAGATGCGCTAGAGAACACCAGAACCCTAGCGGGAGATATTCTGGACGTTGTATATAATGGGTTGAATGCCAGCTAACAAATAGAGTGGCCTTTTAAAGCCTCTTTTATTGGGAGGCTTTAACTTTTTCCGCCTTCAACTTTGAGCAGTTATCCCAAAACTAAATTTGGGGCACTCCTGAGTTAAGGAGTGCCATCTGAGAAGATTCTGGACAATTCTGAGCTAACTCTTCTGAAGATCGAGAGCCATAGTCGATTGATATAGTGGCGCGGAATAACACTGGAAGATATTGCTGAACTGCTCTTGATTATCAAGCACAAAGGTAACTCGAATATGATCTGTGTTGTATGTGGTGAGGATTGATCGTAGCCAGCCAGCCAGAGAGCGATTTAGAAGCGCCTCACAATTGTAAACCAGATCCACGTTGGCTTGTCACTTCGGATGACATCCATGATTTGCGACTTGTTTCTGTAATCCTCACCTGCAAGTGAGCGAAGGTCGATATAGATCGTTTGAACCCCTAATCCATTGTTGATGCGATTGTATGTATTCTGGAGATCTTCTCCACACCCATTAGTGAAGGTATGAAATCTCATCATACCCAACTCCCAATACCCATTTATTAGGCGCTCGTGCGTACCAACAGGAAACTTATCAAAATTAGTGGTGATAGATTGTGGGGTTGTATTCTTCATTTATCCTCACTTTACATGACCTTTTTATTAGCTCATGTATAGCATTATGAGTTACCAGAAAAACGCAGTAAACCACTCGATAACAACGTTTGAGGCAAAAATGAGTTATTGCCCCCTAGTATTGGTTTCAGAAATCAGTTTCCCCTAAAGCGTTTAGATAGCTGTATTGTTACTCTGCGAATTTTCTTATATCGACATACATCAAAAACGTAAAAAATTAAATAATCGACGAAAATTTAACTTTTTATGGTTCTAAGTAGGTCAAATATAACTTTTTTCGTGTAGATATAACTTTTTGATGCTAACACCGCTCACTTAAGCATTTGCTGTCATCCATAACGAGTAAATACCCTTTATAAATCATGAGTTTACGACCTATAAGTCGCATCAGAGTTGGAATATCTTAAATGATAGGAGTTAACTTTTTGATGTGGTGCTGATTGATTGTATTGTTTAAAAATTGAGTACAACTCATTAAATCATGATGAATATTGAAAAAGGCTCAATGAATCCGAAACTGCATCGCCCTCGGATTTATTAAATGACGCCTAGAAGCCTAATGGCTTGTCTTTGCGATTACTCGCATCAACTCTGACGCAATTGCAATTGATCTTGAGAATTAAATGCTCTGACTTTTAGTGAGCCGCCGTATTTTATAACTATGCGTCCATCAGTGCTTATGACACCCTCTGCAAACACATCTTCGTCAACTAGCCCACCCTCCAACAACTCATTAATAGTAATCTTCAGATCATTTCCCATGTCACATCTCCTTGTCACTTCCGTCCAAATAGGGCTAGATATTCATCAATATCCCTATTAGTAATAGCTAGAAGCGCCCCCTCCAGATCATCATCGCAATCAGCAGTAACAACGACCTTATCCGCGAGAACATCCAGCAGCGTATTCACATCTATGCCAAGCCTCAACGCTTTTGCCCTCACTAATCGTTCAAAATTGTTGCCCATAAAATTCCCTCTCTAAATCCTGTAATCGTGGATAGCTATAGCACCGCGCATTGCTAAGTTTTGCCACCATGTGAATGGCTGCAATTAAGGCTCGATCTTTAGTTACAATAGTGATTTCGTGTTGCTCACCACCACGGCGTGATCTACTCATTTTTGTTAGCCTTTTGGTTAATAAATATATGAGCAAGAAATCTGATGAATTTTTGAATGTGGGTGCGGTTTTACCTATACGTAAGCCCTTGGGGCATCTAGGTAAACTGTTCGGATGATTGGACACGGGTATAAATTCAACACCATTAGTCGGATGAAGAGTGTGAGTTCTCATATCAACACAATCACAATCAAATAAAACAATTTTCATGTGCCATTCCTTATGATGAAAGCCGTAAATTAACTGTATATACACACAGCTAATTGATCAATTTATTTTCTATAATTCTATTTTATGTGGAAAACTAAGAGCTTTTGATATCACAGGCTGTTTTATTTAGGCCTATTGTTCTGGGGGCGATGTCATTTTTATATGACAATCCTTTATTGGTGGGAGTAGCGTATAGGTCGAAAAATATAATTCGATGGACTGTTAGAGTTTAGGCGTCACTAATCCTGATAGGGGAGTCATGCAAGTCTAAAAAATCAAAGTTACTTTTGAAATGGAGAAGATAAATGATTTCTGATTTGGCTTATCTAAACGCAATGTTCGCGCTCGGCGGCATTGCTGGCACCATCTATGCATATTACAAGTTCAAATAAAATCTAAAAACCCGATATATAACAGTCGGGTTTTCTCTATTTTCTTTTCAGGTAAAAACTTAACCCATCATTATTCATGACTTTACAGGTCAGTTTTTCCCATTAAACGCATGAAAATAATTTTAGCGAATGTTGAATGATGCTGGGATACTTCAATTTTAGTGATACGCGTATTGGGGTAGAAACATCTTACTCCCCCTAAGCTAGTCTCATTCACTCACTTTAAATGAGAACGTTACTTGATTGGTATCACAATTGAGTTTTCATCTAACAAGTCTTGTTGTAGATCAAACACCCTGAAAAGAAGCCTAGCATTTTCAGCCTCTAACAACTTTCGAGCCTTCACAGCATTATCTCGTTGAACCCTATACTTGTCTTTTAACTCATTAGCTTTCTTTAACTGATGCTTTAGCCTGTCAAGCTCAGACAAAGGGACATCTAGCTCAATATCTAAACCTGTTGTCATCGCCTTATCGCGGTTGAGGTTGTATTCATCGATAACAGGTTTGGCGTATGCCACGAACTCTTTGAACTTATGGACATAGCTATTACCAAATTGGGCTTCTTTATTGATTCGGTTTAGCGTGAGCTTGCCCGTCGCCTTAACATAAAGAGGCTTACCATCTAATAAGCGCTGAAATGCATTAACCAGTAACCCCTCTGCCTTGCAGGTTGCCTTATACTGTACTTTCATGACCACGTCGCCTTAATATCATCATTGAAGCTATCAAATGGGATGCTGTGCTTGACCAATGTTGGTTCAATAGACTGAATCTTCTTTTTTCTGGCATCCAGAATCAACTCATTGGCAAAGTCCCCAAATTCATTGATTGCTCGGAAAGAAGCAATGAGGTTGTCCCGCTCCCTTGAAAGCCTTTTGGCCGCCTTATCCGTGACAACCTTATGCTTACAGGGGGCTTCAACAATATCCATCAGTGAGCAAAGGCGCTCACAATTACGGTTGGTGCAGTACCCTCCTGTAGGAAGCAACACAATGGATTTGTCACCAGACCTTACCAAAGCGAGCAACTCACTTCGGGACATAACAATTTCCTCTCCCTGTGCCAGCCTCTCTGTTTTACTCTGGGCAATGCGTTCACCTTCTGCACCGCTTAAGGTGTTGGATACGTTGTAAATCTCATCCCATGCGTCGACCGCTGAACTTTCAATAGCTTCATCAAATTCACTCATTAACTGAGCATCCATCAATAGTTGGTTGGTACGCGTCAGCTCGGAATAATTTGCGTACCAATTGGACATGTTTATGTTGCGGTGCTTAAGCTGGTATTTGACTGTAAGCGCATTGCCCAGTCGGTTCTTCACCATAAATACCACAAAACTCCGCCGTAAATCGTGAGGGCTAAGCTTAGGTAAACCGCCTCCGACCTTTAAGCTACCTGCGCGGCTTGGATTTAACTGGTTGAACTCGTCAACGTCTTCGGCGGTCGCAATAATGTTGAATTCTTTCATATTCAATGCATCACCAGCGCCTTCAAGCTTGTTCTGTAGCGACAATTTATTTAATAATACCGAGCTGTCATAAGGGATATCAGAGGAAATGAAGGCACTTTCAAGGTCTTGTCGCATTGCGTTATATTTGTCTTTGGCTAGCTGACCATTTTGATAACCGTCATCCAATATTCCTAACGAATAACTCCTCGCCGCTTGCGTGGAGTCAAAAGCTAGTTCCAGTGCCAGTTTTGCGATAGGTGCAGTATTCCAAGTTGTATAAGTTCTTTCTCCCTTATTTCCCTTTGTAGAAAATCCTGAAACCTTGGGTACATTAGCCAGTGAATCATCATAGCTCTCTTTATTCATTGAGAGCAGCTCTTCCTTTCGGGCAGCAGAAAACAAACCCACACAGATAAAGCACATCCTGAGCAATGTACCTAACCAATCTCCCCTTCTATTGAAAGAGAAATTAGGAATAGTTTTTCGTTCATGCCATTGTCTTGTTTTCCGAGACATTCTCGCGACAAGTGTATGCATTTGCCTCTCAGTTAGAGCACTTACACCTAACGCTTTAAGTTCAGCATTAAGCATTTCATCCTGATACTTATACAGCTTTTCCATCGCCTTTGATATCTGATGGCGATACGGATGATAGGTTTCCACAAACTCAACAACCGTTTTCAAAATACTGACATGAATTGCTTCAGGAAATGCAATTGCTTGCCCCTCAGCGGCATCAGGATTAACCCACTTGATATACTCTCGTTTATGGACATAACGTGTCACACCCCCTGCTTTATTTAGCGCGTTAATAACAGAAGCAATGTGTTTACACGTACTTTCTGATCCAACCCCTTCTAACTTTTTTGTACACCTTTTCCATTCTCGTTCACTCGAAAATAAGCTGAAATCACTTTTCCCCCAACGGGTCACAAGGGCGTTTAATTTATTCCTAGTATTTATCAAAGTGCTAATAGCTGCATGGGAATCAGAGCTTGAGTTCTTTTTTTGCCATTGCATCAGAATATAAAGGCAAGACTGAATATCTTGACGGTACTTTTTATCAATATGTCTAAAAGAAATTGTTTTTTTGTTCTGGTTTAAAGCATAAAAATTCCAGTCGATATCAAAAATTCGGGATACCCCCTCACCGTCTGAGTTAAACGTCACATACGGATTTTGATCAACATCTTGGTAGAACAGTATAAGTTTTTCAGACATACCCTATCCTTTGAAAAATTCGTTTGCGCTGGCTCGGTTTTGGTAAAGCGGGTGGTAATCGCCGTCATCCACTTTCTGTTTTGCTTGAACGTAGTTTTTAGGTGCTTTTTGTTTCAGTCTGACAAGGACTTTTTTTAGCATACCTTCCACCACGAAATACTCATCCTTCGGTGAGGAATTACTCGCGACCACCTCTTTGAGATCTTCAATTTGCTCTAAAAATGACAGCATCAGCCAAATATCATTTTCTGACGCTACCAGTTTGTGGCTGTCACAATCAAAGCAGGCAAGAAAATCCGTGCAACGACCAGTATCTTTTGAAAAATCAATACCTAGCTGCTTCATGCGCCTCGCCTCAGCAACGAGCTTCTCTGGTGTTGCCCCCGTGCATTTGATGCCACTGGGCGTTGTCATTAATGGCTGCTCTTTGCTTTCACGGCTGCGCAAATTCTTGTAATCATAATCTGATAAAATATCGCTGCGCATCACCTTTGCATCCTCGATGGCCTTACCAATTTCCTCACCCTTGGCCGCAGCACTTAACGCGCCAAACGTGGCATTGAGGTTATTGTCATGGTCTGCCTGAACACCACTAGAGTAACGTTTGGCGACAACATTCACGGTATTGTTCAGCCCCTGTGAAACAAGGAAGATATCTTCAGTTACTCGCATAAGCACATCCGATTTCGTTGCCCTAAATCGACTTGTAGTAACCCTTAATCCCAATACCTTCTCAAGCTGTGCATTAATGTAGGCTAAGTTTGAACCTTTGACATTGAAAGTCCAAACCTCCCCACTGGCACTAAAGAAAGGGCAGAGCGGCATCTCGTTTGACAATGGGATACCCAGTGATTGGTACATCACTTTAGATGTTTTAAGCCACCGAGTAATCAGCTCTTTGGTTCGGTTACTAAAGCCACAGCTATTGTCCAAGTTTTTATAGCCTGCCCTAAACTTTTTACCATCAAATACAAACCGTCCGCTACCAATACTTTTAAATGCAATATCCTTATGTCGCACATTCGCAAGCACCGATTTATTCATGCCTGTCAGCATTGAAAACACGAAAAACCAATTGCGCGACGCATGATTATAAAAAACCTGTCTATGAAGTCGTTCACTTGAGAGTTGGCTACCCTTTATTGTTCCAGCCAGAGGTTTCATGCACGCTCTAAAACCGTGTCTATTCGTGCCAATTTTGTGGGCTGTCCATCCATGAGACTTTGCCCTTTCAGAAAACATCTCTTCATCAAAGAACGGGTGAATATCTAATAATTTACTTTTCTCAATCGCTTCCTGAAAGGCCAGTGCGCCTTTAACCAATACCTTGGATAATGGCTTCAGCTCTAATTCCACTTGAAACGCTTTATTCAAAGCAGCAGATTTTGCTGAAACTTCTGGCAGCGTTTTAAGGTCAGACTCTCGGCTCCACTGCCGTAAAAGAAAGGATAAACTATCCTTAATTTGCAAAGCTTTCGATACCTGCTCTCCTTTATCACGTAATTGATTGAAGTGCTTAATGCAATCAATCATTACGGCATTACTGAAAGCGTCACCTTGATAACCAATGTTGTCAAGATATCGAAAGTAGTAAACAAGCCCACTAAAATGATGTTGCTTTGATTGGTTTTCAGGCAGAGGGGCTAACATTTGATGTATTTCTCTAACAATATCATCCCGATTAGCCAACACTTCACTCCCTAGTTCAATTTGTTTCACCGTCGGAGCATTAAGGTAACGCAAGCGGTAAGTATGAGCTTTACGCCTATCACCACAGAGTAAAACCATGTCTTTCCAGCTTAATTGGACAATAGGTGCTCTGTTCTTCTCTATTTTAATTCTGGTACGCTTTCGTCCTTGAATCACAATAAACCCTCTAAATCATCAAAAGCGCCAATATAGTCCAGTACATCCTCGTAGATTTCGTCGGCAGAGGGCATGTCCTGTGCTATTTTCAGGTATTCCATGGTCGTCGCCCTATCTTCATGACCTAGCAAAGCCGATACCCTATCCAATGCCTCATCGGGTGTGATTGACGGGTTGCCATACTCATCCTTTTTATTTAAAAGGTGGCTGAAGATATTCACAGCAAACGTTGAGCGTAAATTATGTATGGAGCCGACTATCGGTTTGTCGAGACCTTGAGTTAGGTTTGCAGTGTTACGAATTTCCACCCAGCGCCCAGTAAAGTCTTGTAGCCGTGTAAACATGGGTTTTCCAGACTGGGTAATAAACAGGTATTCCAGTTCAGGGTTAATGGCATCGTCACCCCCAAAGAAATGCGTATTACCTGCTTCAACCTGCTCCTTGCACCATGCTTTGAATTTCTCAAGGCGCTTTTGATACCTTTCAGACTGCGAGTAATCGTAAAGCATCTTCATCAATGCGGCGGGGATAATGGTAACGCGGCTTTTATTCTTCTCTGCGAAGCCCTCCGCCGTCTTTGTGAGTGATTGGTACTTATCACCGACACCCAGATCCATCACAGGCTTTTTAAATACCTCTTTGCCATCCTGAATCGTGGTTTCAGGGTTAACAATCTGTCCCAAATGCAGGCTCGCTGCTTCCTCACGCCGCAATCCAGTATTACGGCAAATCATTGGGTGCAGGCAAAACTCAATCGGCAGTGAGTGCAGTTTATTATTATCACCATGACGAACCACCCTACGGGATTTCATTAATATAGTTTGCAAGATGCTCCATTCATTATTAGTAAACGGTTTTAGATCACGGCGTAGGTTGCTGAGGTTTGCGCCGCCACTGCGAGATGACTTAGCAAATTTAATCCGCATATCCGTCGTGTGGACTTGCTTACGTTGGTAAGCTTTCATACTGGATGCAGACGCCTCGAAATGGATATTCACGGTCTCAAACTGGAAGGGTGGGTTATTAAAGCGGATGCCTTGGCGAAGACAGTGTTTATAGAAACCAACGACACTGCTCATATATTGCCTAGCCGTTGTTTTAGCCAATACACCATCAATAGCGAGCTGCTTGATTCCATCTCGATATTGGTAGGTTAACCGCTCTTGTTTATTACGGGGAAAAGCATCCCATTCTGGGCGGGGATCATCGTAGAGAGGGTCAAAGTCACCTTCATCGTATTCAGTATCCCACTCAGCCTGTTTGTCCAATACAAAGCTGAAGTAATGGGCAAGCCCCTGTGCATCTGTACCAAGTTCAAGCACACAGTTATCGATTGCTTTCGACAATAAGAACTCATTGACCATGTCTAATGGCTGGTAGCTGATTAGGTTGTCTTTGTCGTCATATCCAGCGATATAGAGTAAGGGAAGTTTCTTGATGGGGATTTTATTGCCATTGGCTCGGTATATAATTTGAGGTTTGCCATTCTCATCAATGGACACCAATGGTTTCTCATAAACGAAGTTAGGGATAGGTGAAATTTCTACCTCTTTTCGTATTACCTTTTTCTGATTTTCATCATTTTCTGACATACACACCCCGCACAAACAACTGTATATAAATACAGTATATGTTTTATTTTCAACTTGAAAAGTTATTTATGAGGGTGTTCATTTTTGCAATCAAAAAATGCGACTACTGTTGCAATGGTATGCATTAGTGGCAGCATTCTTGATTTGTATTGAGCAGTCGTGAGACAGCATGAAATGTATGGAACACTAAAAAAGTCTCAACTTTAAAAGTAAAAAATCCATAATCGGCGACAAAAGAATATTACTTTATTGTCTTATTTAGTGTTATTCTTAGATTCCCAATTTTAATAATTCTTAGATAAATTACATTATTCATTCGTTATTTATTAATCTTCTGCTATTTCAGTTTTCATAATTTCAATTAAATAATTAATTATATAACTGCGAATATCTAAAAACTCATTTTGTAAGGCTCCTTCTTCTTCACGCTTATTTGGGTCACTCATTACATCAGGTGACAATAGCTTTTCCATACCAAAATTAATTGTCTTTACGATGTTCTTTTTAAACTCACATAAAATAGGTTCTAATTTATTATCAGCATTAAAATATAATCGAATAAGCATCTCTATATCAGTATTCAATTTATAATAATATATATGCTTTTCTTCTTGTTCTCTAATCTGTTCTTTTTCTGTTCCTAGCTTAATACGCGGATTTAAAAACTCAATTCTTACTTGATAACATTCTTCTATTTTCAAATAAAGTAGCTCAATTTTTTCTCTACGTAATGACCTATTTTCTTTTTTTGTCCAGTTATCAATATCAATGTCAGATTCAATCTTTTTAGTCGCTTTGGTTATTTCTCCCTGTTGTTTTACTACTTCATCTAACTTAATTCCAATAGCTTCAATTTTACCCGACTCATTTGCTTTTGATATTGCGGTAGTTTGTTGTATTACATCATCAAGTTTTGAATTTATTTCTGCTATTTTTCCAGCCTCTTTATTTCTTGACGTTATATATGAGATTAAACCTGCACTTGCAGCTCCCAATAAGAAAGATCCAAAACTGGGTATCGAATTAAAAATGTCCATAATGTCCTAAACATGGTTAATAAAAGTAAAAATCCAACGCTTTATATCGTTACTATCGACACCTCGCAACTACTTGTTTCATTTCAATTTATTTTTTTGACCAAATACCGCTGCAAGCCTTGCCATTACTGGTATTGTCTTGCGGTGGCTTTTCATTAACTAGAGCATTAAATTGATAAAAAACACCACGAAAAACACACCGCAACCATTAGAATCAATCAGTTAGCAATAACAACAGATCATTAAACGTGATCATTAAACTGAAAAACAGTGAAAATTGGATCATTAATTGAAATTTTCACAAACAACAAAAACACCACAACCCCTTGCCACTATTGACCTCCACACCCCGCCAACCATAAGGCTTCGCCCCATTTGGGCGTGATCATTGATCGTTTAAAAATGCAGAAAACCAAAACTGAAATATTTTTCTAAAATGCAGCGTGCGGGAGGGGAGGAGTAGTGCGATTTCCGTGACCTTTTTGTTTCGGTGTGGCTTCTGTGGGCGTGACGTTGGAATATTTGATGGATTGGTAACAGATAAAAGAAAAGCACCTTAGACAGGTGCTTGTGGTGGATTAAGAAGTGATTGACTGACTAATGCTATTGCTTCTTGGTCTTTTACTATGGTTTTCATTTCATCGTAGCTTTTAGTTTTGTGTATCACCTTTAGATTGCATCGACTATCAAAGGCCACACACCACCACATCATTTTTGAATACACTATTATATTAATGTATCGCTTAAACCGAAGTGATTAACAGGGCAAGCAATACAGCCTATCCCCTTCTGTTATCGTGCTACGGTTGAGTCTACATACTGAACAAAAGTCCATCTCTGAATATATTTCGGTTATCATCACGCATAAAAAACAGACTGTATATATATACAGTCTATTGGTGTCGGTGGCATGTTACAACTTTCTATTTGAATTAGTGAATTAACTTAACTTCAAAGGTCTTTTCTAGCTTCATCATAAATATTATAAATACGAATATAGTTAGTCATAGCTTCATCAAAAAACTCTCTTTTTTTGTAGCCGCTAAGCTCTGTTTTTAAATCTTCTGGCGACAATAAATTTTCAGGTATTTGTTGGTTATCCCACTCAACTTGCGTTCTAACCTTAACTATTTGAAACTTCGCCAATAATTCTGCCGCTTCTCTTATTTCTACATTTAGCTCTTGCTTAAAAGCGTCTTTATTTACTGCATTAAACCATTGTATAAATTTATCAATTCGTCCATCGACATACTTATCAGACTGCTGTTCCCAACTTAAAAAGCTGGATTGTTGGCTATTTTTCATAAGAACATTTAGCTCTAACTTAAACATTCTAACCATCGTTTGACGAACTTGTTCCAACAAACCATCTGCTTCACGCATTTTCAAAGTGAAACTTTTAAAACTGATTTCTTTAATGTCTTTACGAAAGGGATAAACAATATAAATCAACAATACGATGACAAAATAAGATATAAACTCAGCCCCTGAAAACAACCCTTTTATTAATAGTGCTAAACCGCCAGCAATAGCAGCTACAGCAAAGAAAAAAATAATAATGTAACCAACTGTTTTTTTATTGTCTCTATTTTCGCCGCTCAATCTGTAACCTCCTGATAAAAAATAATTATATCTATTTTCAGCATTAAGGTCACTGCATGAAATTACATGCAAAGAAAATAAAAACATCTAATTAATCTTACTTTGTAATAGGGTCTAACCGTTCCTTTAATCCAGTTGATGCTGTGCCATGCCCTTTGATGGTACCGCTTTGTATTGGCTTTGATGTTGGGGGGACTTGTCTCTGGTGAACTATGGGTATGGCTGGCAAGTACCTTCACCGAAATTGAGCCAATAAAAATGCCGCCACTGTTGCAATGGTATGCATTAGTGGCGGCATTCTTGATTTGTATTGAGCTATCGTGAGTCAGGATGTTATGTATGAATCACTAAAAAATTCTCAACTTTAAAAGTTATTTATCTTTTTTTAGCCCATTCAGGTAAGTTTTGGATGTGATCTTCCCAATCAATCACATCAATTTCGTACACAATCTTGTCGCGTACCGATTCGTTGGCTTTATGCATCGCTTCTTTTGAACCAGTGAGCAGTGGATGCCACTCAGGTAATGGTTTTCCTTCTGCTAATAAACGGTATGCACACGTTTCAGGAAGCCAAACAAACTCATCAATACGATCACGAGTCAACTTTAGGCATTCTTCTCCGGATTCAAAACGATTAGGATAATCTTTACAAGAACATGTTTTATTATCTAATAAACTGCATGCCACATTGGTGTAATAGATATCATCTGTATCATCATCAATAAGCTTATGCAGACAGCACTTACCACAACCGTCACAAAGTGATTCCCACTCCTGATCGGTCATTGTTGCTAAGTCTTTTTCTTGCCAAAAATGCGTCATGATACCTACACCGAATTCACGTTACGCGCTTTATAACAGCGCTAAATTACCATTTACTATTTTATTATAGCGCGGTGTTTATAGCGATCCTGACGGTAAACTGCAAATTTAAATTACCTATTAATCAACAACAGCATCGAAATGAGAGCTATTATTATTTATAGAAATAAAGTAAATATATCGCTGAAATAGTTCTTTAATTTTGATCTTATGAATAAGGAGTGGTAATTTGCGCAGCCAATTTAAACAATGAAGAGAGTGATTGATGGAATGTCGTCTTGGCTGTGGTGCCTGCTGTATAGCTCCAAGTATCTCATCAAGCATACCAGGAATGCCCAACGGCAAGCCTGCAGGTGTCCCTTGCGTTCAACTCAATGAGCAAAATTTATGTAAACTTTTTGGCAAAGCTGAACGCCCTGCTGTATGCCACCACTTTAAAGCTTGCCCTGATATTTGTGGAAAAACCAATGAGCAAGCTTTAACGATAATTACAGAATTAGAGCAAATGACTTGATCAATGCTCACTATCTTGCGACGGCGTTATTCTGTCGTTTTCCCCGTCAGAATACGTAACGCAATTTTTGCGCTTTCCGCCACCTGATGACCAGTATGTGTTAAATAACCACCATCCAGTTGAGTAACCAATCCTTTCGCATATAAACGTTGAGCAGCTGAAACCAATGCTGGATTTGCATCACTATGAACTTTTACCCCTTCCATGTTGCTATGAATAGGGAATTTCACTAATAGATTCATTTCTTCAACAATATCTTGAGTGTATGGCATAACGACCTCTTATTAGTCTCTATTTAGATCTCAATGTCTAACGACTGACCTATTTAATATCATGAGTTAATACTAGCGGTTACTGGTGATAAAACTAGGTGCCAAGATCAACATCTTACGATCTTTATATCAGTGAAATGCGATCGCGCTCATAATTTTAGAACTCTTTTTTCGGATGTTTACAATTGTACAAAAAACGCCCTAACCTGTTGAGAGATATAAAAAAGCCGCTAATAAAAGCGGCTTTTAAATTAAGCTTGAATACCGACAATTAACCATGGTGCATTTGGCGTTTTTAAATCTCGCTCTAAATGCCATACATCATTAATATCTTCTTCAATCCCTTCTTGGGTATCTTTATAACGACCAGAGAACTTAATACTTAGCTGTGCTGAATTTGCGTCATAGTCTGCACGTACAAGTTCAGCATCAACGTACATCACTTCGGTGTGTTGCTCACCTGAAAGTTTAGCACGTTCAGCTTGTAAATCAGCAAATAACGCAGGTGATACGTACTCTTTGATTTTCGCTAATTCGTTATGATTCCATGCACCTTGAATAATGCGATAGTGATCGCGAGAACCACTTAAAAATGCATTCATATTAAAGTTAGGCGGCAAATTAAATGGCACATCACTATCGGTTGACTCAAAACCACCATTTTGTGGTTGAGATTGCGAACCTGTCGCTTGACGATATTGCTGTTGTGCTTGTTGTGGCTGCTGTCGAGGAGAGTTTCCTGCATAAGATTCACGATGCCCCATCGGAGTGCCTTTATTTGCACGCATTGCTTTAAATAATTTAAACAATACAAATGCAATCACACCGATAATGAGAATATCCATAAACTGGATACCATCAAATGAACCACCAAAGAAAGCAGCGAGTAAGCCACCTGCAAGTAAGCCACCTAATAGACCGCCCATTAAGCCTTTCTTGCTCGATGACGCAGGTGAGTTTTGTTTACGAATAGTATCTGTTTGTTGTGGCTGTTGTTTTTTCATTGGCGCAGTTTTAAAACTTTTACCAAACGACTTACCACCACCGAATTTCTTTGCTTCAGCATGCGGTGCCGACAATGCGACCACAAACACTAAAGCAAATACGGCAAAAAAGCGTTTCATCATTGTTGAAGTACCTTATCCATGTCCTGTATGCATCGTAGCCATATAACGGAGAATGTCAATTCAAAGCGGCTGCGAAATTGTTACTATTTCTTAACATTTATCGGTGATAATCTCATCATTCTTAAATACAGCGCCTAAATATTTTTGTATACTGTTTTTTATTTAAACGACTTATAAAAATGTTCTTCTTTTTATGGCACTTTCCCCATCAAAAGTGGTCTTT
The DNA here is from genome assembly GCF_003026095.1 of Photobacterium sp. GB-72. Taxonomy (NCBI): domain Bacteria; kingdom Pseudomonadati; phylum Pseudomonadota; class Gammaproteobacteria; order Vibrionales; family Vibrionaceae; genus Photobacterium; species Photobacterium sp. GB-72. Next base: position 69,777 of record NZ_PYNV01000002.1, on the reverse strand, counting down.
TATAAGTAATCACACGTTAAGTCTTTGTTGTTTTTTATCTTACGATATTTTCAACACTAACATGGATATTTTTATGCAAGAGAATAACACTCACAGCAAAATCATTGGTTATCTACTCTGGATATTCGGCTTTACGGGCGCTCACCGCTTTTATTATGGCAAACCTGTAACAGGGACTATTTGGTTTTTAACCTTAGGTCTATGCGGTATTGGCTGGTTAATTGACTTGTTCTTAATTCCATCAATGAACAGAGAGTCTGACTTGCGTTTTGCTAGTGGTGAGATTGATTATAATATCGCTTGGCTACTGCTCACTTTTCTTGGCGTGTTTGGCGTCCACCGCATGTACATGGGTAAATGGATCACAGGGATACTTTATCTTTGTACCTTTGGGTTCTTCCTAATAGGTATTCTTATCGATTTTTGGACGTTAAACGATCAAGTATCTTTAGAAAATACCAAGAATAAAACTGTATAGCGTTTAGTATTGGTGATTTTTGTTGTGACAAGATATCATTTCCAATCTTTAGAAATAAATTGTCACAACTTGTTCTGGCATCGAATTCCTAACAACGATGGTTTCGATTAAATAACAATAACAATATTGAACACCGTTCTATAATTAATAACGTTAGTTTTTAAAATACGATAAGCAAACACATCAAAGAGTAATACCCATGGCAAGAAGAAATGACCATACTCGTGAAGAGTTGGTAAGCATGACACTGGAGCAGGTAAAAAACTTTCTCAATGAGCACCCTCACCATGAGCTAAGTTTACGTAAAGTCGCCGCAATGATTGGCTATGTTCCAAGTACATTAGTGAATGTATTCGGTAACTATAATTTACTGTTACTACACGCAGTTGCCCAAACACTTGATGAATTATCTCAAGAAGCACAAACGTGTTTAACAGGTGCAACCAATCCAGAGCAGGCACTTCGTAGTCTCGCATATTGTTATCTCGACTTTGCAATTGCTCATCCATACCGCTGGCAGTTAATCTTCCAACACACCATGAATGGTGAAGATTTACCAGAATGGCAATCAGATCGAATCAATAACATGACGGGCATGTTGGAATCATTGATTGGTCAAGTTAGCAGTAACATGTCTAAAGAAGAAGTACTGGAAACAAGCCGTGTTATTTGGGCTGGTGTTCACGGTATTACACTACTGACTGTTGATGATAAGCTATTTACCTCGACGCCTGTTGACGGCAAAGCACTTATTGATAACCTTTTAAATACTTATCTAAATAAGTGGAATTAGTAATAGAGATAGCGTAAATGACCACAAAGCCCCAATCGAGTCTTCTAACCAAACGGCGTTTCTTACCGTATTTTTTAACGCAGGCACTTGGGGCATTTAATGATAATGTTTACAAAAATATATTATTAATCCTGATCGCTTACGCTTCTGTTGATACCCTTCCACTGAGTGCTAATTTACTGATTAACATTGCCGCTGGATTATTTATTTTACCTTTCTTTTTATTTTCAGCCTCTGCTGGTGTTATTGCCGATCAATACGATAAAGCAATGATCATGCGCCGAGTTAAACTCGCTGAAATTGTGATAATGAGCCTTGCTGCAATAGCCTTTTTCTATCACAGTTATTCCGCCCTTCTGGTGTTGCTCTTTTTGATGGGAACCCAATCAGCTTTCTTCGGGCCTGCAAAATATGCCTTACTTCCCCAGCACTTAAAATCAGAAGAGTTAATATCAGGTAACGCTTTGGTTGAAACAGGGACCTTTTTAGCTATTTTACTTGGCACATTGCTCGCAGGTTTTATTGCCGACAGCCATAACGCTCACTATATTGCTGCAGGAGCCGTGATCTTTTTTGCGATATTAGGCTATCTCACATCTCTTGCTATTCCGAGCGCGCCACCTACGGTAAAGAAAACAACGTTCAAATGGCAACCGATTAAACAAACTCGTTCAACCATGGCTATTGCACGACAAGATAAAACGATTTTCCAATGTATTATGGGGATTAGTTGGTTTTGGTTTTTAGGGGCTTGCTATCTCACCCAATTCCCTAATTATGCAAAAATCAGCCTTGGTGGTAATGCCGCTTCGGTCTCTTTCTTACTGATGCTATTTTCTATTGGTATTGCTATTGGCTCAATGTGTTGTGATCGCTTATCTCAACACCGTATAGACCCAGGAATAGTACCTATTGGTAGTTTAGGGATCACGTTATTTGGTTCAGGTTTATATTTCCTCGCCCCAGCAACTACAGTGCAAACTCAGAGCCTAATGGCGTTTATGACGGCACCAAGCCTATGGCCAATCTTTGCGTCATTGCTTTTACTCGGTATTGCTGGCGGTATTTTTATTGTTCCGCTTTATGCCTTAATGCAGCAGCGCTCTAAAGAAGATGAACGTGCACAAATCATTGCAGCAAATAATATATGGAATGCTGTATTTATGGTTGTCAGTGCTATTTCAGCCATTGTCTTCTTATCTGTTTTAAAGCTTTCCATTCCAGAGTTCTTCTTAATCTTAGCGGCGGTTAATTCATTAGTTGTTGTCTATATCTACTTCCAAGCCCCTGATTTTTTTTGGCGCTTTGTGGTTTGGATGATCACTCATACGATGTATCGTGTAAAAAAACAGAATTTGAATAATATTCCTGAACAAGGTGGTGTGTTACTTGTCTGTAATCATGTCAGCTACATGGATGCATTACTATTAGCAGGCAGCTGCCCACGCCCTATCCGCTTTTTGATGGACCGTGATATTTATAACCTGCCATTGGTCAAATCCTTCTGTAAAGCATGTAAGGCGATTCCTGTCGATGCGAATGACCGTACATCTATTCGTAATGCTTTTTCAAAAGTGTCAGAACATTTGGATAATGGCGATATTGTTTGTGTTTTTCCAGAAGGACAGCTCACCTTTGATGGCGAAATAGCCCCGTTTATGCGTGGCATTGATTTAATCATTAAACGTTCGAATGTCACGGTGATCCCTGTGGCATTGCAGGGGCTATGGGGAAGTTATTTTAGTCGAGAGGGTGGCGTTGCTTTATTAAAATGGCCAAAACGTTTCTGGTCACAAGTCACTATCGTCGCTGGGGAGTGTCTATCTTCCCAAGAGGCAAATAGCCAATTGTTATATCAACAAGTAACGCAATTACGGGGCGATAGAAAATAGCACTCTTCTTTGTTAGATTTTAACTAACAAGTAGATTAAAAAGGCGAAGCTAGATATTAGCTTCGCCTTTTTATTATTGCTTAGATAACCAGTTGGCTAATTTCGTCCGAGAGAGTTTTATCCCTTGATAAATATCGCCATCAGGTAAAGCTAGGTAACGAATTGGGCGCTTAAACGCAGCCACTTTATCAGCCATATAAGTCATCACATGATCAATAAATACCGCATCCACCGGACAAGTTGTTTTTACAATAGCAACCGGTCGTTGACCAAAATCATAATCATCAATGGGTAAAACAACAGCTTGCTCTATCTCTGGATACTGTAACAGTACCGCTTCAATATCTTCCGGTTGAACATTCTCTCCACCAGAAATAAACATGTTATCTGCGCGACCATGAATAAATAGCTCATCATCATGCCACTCACCCATGTCTTTAGTTGCAAACCATTCCCCGTCGTGACCATGGTTATCTAAAATAGAAAAAATAGTATGGTTGCGGTAATACCCCAAGCACAAGGTTTTGCCTCGAACTAAGATCTCACCATCACGTAAAAGTAATTCTCTATTCGGTAATACGTTACCGACACCACTACTCTCATTCGCTTGTTTAGCCGATATTGTTGATGCCATTTCCGTCATACCGTAACCACACCAACAGCTAATACCAGCACTGTGCGCTTTATTAGTGAGAGTAACTGGGATATGTGCACCACCTAATAACACCTGTTTTAGCATCATCGATGATGGTGCTGCCGTATTATCAATACTCTCAAGCAGACGTTGTAATTGCGTTGGTACTAATGATGCGTGAGTCACCCAATGCAATGCTTTTTGCTGCTGTGCCTTATCGACAATAACTAAACATGCTCCGCGATATAACCAGCGCCATACAATCGCTAAACCCGAAATGTGGAATAACGGTAATGACAATAACCAACTATCCTCTGCTGTGAATGTCATTTGACTCAGCAAGCCAGAAGCACTGGCTAAATGTGACTCGGCATTATGAACCACTGCCTTGGGTACACCCGATGAACCTGATGTTAAAGTCAGTGTCATTGGACGATGCTCTTGCCATGTCACAGGTACCATCCGTGCAACAGTGGGGAATTGCAGAACAATATTTTGCCCAGTTAGCGCTGTTATATCGTGTTCACTATCCGACCAAATATAGTCATTATCGAGTATCACTAGCTGTTGCTGCAATTCAGTAGAAGACAACTTCGGGTTAAGCCCTACATAGCGTGCCCCCACTCGAAAAATTGCAAGCATCAGCCATAATACTTGGATCGAATTATCAGCGATGGCGGCCACAAGCTGATCACGCTTAACGCCCTGCTCAACTAGGCCTTGTGCATAATCATCAACGTTTGAAGAGACATCTGCCCAGGTGTACGTTTGTGCATCACGCGTTTTATCACCTAAAGAGATGGCTATATCTGATGGGCGTTCTGCAGCCCATCGCTGCCAAGGCCATGTTAGAAAATCGTGTTTTATTTCTGCCATACTAGGTCTAATTCTGCTAAAGAGATCATTGGAAGTTCACTATCCGGCCAAGGTGTCACCAATTGTGCTTTAAACAACTGCATGGTATCTAGACCGGGGATAACATTGGGTGTTTGCCACTGGGCGAAACGCGCTAACTGATTTAATCCTAGGCTTGATTCTAAACTTGAACTAATCACTGCCGTTAACCCTACCGCTTGAGCTTGTTCCACCAGCTCGATACAACGGGCTAAGCTACCAGTTAGTGTGGGCTTGATAATAATTGCCGCAACACCTGGTTGTGCTTTTACTTCAAAGTGAGGCTCGCGGACAGTTTCATCCCAAGCAATATTAATACCTGTTTGCTCTGCAAAAATCAGGCTGTCTTGAGGATCAATACAAGGCTCTTCTAAAAACGCGATCCCTTGCCGATTTTCAGGCTTCACATATTTAGCAAACTGCTGTGCTTTAAGCGGTGTCCATCTACGGTTAGCATCTAAACGTAACTGAACCTCAGGGATCGCTTCAATAAACATATTAGCGACAATACCATCACGCACCGCTTCATACATGCCGACTTTAATTTTAGCGACTTTATCGCCATTTTCGGTATTTAAACGCTCAATCAACTCGTCAGGATCACCGGAGCATAATGGCGCTACCGCATAGTTTGCAGTAAGAGGTAATTCGCCCGCTAACTCTGCCATTGCACAACTAAAACCAAAGGCAACAGAGGGATAAGCATCATTGATATGGATATCTTTCCCTTCAAGCCAATGTTCAACTAGTTGTTTTGTTTGATCTAACGCTTGCTCTAGCGTTTCATTGCTAAACTCAGGCAGTGGCGCAATTTCACCTACACCAACTTTGTCACCTTGAGTAAGTTCGACAACCAAACCTTCACGTGTTACTAAACGTTGATTACGTAAAATAACACCAGAATCCATCGGTAACTGATATCGATATAACTTAACGCTGCGCATTCTTGATAACCTTTAATTAATACCAGAGCATAAAACACGCTAAACCTTAGTCTAACGGCATATTAAATCACTTTAATTACAATGGCTCGTTACAACTTTTGAATAAAAGCAGATAAGGCAGATGTAAATGCATGTGGTTGTTCTACATGAATATTATGCCCAGCATCAGGGATCACTTCTACGCTTAGCTCTGATTGCATAGCGATCTGACGAAATTTCGCATCATATTCACCACAAACATAACGAACGGGTAATTTTAAGTTTTGTAGCGGTGTGAGTAATAATGGTTGTTTAGATAATGACGTTGCTAGCAACATATTCGCGACACCTTGGCCAAGGTTATCACTACGTTTAGCGACTAAGCTTTGTCTTTGGTCATGGTTCAGTGATGAAAAAACAGTTTGTTGATACCAATCATTCAGCACTGAAATTAGAGATTGTTGAGAAAAACGTGCAGCCCATGTTTTATCATTATCAAGACGCGCCGCACGGTCTAAAAGCGGTAATCCAAAGTGCCCACCTTCTAAAAAGATACCTTGCAACCTTGGCCCACGCTTCGTGGTATCCTCATTTGATAATTGCGTTGCCAGATACATAGCAAGTCGCGCACCTAACGAATACCCCACCAAAACGAAACGTTGAATACCACGGTGTTCCAACGTTTTGAGTATCGCCTGATAACTCTGTTTAAAGCCAATATCAGAATCATCTAGTGGCATAGATACTGACGCACTAAAGCCATGCCCAGGCAGATCGATAGTTACACAACAATAGTGATGCATTAGTGCTGAAGTAATTAATCGCCAGTCCCGCCCTGAGCCTAATAGCCCATGAAGAAAAACAATCACGGGTTGGCCTGCTTGCGGGCGTTTTCCAAATACTTCAGAGTAAAGACGCACGTTTTACCTCAGAAAAGATCTCTTTTAACATCTGCCCAGCTTCTCCAGCAGGCGTTTTAATTTCGATGATCGTTGTCTGGTTAACTTGTTGTGCATTCACTACCGCAGTTTGGGCTTCAGCAACTGTTGTTGGGCTTTGATAGTTAAATCCAAACATGGCAGCTGCATGGCTAAATTCAAAACCATGAGGCATACGATAAAAATCATCTTTTTGCTGCTCTGGTACTGGTAACATATCAAAAATACCGCCACCATCATTATTCGTAACCACCACGACCATAGGTAATGCAGTTTGTTTTAATAATGCGAGAGAATTAAGATCGTATAAAAATGACGTATCGCCTAATAGCATCACTAATGGTGCTTTTCTAGCGCGTTGCACACCAGCCGCTGTTGCTATTAATCCATCAATACCTGATGCACCACGGTTGGTAAATGTCGCTGTAGTTGGTAAATCACCAAACATATCTAGCAGTCGAACAATCATGCTATTACCGAGAAACAACTCAGAATCAGGTGCGAGCCAATCTCTCAATAATGTCGCTAATGACATTTCAGATAAATTGTCACAATGCTGCTTCGCTATTTCACGATAACGCTTAGACGCGCCCACTAACGGTAATGCCCATCCACTATGTGGTGATGTTTTTTCATCAAGAAGCGCTGCACAAGTCCACGCGCTCACATTCGCTTGAATACGAGAACCAGAATGATGATGAGGGTCTAAACGTCCTTGTTGTGGATCGATTAACCAATAATCATCCCACGGCTGATCGCCAATAAACTGTAATAAACGTTTAGAAACAATCCGTGCACTAAATTGCAGTAATACTTGTGCTTGAGACAAAACTTCGGCACAGGCTGGATTTTGTAACCAACCATCAAACCCCGCATATTCGCTCGAGCCTCCAGCTTGAGGATCGACCAATAATGGCCAGCCTAATCGGGCTGCTAACGCTTTCACATCAGCAAGTTCATTGGTCGCTAACTTACCCGCAACAATTATGCCTTTTTTGTCGCACAACCGCTGCCATTGCACTGAATCAATGACGATATCAGCGCTAGTCGCTTGTTGATGTTGGCAATACGGTAATACCGTTGCCTGCCACTTTTTAACTGGCGCTAGATAGGCCGAAAAATCTATCGCCTCACCATATAGCGGCTCAGGGTAATGACAATTTAAATGGATGGCTCCGCCACGTAACTGCTGTTGATGCATCAACTCATCAACCACGCCTAATAACCAATTAGGAGAGATATCAAGTGTAGGGGCGGGTAGATCAACAAACTCTGTTACATGTTGCGAAAAAATACCATGCTGGCGTATGGCTTGATTTGCGCCACATTGCAGTAATTCAACAGGACGATCTGAGGTTAACAGCACTAATTTTTCTTTTGTTAGCCCAGATTCAGCAACGGCAGGTAATAAATTAGCGACTGCTGTACCTGATGTCACAATCACCGCAATGGGGGTTTGTGATGCTTTGGCTAAACCTAATGCGAGAAAGCCTAAACCACGTTCATCAAAATGAGTGTGAATAGTCAGTTTTGACTGCTTTGCTGCCGCTAACGTCAATGGTGTGGAACGAGAACCTGGCGCAATACAAACATGTTGAACACCTTGTCGGACTAACTCTTCAAGTATCAGCTCAGCCCAACAACTATTTAATGCAGCCCTATAAGAAAGACTATTCGATAAGGTTAATTGCATGATGCGCTTTTATACTCCATTTCAGCAGCTAACGAGCTATCCGTCTCTTGCTCAAATAAACTACAGAGTGTTGATGTTTTTCGATCAAGTTCTTTCCATTCACTTTCTGCTACTGAGCCCGGTACAATGCCTGCTCCTGCAAATAAATGAACTTCACCTTCAATGATTAATGCACTACGAATAGCCACACAAAACTCACTATGCTGCTGGCTAATATAACCCACCGCACCACTATACCAACCGCGAGAAAAAGGTTCGTTTTCAGCAATAAAATGAAGCGCAGGATCACGAGGTAATCCAGCAATCGCAGCGGTTGGTTGTAAATTTTCTAATAGATCTGCACTAAAGACGCCACTATTTAATTCAGCATCAATACTTCGCTTTAAATGCTGGACTTTACGTAGTTGAACCAACTCAGGAGTTTGAGACACATTCATCGATTGGCTACAGGGCACTAATCGATTAACAATATCATCAACCACTAAACGATTTTCGTAGCGATTTTTATTATCAGATAATAACCATTGTGCTAATTGCTGATCTTCTACATCATCTTTACCACGCCCAATCGTACCTGCCAACGCTTCAGTTTGTATCGCATGTTCATGGCGTTGAAATAAACGTTCTGGCGTTGAGCCCATAAAGCCATGCTTTTCATCCAGCGCCAGTAAAAAGTGAAAACTATTGCTGTTATTAGCGCAACTCGCTTTCAGTAATTGAGCGGGTGATACAGGTTTATCAAGCTGTAACTTTGTTCGTCGAGCAAGCACCACTTTTTCAAATTCTTTATGTTCAATCGCATCTAATGCTCGTGTCAGCATGTTTGACCAACCAGAAAAATCTGGCGTATAACTGCGATTTAAAATTTTACTGTGAATACCACTGATCAACGATGTATCAAACATCAACTGTTGTAATGCCGTCAAAATACGTGCGCGATCTTCACCGACATTAACAGCAATATGCCATTCATTATCCAGACGGCTTAATTCAAGCAGCGGTAAAAAGAAAAAGGAGGAGAGACAACGTTTATTTCGCTCTGTTCTTCCATCAAAAGATCGCCCGCCCCACACTCGCTGCTCATTAGAAATCACTTTCTCAGCGGCTTTAGGATCAGTAAATGTTTTTATTTGTCCTAGCGCGACAACCTCTTCTCGGCAATTACGCGATTGCCAATAGAATTTGGGATACAAAGCTTGTGTATCCATCCAATCAATCAGGTCGATATGTTTTGATAGATCTAATTTAACCAATATACGCTGGGTTGTTGCAGATGCTTGCTCTAATTTAGCAATTAATCGTTCAACGGCTTGTTGTAACGCAGTCAAGATAACCTCGCTCAGCTCTATTACACCAATACGGCTCATCCCTGGCTGAAAGATACATATGTCACTCTCTTAGACATATTTTCCTTACTAAGAATAGACACTTATTTCCTAAAGAGAGAGAATAACTGCTAATTCTCTTAGTAAAGAAGAATGATGTATTATTCTACCTCACAAGAAAGCATCTGACTAATGAAGTAACACATTTGTATTACTTATCTGACTAGCAGAAACCTCTGTTCAACTTTGCTGATTCTAGTTAAACACGCCATTTTCATTCTGCCAAAAGAAAACAAAACACTATTTTACATAATTATCTTCTAAAAGGTGTTCCTATATCCCTCTTTTATAGTGTAATTTGTGGTTATACCTAATAATCATCAGGAAAGCCTCATATGCAAAAATTCGGGATGTCATCCAAGCTTAATAATGTTTGCTATGACATACGTGGTCCCGTTCTGAAACACGCTAAGCGTATGGAAGAAGAAGGGCAAAAAATACTCAAACTAAACATCGGTAATCCAGCACCGTTTGGTTTTGATGCCCCTGATGAAATTCTCGTGGATGTGATCCGTAATCTACCAACATCCCAAGGTTACTGTGATTCAAAAGGCATTTATTCTGCGCGTAAAGCCGTTGTTCAACACTACCAAAAGCGCGGCTTACTTGATCTTGATGTCGAAGATGTTTATATCGGTAACGGTGTCTCTGAATTAATCGTTATGGCAATGCAAGCACTGCTAAACCATAAAGATGAAATATTGGTTCCATCACCTGATTACCCATTATGGACAGCAGCAGTCTCATTATCTGGTGGCACACCGGTTCACTACACATGTGATGAACAATCAGATTGGTATCCAGATCTTGATGATATAAAGAAAAAAATCACGCCAAATACTCGCGGTATTGTTTTAATCAATCCGAATAACCCGACGGGTGCGGTATATAGCCGAGATTTTCTGATCGAAGTGGTTGAAATTGCACGTCAGCACGATTTGATTATTTTCGCCGATGAGATCTACGACAAAATTCTATACGATGGTGCACAACATACCTCTATTGCCCCATTAGCAGAAGATGTAGTTTGTGTAACCTTCAATGGCCTTTCAAAGTCATACCGAGTGTGTGGTTTCCGTGCAGGTTGGATGGTTATTTCAGGGCCAAGACACCGCGCTAAAGGTTACATCGAAGGGTTAGAAATGCTGTCATCAATGCGCTTGTGTGCCAACGTACCTATGCAGCATGCCATTCAAACTGCATTAGGTGGTTACCAAAGCATTAATGAATTAATCTTGCCGGGTGGACGCCTGCTCGAACAGCGTAATAAAGCTTATGATTTATTAACTCAAATCCCTGGAATTTCTTGTGTTAAGCCAAAAGGCGCGTTGTATCTATTCCCGAAATTAGATCAGAAAAAATTTAATATTCAAGACGACCAAAAAATGGCAATGGACTTTTTACTACAAGAGAAAGTGCTTGTTGTGCATGGAACCGGATTTAACTGGAAACAACCGGATCACTTCCGCATTGTAACCTTACCTCATGTCGATGATCTTGAACTGGCAATGGGACGCTTAGAGCGCTTCTTACATAGCTATCGTCAATAACCTTTACAAACAATTCTTAAGCCTCGGTAAACCGGGGCTTTTTATTAACTAAAAACTGTCAATATTTCCCTAACTTCTGTTACCTTTAGTGCATAACGTCTATAGATGCTGCTCATCAGCACATTTAGTTTAAGAGAATTGATCATCATGGAAAAAAGTCATTTCTTCGCTCACCTTGCTCGTATGCGTTTAATTCAACGCTGGCCATTAATGCGAAGTGTCGAAACTGAAAATATCTCCGAGCACAGCCTTCAAGTTGCTTTTGTCGCTCATGCACTTGCGTTAATTAAAAATCGTAAATTTGGTGGGAACCTAAACCCTGAACGTATCGCACTGCAAGGTATGTTTCACGATGTCAGTGAAGTACTCACAGGTGATATGCCAACCCCAATAAAATACTACAACCCTGCGATTGCTGAAGAATATAAGAAAATCGAATTAGCGGCAGAGCAACGACTTATTTCTATGCTTCCTGCAGAATTTCAGGATGATTATGCCTCTCTACTTGATAGCCATAAAATTGATACTGAAAATGCAGCTATTGTTAAACAAGCCGATACATTATGCGCTTATATAAAATGCCTTGAAGAGCTCAGTGCAGGGAACCATGAATTTACTCGAGCGAAGAAAAGATTGGAACAAACCCTTGAGCAACGTAAAACACCTGAGATGACCTATTTTCTTGAGACATTTGCTGATAGCTTTAATCTTACTTTGGACGACATTAGTTAATGACTGAATTTACTATCTCACCTATATGGGAAGAACGCTTTTATAACGAACAAAAAATGCGCCGTGATGATCATCGCTCAGCTTTTCAGCGCGATCGAGCCCGTATTCTTCATTCTGCCGCCTTTCGTCGTTTACAAGCAAAAACTCAAGTCCATGGCGCTGGTAATCACGACTTCTATCGGACTCGACTCACCCACTCGCTAGAAGCATCCCAAATCGGTACAGGGATTGTTGCACAACTCAAATTAAAACAACCTGAGTTTAAATCATTACTCCCTTCAACCAGTTTAATGGAAAGTTTGTGCTTAGCACATGATATCGGTCACCCACCATTTGGTCATGGCGGTGAAGTCGCTTTAAATTACATGATGCGAAATCATGGCGGCTTTGAAGGAAACGCACAAACCTTTCGTATTGTAACCTTACTCGAACCTTATACCGAAGGATACGGTATGAACCTCGCCAGACGTACCTTGCTTGGTTTACTAAAATATCCAGCTCTACTCAGTGAAACTACCGCTCCAGAGCGCGCACCTGATGTCGTGAACTTTCGTCACCTTAAAGCAAAAGACTGGTATCCAGCGAAAGGCTTATATGTGGACGATAAAGAGGTCTTTGACTGGGTATTAAGCCCGTTATCAGACAAAGATAAAGCCCTCTTTGCACAAATGCGTTGTGAGCGTTTATCGCCAAAAGAGCCCTGTAAGACACGTTTTAAATCATTAGATTGTTCAATCATGGAATTAGCTGATGACATTGCATACGGTGTCCATGACTTAGAAGATGCCATCGTAATGGGGATTGTGACACGTGATGATTGGCAAGAAGCGGTTGCCTCAAAAATAGCAGAATGTGGTGACCCATGGCTAGAAGAACGGATAAGTGATATCAGCGAGCTGATGTTTGCTAGCCACCATCAGCGCAAAGATGCCATTGGCGCGCTGGTCAATGGTTTACTTACCTCTATAACCATTAGTCCTACGATTCAAAACGGTACTGATTTTTTTGATGAGCCATTATTACAATGGAATGCCTTTTTATCCGAACCGATGGAGCGAGCTTTAGAAGTACTTAAACAGTTCGTTAGTATCTATGTGGTAAAAAAACCGGAGATACAACTGTCAGAATATAAAGGGCAGCAATTGATCATGGAACTCTTTGAAGCTTTTGCTTCTGATCCAGAACGATTGTTACCAGATAATACTCGCATGCGGTGGTTAGAAGCAAAAGAGCAAGAAGATAACGAGCTTAGGATCATTGCCGATTACATTTCAGGTATGACGGATGGGTTCTCTCAACGTCTTTATAGTACGTTATTCTTACCTACCTCTGAAACAGGTATCAGCAATAATGGTTATGGTTTTTAATCATTAACCGGTGAATATAAAGGGAGCCCATGCTCCCTTTTGTGTGCCAACTAACCCTTATAGTTTTTATCAAATACGCCGGGCGGCATTTGTTGAATTTGAAAATTAATCATATTTTCGAATGTATCAAGCAATGGCTGAAGATTTAAAGATGTTGGCTCTAACACTGATAATGCTAAATATCCCGCCTCAACCGTTGATACTCCCTGCTCTTTTGGCGATTTTCTAATACGATAGTTTCCAGTCTCTACATTATCTAAATGGACTAACGGTAAGTGATGTAAATTGGTCGATAGTTGCCACATTTTATAGGCTTTCTTCCAAGTCCCATCAAGTAAAATAATCACGTTGTTTCGAGATGGCTGAGCCTGCTCTGCTACATCAGACAGTGCTATCGCACGCTCTCCTGGGTAAACTACATAAATATCACGTTCGGAATCAGTTAAAGCTGCATTTAATTCCTCATGCTGCGAAAAATCCTCACCTACCCAAAGTCGGCTATTGGGTAAAGAAAGTGATAGTATTCTTGCAGTACCAATTGCTCGTTTAACTTCTGATGGATGTTGTAATATCCATAACTCTGTTTGAGTTGCAATAGGTTTAATCCAGTGGCAAATGCAGGCTTTGTTTGCTTTACCACAGTTATCACAGTACCGACTCATTGAGGTTGCCTTGTCTATTCGAAATTATATTGTTATTGCGATAATCATGATGGTTATAGCTCAATTACCACAATGTCAGCCATTATTAGTTTGGGATCGCCAAGACATTATCAATGGCGAATTATGGCGGATCCTATCAGGAAATTTCACGCATACCAATTGGGTGCATCTTGCAATGAATGCTAGCGCCTTTGCAATCATTAGCTATATTTTCCGTGCCCATTTTCATGCTAAGTCTTATAGCTTATTGATCTTAATTTTATCGTTCACTATAGGTATTGGGCTCTTTGCTACCAGTATTACTTGGTATGCTGGATTTTCAGGTGTACTACATGGCATCTTCGCTTGGGGTTGTATTCGTGATATCCAATCAAAAACGCGGGGGGGATGGCTCTTACTCCTCGGGCTAATCATTAAGATAGGTTGGGAACAATACTTTGGAGGATCTGTGAGTTCTGAAGAATTGATTGGCGTTCGTGTAGCAACTGAAGCCCATTTGATTGGCGCAATCACAGGCATACTGTATGCCTTGCTTATCAAGCAAAAAATCAATGCTCAAGTTGAATATAATCGCTTTAAATGACAATCAATATACGGGAGCACGCTCGCTCCCGTTAACGTTAATAATTACAATTCAATACGCTTTCTATTTTTATCGACAGTCGCCTCACCGATCCCTTTCACTTTAGTTAGATCATCAACGCTCGCAAATTTACCATGCACTTTTCGATAATTAATTATCGCTTGTGCTTTCTCAGCACCAATGCCGATTAGTAATGTATCCAATTGCTCAACATTAGCAGTGTTAATATTAATTTTGATATCAATACCTTCATGCGTATTGTCAGCAGCGTAACTTAAAGAGGCGAGTGCTAATCCACCAGCCAACGAAATAACTTTAAACAAGCGAGATGGCAACATATTTTTATCCTTTATTGGTATGAGTGTTTAAAAAGGATAAAAAGAAAAGCGGGACGATGAGGGGATTATTTAAAAATAAAAGATAAAAAAACGACGGGCCGCACAATAGCGGCCCGTTAATAGAAATGTAAATTTCAATTAATTTGCTGGTTTGTCCAACATTGGGTAAGTCACTTTCGCCGACTCACGTAAAGTCTGAAGTGTTGTTGATAGATCTTGTTGAGCAAACATATTCTCAACTTGGGTTGCAAACTGAGTATCAACATCATCTTTCGATGGTGTAACATTCACAACTTTATCTAATGCAATAATTTCAACATTACCTTTGTTGTCACGTGTTACACCATAAGACACTTTACCATCTTTTGGTTTAGGTAATGTAAACGCAACACGTGCAACATTAGCATCAGGACCTGAACGTGTTATGGTTTGATCGCCAGAGAAACTTAAGCCATCTTTTGCTACAACATCTGACTTACCGTCACGTAATGCTGCAATGATAGAATCCGCCTTCTCAGTTGCTTGCTTCTCACCTTTTTGTTGAGCCAATAGTGTTTTCACTTTTGCTTCAACATCAGTAAATGGCAGCACTGATTCAGGGCGTGCATCATCAACACGAACCACAACAACATGCTCTGGTGCAATCTCAATTACATCAGAGTTCATACCGTCATCATGAACCTCAGGGCTTTGTAATGCTTCTTGCACTTTCTTATCACTTAACACACCGGTCTCATCTTGTAATGAGATAAAGCCTGTTTTAATGATCTTAGCCTTTACAGCTTCTGCTGCTTCATCTAGTGAATCTGGTGATTCAAATGCTGTCTCAGCTAGCTTGCTTTGTAGCTTATAGAATTGCTCTGCTACTTGCTGCTCTTGAAGTTCAGCGACAATGCTCGCTTTAACATCAGCAAAAGGTTTAACTTTAGGCTCTTCGATACCATCCAGTAAAATAATGTGGTAACCATAAGGTGACTTCACAAGGCCAGACATATCACCTGGTTTTGCTAATGAAAATGCTGCTTTTTCAAACGCAGGATCCATCACACCTTTACCGAACCAATCAAGCTTACCGCCATCTTTTGCACTGAAAGTATCATCGGATGATTTTTTCGCAACATCAGCAAAGTTAGCACCAGCTTTCAACTCAGCCAGTAATGCTTCCGCTTTTGCTTTAGAAGCATCACTATCACCTTTTACTAAGATATGGCTAACTTGAATCTTCTCAGCAGTACTGTATTTGCTCTTATGTTCGTTGTAATACACTTCAGCTTCTTTATCAGTGATCTTAATATTGTTCACTAGATTTTTATCTGACAGTTCAATGTAAGACACTTTCACTTGAGCTGGGCGTGTAAACTGCGTTTTATTTTCATCATAATAAGCTTTAGCTTCTGCATCCGTTACCGTTACTTTATCGGTAAAGTCTGCAAGGTTTAGCTTCAAAGTACGAACAACGCGCTCTTGTGATTCAAGTTTACGAAGTTCATTCAATTCATTTTTAAGTGCGAAGTCACTGCCTTCTAATGCGCTTAAGAATTGTTGACGTAGCATGTCTTTACGGATTGACTCTGCAAACTGCTCAGGAGAAATTCCAGCACGACGTAACGTTAAATTATATTGTTCATTATTGAACACACCATTAACTTGGAAAGCAGGCATTGCTACAATCGCTTGCTTAACTTGAGCATCGCTCACACTCAGGCCTAGCTCTGTTGCGCGTTGCTCAATCAACTCATCATTAACCATACGCTCAAGCACGCTATTACGGAGTTGCTGTACGTAAGCAGGATCACCCATTAGTGTTGAGAAGTAATCACCTAAACGTTGCTGCATTTGGTTACGTTGATTTTGATAAGCCTGCTCGAATGCACGCTGACTAATTTCTTTACCATTAACTTTTGCTGCAACTTGCTCATTACCGCCCGCCAGATAACTGCCGACACCAGCAAATACAAAAGAAAAAATAATTAAGCTAAGAATAATCTTAACCCAGATGCTGTTAGCGCCTTCGCGCAATCGCTCCATCATAATTTGCCGTCTCTCCTACTTGTTCGATCTGGCACGGTTTCGAACTACAAATGTGTGCACAAAATATCGGTATCAACGCGATAGCCGAACCTTCAATATTATTAAGCCGTTACTGACTAAAACGTAAATAACCTGTTGTATTAGTTTTTAAACTAAAGATAGCACCAACACAATAAGCCACAAAGCGCATAGTATGATAACTTGATACCGATTTGACTAATGAAATGTTCTTTATCTTTATATTGGTTAAGAAACAAAACAATAAATCCCTAGTCAAATAGGCATCATTATAAAGTAAAAAAAGCGCATCAACCGATGCGCCTTTGTTGTACTGGATCAGTATACCCTTTCCAGTAGCAATATTTAAGCCATGATAACATGACAAAACAGTCAGAAAAAACCAACTATTTCTTAGTTAACAGAGTCTTTTAGCGCTTTACCCGGTTTAAAACCAGGTACTTTTGCAGCTGCAATTTGAATTTCTGCACCTGTCTGTGGGTTACGGCCAGTACGAGCTGCACGTTCACGTACAGAGAAAGTACCAAAACCAACCAATGCAACTTGCTCACCGTCTTTCAATGTATCTGATACCGCTTCGATGAATGCGTCTAAAGCACGACCCGCTGATGCTTTTGAAATATCTGCGCTTTCTGCGATTTTATCTACTAGTTGAGTTTTGTTCACGATTAAATCCCCTTAATGAACTTGCCTACCCGTAACTCGTCACTGAGACGCTGTGAATAGTAGACAATAAATTGTTTCTAGACCTGATTGTATTGATAAAAACTTAACAGGCCTTAATAATACATCGCTTAGCGCGGATTAGAGTTAACTTATAGCCAGACAAAAAAACGCTGACAAGGACTTTTGTCTTTGAAAGCGTTTTTTATTTAGGTAATTTTGCTACAGGTCACTATTTTGAGCATTTACCAGCTCAATACCTGTTGGATTATTCTGAAGTGCAACAGTTAACACTTCATCAATCCAACGTACTGGACGTACTTCCAAGTCGGCGATTACGTTCTCTGGGATCTCTTCCAAATCACGCTCGTTCTCTTTGGGAATAAGCACTGTTTTAATGCCACCGCGGTGTGCCGCTAATAGTTTTTCTTTCAAACCACCGATAGGTAAAACTTCACCACGAAGTGTAATTTCACCCGTCATAGCCACATCAGCACGAACAGGATTACCCGTTAGGCTAGATACAAGTGCTGTACACATTGCAATACCCGCACTTGGGCCATCTTTCGGTGTCGCACCTTCAGGTACGTGAACGTGAATATCACGTTTTTCGTAGAAATCAGCTGCAATACCTAAACGCTCAGCACGAGAACGTACCACCGTCATTGCCGCTTGAATCGACTCTTGCATCACATCGCCGAGTGAACCGGTATAAGTTAACTTACCTTTACCTGGCATAGACTCTGTTTCAATGGTTAATAAGTCACCACCGACTTCCGTCCACGCAAGTCCTGTCACTTGACCAATGCGATTACTTTCGTCAGCTTTACCGTAGTCGCAACGCTGAACACCTAAGTAATCTTTTAAATTATCTTGGCTGATTTCAACGTGTTTAATGTCTTTATTAAGTAAAATTTCTTTCACTGCTTTACGGCAAAGTTTAGATATTTCACGCTCAAGGCTACGAACACCCGCTTCACGTGTGTAGTAACGAATAATGCCAATAATCGCAGAATCATCAACAGTCAACTCACCCGCTTTTAAACCATTACGTTTAATTTGCTTATCAAGTAAATGGTTCTTAGCAATGTTTAGCTTTTCATCTTCGGTATAGCCCGATAGACGAATAACTTCCATACGGTCAAGCAATGGACCTGGGATATTCATCGAATTAGATGTAGCGACGAACATCACATCAGATAAATCGTAATCCACTTCTAAGTAGTGATCATTAAATGCACTGTTTTGCTCAGGATCTAGCACTTCTAGCAACGCTGAAGCCGGATCGCCTCGCATATCTGATGACATTTTATCAATTTCATCCAATAGGAAAAGTGGGTTTTTCACCTCAACTTTTGCCATTTTCTGGATCAATTTACCCGGCATAGAACCAATATAAGTACGGCGGTGACCACGAATTTCCGCTTCATCACGTACACCACCTAATGCCATACGAACATACTTACGGCCCGTTGCCGCAGCGATCGATTGACCTAGAGAGGTTTTACCAACACCTGGAGGACCAACTAAACATAGAATTGGGCCTTTTAGCTTGTTTACACGGCTTTGTACTGCAAGATACTCAAGAATGCGTTCTTTCACACGCTCAAGGCCGTAATGATCGGCATTAAGCACTTCTTCGGCTTTTGCAAGGCTCTTCTTCACTTTAGAGCGCTTATACCAAGGCACGCTTAGCATCCAATCAATGTAACCACGAACAACGGTTGCTTCCGCTGACATTGGCGACATCATTTTTAACTTTTGCAGTTCTTGCTCGGTTTTTTCACGAGCTTCGGCTGGCATTTTAGATTCTTCAATCTTTTTCTTTAGCGCTTCAAACTCATCTGGCGCATCATCAAGCTCACCCAATTCTTTTTGGATAGCTTTCATTTGCTCATTTAAGTAATACTCACGCTGAGATTTTTCCATTTGCTTCTTAACGCGTCCGCGGATACGCTTTTCAACTTGAAGTAAATCAATCTCGGATTCCATCATTGCCATTAAGAACTCTAAACGTTCTGTAATATCAACGATTTCTAATACTTTTTGCTTATCAGCCAGTTTCAGCGGCATATGCGCAGCAATGGTATCTGCTAGGCGGGCCGCTTCATCGATACCGTTAAGTGAAGTTAATACTTCAGGCGGGATCTTTTTATTTAGCTTGATAAAGCCTTCAAACTGGCTGATAGCGGTGCGAACAAGTACTTCTTGTTCGCGTTCATCCATTTCAGGCGTAACCAGATATTCAGCATGAGCAGTAAAGAACTCATCATCAGCTAAATCTTCAACTTTGGCACGTTGTTGGCCTTCAACCAAGACTTTTACGGTACCGTCAGGTAGCTTCAATAGCTGTAAAATAGTTGCAACAGTACCGACATCATAAAGATCAGTGATTGACGGTTCATCTGTCGCTGCTTCTTTTTGGGCAACCAACAGAATCTGTTTATTGTTCTCCATTGCCGATTCTAGGCAACGAATAGATTTTTCCCGTCCCACAAACAATGGAATAACCATATGAGGGTACACCACCACGTCACGTAGTGGCAGAACCGGGATCTCAAGGCGCTCAGAACGCTCCAGGTTCATATTCATCTCTCTTCCTGTCAATACTAATCGTATTAAGTAACTGATTGAGTCACTTACTTAATACGACTAGAAAGTTAGCTTATATTGAGTATATGGGGGTGAAACATGATTATTCAACGAAAGAAGTAACAGAAAATAAAAAAGGAGGCTTATGCCTCCTTTTTTTAGCCTTTATGTGCACTTATTAGACACTTACTCAGCTGCAGCTGCTGGTGCTTCCGTGTTTTCATAAATCAGTAGAGGCTCAGACTCACCTTTAATTACTGACTCATCGATAACAACTTTACTTACACCTTGCTGAGACGGTAGCTCATACATAGTATCAAGCAGTACCGCTTCCACAATAGAACGTAGGCCACGAGCACCTGTTTTACGCTCCATTGCTTTACGTGCAATAGCAACCAGTGCATCATCACGAAACTCAAGCTCAACATTCTCTAGCTCTAATAACGCAGCATACTGTTTAGTTAGTGCGTTCTTAGGCTCACGAAGGATCTGAACTAGTGCTTCTTCGTCAAGCTCACCTAATGTTGCAGTGACTGGTAGACGACCGATAAATTCCGGAATTAAGCCGTATTTAACAAGATCTTCAGGCTCAACTTTTTCAAACAGATCACTTAATGTGTCGGCTTGGTCTTTTGAACGCACTTCTGCGCCAAAGCCAATACCAGTACCTGTTGCTACACGCTGCTCAACAACTTTATCTAGGCCTGCAAATGCACCACCACAGATAAATAGGATCTTAGAAGTATCAACCTGTAAGAATTCTTGTTGAGGATGCTTACGACCACCTTGTGGTGGCACAGATGCAACAGTACCTTCGATCAACTTCAGTAATGCTTGCTGTACACCTTCACCAGATACATCACGAGTAATCGATGGGTTATCTGATTTGCGAGAAATCTTATCGATTTCATCAATGTAAACAATACCACGTTCAGCTTTCGCCACGTCGTAATCACATTTCTGTAGCAATTTCTGGATAATATTTTCTACGTCTTCACCCACATAACCCGCTTCAGTCAGCGTGGTTGCGTCAGCCATCGTAAATGGAACATCTAACATTCGTGCTAGTGTTTCAGCTAATAGTGTTTTACCACTACCAGTAGGGCCGATAAGTAAGATGTTACTCTTACCTAGTTCAACACCTTCACTAGTTGTATCGCCATTACGTAGACGTTTGTAGTGATTATATACCGCAACAGCTAGCACTTTTTTTGCATGTGCTTGCCCAATTACGTAATCATCTAGGTTGTTACGAATTTCTTGCGGAGTCGGCAGTTCATCGCCATCGCGTTTAGGCATCACTTCTTTAATTTCTTCGCGAATAATATCGTTGCATAAATCAACGCATTCATCACAAATATAAACAGAAGGGCCTGCAATCAGCTTGCGAACTTCATGCTGACTTTTACCGCAGAAAGAGCAATACAATAGCTTACTGCTACCACTCTCTTTTCGCTTATCTGTCATTCGCTAACCTCTTATTGGGGTATTCCCATCATTGCCTTGTCTTGAGTGTATAACAAGTCGGCTTATTTTGCTGCGTTAACTATCTAGAGTTAATCAGCTAAATAAGTACTTAGTCACGTTGACTCAACACGGCATCCACTAAACCATATTCTACAGCTTGTTCTGCAGACATAAAGTTATCACGGTCAGTATCACGCTCAACAACCTCTAGTGGTTGGCCTGTATGTTCAGCCAATAAACCGTTTAGACGTTGTTTGATTGTTAGAATTTCTTGTGCATGGATTTGAATATCCGATGCTTGTCCTTGGAAACCACCTAATGGCTGGTGAATCATTACACGTGAGTTCGGTAGACAGTAACGCTTACCTTTCGCACCACCAGCAAGTAAGAATGCTCCCATTGAACATGCTTGACCCATACATACAGTACTCACATTTGGCTTAATGAACTGCATAGTGTCATAAATTGACATACCCGCAGTAACAGAACCACCTGGAGAGTTGATGTATAGGAAGATGTCTTTATCTGGGTTTTCTGACTCTAAAAATAGTAGCTGTGCTACTACTAAATTAGCCATGTGATCTTCAACCTGACCAGTTAAGAAAATCACACGCTCTTTTAAGAGACGAGAATAGATATCATAAGAACGCTCACCACGAGAAGTCTGCTCGACCACCATAGGTACCAGCGCATCCAAAATTGGTGACATGGCGTTTTTTTCTTGGTAGCTCATAACGTTATTTCCCTAAAATAAATGGCCCGAATGAAATGACTCACACGGACCATTGTTAGCAGAAGACTTGAGATAATGTCAAATCTCTACATCAATTTCAGCAAATTAAGCAGCAGGATTCATTAGCTCGTTGAAGCTAACGTCTTTATCAGAAACCTGTGCTTTAGCTAGAAGTGCGTCAATCGCTTGCTCTTCTAGAGCAACATTACGCATGTTGTTCATTAGCTGTTCGTTAGTTTCGTAGTATTTAACTACTTCTGATGGATCTTCGTATGCAGAAGCCATTTCAGCGATGATTGCTTTAACGCGCTCTTCGTCTGCTTTTAGCTCTTCTGACTTGATCACTTCACCAACTAGAAGACCTACAACTACACGACGTTTAGCTTGCTCTTCGAACAACTCACGTGGTAGTTCAGGCATATTCTTAGCATCACCGCCAAAACGTTGTGCAGCTTGCTGACGTAGTGCTTCGATTTCTTGATCGATAAGTGCAGCAGGAACTGTGATGTCGTTTTGCTCAACAAGACCGTTAAGAACTTGATCTTTGATGCGACCTTTAACAGCTTGCTTAAGTTCACGCTCCATGTTCTTACGAACTTCAGCTTTAAGACCGTCAACAGAACCGTCTTCAACACCGAACTTAGCAACGAACTCTTCAGTTAGTTCAGGAAGCTCTTGTGCTTCAACTTTGTGAAGTTTAATAGCGAATGCTGCAGCTTTACCTTTTAGGTTTTCAGCGTGGTATTCTTCAGGGAACGTTACTTCAACAGTAAACTCTTCACCCGCTTTTTTACCTACAACGCCTTCTTCGAAACCAGGGATCATACGACCTTGGCCCATAGCAAGTGCGAAACCTTCAGCTTTACCGCCCTCGAACTCTTCACCGTCGATAGTACCAACGAAGTCGATAGTTACACGGCTGTTTGCATCAGCGGCTGCATCTACTTCAGTCCACGTAGCTTGTTGCTTACGTAGAGTATCAAGCATTGTATCAACGTCAGCTTCAGTTACTTCAACAACTGGCTTCTCAACAACAACTTTATCTAGACCTTGAAGTGCGATCTCAGGAAATACTTCGAAAGTCGCTTTGAATACTAGGTCTTTACCTTCAGCAACTTCTACTGGAGTAAATGTTGGCGCGCCTGCTGGATTGATTTTCTCTTTAACGATAGCTTCGATAAAGTGACGGTGCATTACTTCACCTAGGATGTCTTGACGTACTGATGCGCCAAACATTTTAGCAACCATCTTAATTGGTGCTTTACCAGGGCGGAAACCGTCGAAACGACGAGTTTTAGCAATTTTCTTTAGTTCAGCTGTTACTGCATCTTCGATGTTTGCAGCAGGAACAGTGATTGTTAGTTGGCGTTCTAGGCCTTCAGTGGTTTCAACGGTAACTTGCATTATATTTAACCTCAAAACTTACTCAGCTTTCTGAGTGATGTTGCCGAACAGCCATTTACTGACGGTGGCATCCTTTTCGTGTTACGGCTCGAAAACCATAACGCCTCAATTCTTTTACTTTATTTCTAAACTGTCAGATATGCTCATCCAACTTAGAAATTAAAGCGCGTTATTATAACGACACACTTAGGTGGCGTCGAGGTGAGATAGACTAAACTGCTATCTAGCTCTACAACTGAAACACAAGATAGGGTCTATAACGAACATTTCAAGGGGTAAGGAGAAAATAATCATAGATCTCTGCGTTTTTTGGGTTCAAATGTTGGAAAAACAGTCGAATTAACGCAAATATGACGTAACAGAGAAAGCATTTTTTATGCCGTTATAAGACTAACTACAGAGTGATTTTTGTATTAAAAAAGCTTAGAAATGAATTAGATTTTGGATCTTATATATAAAGAAGAGAGAATGGCACGCCCTGCAGGATTCGAACCTGCGACCACATCCTTAGAAGGGACGTGCTCTATCCAGCTGAGCTAAGGGCGCATCATTGTGTAACATGGCGTTACGAGGCAGGATTATACGTTGCTAATCATTTAGGTCAATACGTTTACTTTAAATTTCATGATTTAAACCGCCAAGCGATTAAAGTTAAAGCAATCTGTTTTATTTTCAGTTTTTTCAGTGCAATTGTAGATACCTATTCCCTTCAACGATAAACACTTAAGATTGTTCGCCATTATTAAACAAACAAAAAGCAAACGTTTGCGTTATAGCTAAAGTAATCATTTTCTGACACAATAATAGCGTCCACATGCTTAGCCTATATAAAAAGGATTACCATGACCGCCCAAATTATTGATGGGAAATTAATATCCCAAACAGTTCGACAGGAAGTTGCCGCTAGAGTGAAAGCTCGTAAAGATGCTGGTCTTCGTGCACCCGGCTTAGCTGTTGTGCTCGTAGGTCAAGATCCTGCTTCTCAAATTTATGTTGGTAGTAAGCGAAAAGCCTGTGAAGAAGTCGGCTTTGTCTCTAAATCATTCGATCTACCACCAACAGCCTCAGAAGAAGAATTATTACTTCTTATTGACGAATTAAATCTCGATCCAACGATTGATGGCATTTTAGTCCAACTTCCATTACCAGCTGGTATGGATAGCACACGAATTTTAGAGCGTATTGATCCTGAAAAAGATGTTGATGGCTTCCATCCATACAATGTCGGACGCTTAAGTCAACGTATCCCAAAACTACGCTCTTGTACCCCTAAAGGTATTATGACCCTCTTAGAACGTTACAATATTCCGGTACGAGGGAAAGAAGCGATTATTGTTGGCGCTTCTAATATTGTAGGTCGCCCGATGACACTCGAATTATTATTAGCAGGGGCTACAACAACAACTTGTCACCGTTTTACTCAAGATCTTGAGAGCCATGTTCGTCGTGCAGATATCCTTGTCGTCGCTGTAGGTAAACCTAACTTTATTCCTGGCGCTTGGATTAAAGAAGGGGCTACCGTCATTGATGTGGGTATTAACCGATTAGATAATGGTAAATTATGTGGTGATGTTGAATTTGATATTGCCAACCAAAGAGCAAAACATATCACTCCAGTCCCTGGTGGTGTCGGCCCAATGACAGTCGCAACATTAATAGAAAATACTATGTTAGCTTGCGAGCAGTTTCACGGCGAATAATTGGTAATAAAAAGAGTGATACCTATTGCTCTTTTATTCTCCAAAACAATGCTATTTTAAATTAGCAGTCCTCTTCTTATTAACAAATAGAATAAATAAAAAAAGCGATGGAACACCATCGCTTTTTCTTTTGATTATACAATTTATGGCGTCGACTATAAGCTTTTAGCTAGTTGTTTGACATACGCTGTAAATTCTTCACCAAATTGATTATGGCGCAAACCGTACTCAACAAACGCTTTCATGTAACCAATTTTACTACCACAATCATGGCTTACGCCTGACATATGAAATGCATTCACTTGTTGAGATTGCATTAGCATATCGATAGCATCGGTCAATTGAATTTCATCACCCGCGCCAACAGGCGTACGGGCTAATAATGCCCAAATTTCAGCTGGAAGTATGTAACGACCGACAATAGCTAAATTAGAAGGCGCGTCTTCAACTGAAGGCTTCTCAACAACCTTTGTCATCGGTGCTGATTCGCCAGCATGTAATTCCACACCATTAATATCCGCAACACCATAGTTTGACACTTCAGACATAGGAACAGGTTCAACCATCACCTGACTCACTTTAGTCTCGTTAAACATTTTCACCATGGCAGCCATATTATCGCAACGTAAATCGCTCGCAACATCATCCAAAATTACGTCAGGTAAAACAACTGCAAAAGGCGCATCACCAACAAGGGGATGTGCACACAATACTGCATGACCCAAACCTTTAGCTTGACCTTGACGTACATGCATAATGGTCACATCAGGTGGACAAATCGCTTGTACTTCTTCAAGTAGCTGACGTTTTACTCGCGCTTCTAATGTCGCTTCTAATTCAAAAGAGGTATCAAAGTGGTTCTCAATCGAATTTTTTGAAGAATGCGTCACTAAAATAATTTCTTTAATTCCTGCTGCAACACACTCATTCACTACATGCTGAATAAGCGGTTTATCAACAATTGGAAGCATCTCTTTTGGAATAGCTTTGGTTGCAGGTAACATTCGAGTCCCCAGACCAGCAACAGGAATAACAGCTTTACGCACTAATGAAGTATTCAATTTTTTTTCCAGTATATTATGTTTGCAAACATCGTATTAGATGGCTTTCAAATATGCAAAAGAGAGTTCTAACTTACAGAAAAAAGATCATTTTTTAAGTAAATCAATGTTCTCTACGCTTACTTTTACAGGCTTACCTAACAAATTAATCAGCATAAATGAGCGTTTCTCACCATCAGGCTCTTGGTAAATAGCTTCAAGACCTTGAAACTTACCTTGCTCTAACTTTAATTTTTCACCGGGCTGAGGAAGCATTGACAACAAACGTTGATGCTCTTCATTATCTTCATTCATCATTAAATTATAAATAAGTTCTTCACGTACTTTTTGTGGCATTGCACCACAGCGAATAAAGTCAGCCACACCACGTGTTGATCGCACCGACGTATAACTTACCGTTTCAGGATCAAATTGAACAAAAACATAACTTGGAAATAATGGTTCGATTGACTCTATTCGTTTGCCCCTGCTCACTTTTTTTACTGTTACCTGAGGGTAGTAGCAATCCACACCTTGACGATCCAGATTGATCACTGCACGCTCTTGTTCACTGCGCTTACAATAAAGCAAATACCAATCTTTCATCATCAATCCTAAACATTAAAATTCATCGCTATTATATACATAAATAGCTACTTTTTATATTGCGGCTAATTCGGGATATAAAGTATTTATTGAGTGCTTATTGTTGCTCAACTCATTTATGGAAACCAAGACAGTCACCACTTTTACAGTAATTCCACAGTCAAACTTTGTAACATTCATGAACAACCCAAATAGACAGACAAAAGAACCATAAAAAGATTAAAAAACAAAATATAAAACCAAATAATTAATAATAACAAAAGCAATAACATAATTACCATACTAAAAATTAACTTTTCAATTTTGACTAAAAAATCTACAACCATTTGTTTTTCAATAGGTTGAAATGTTTGTCATTTGTTCTTTAAATGTAAAAACTTGCAGTCGTATATATTGTGCTTTATAAAACTACCGGTATTAGCAAACACACCATCACAATAATATAGAGAATCCTATGAGTCATAATAGTAGTGGTACCTTATTGGGCCACCCAAAAGGCTTGTTCCTGTTATTTGGAACTGAGCTATGGGAGCGTTTCTCCTACTACGCCATGCGCGCTATTTTAGTTTTGTACTTAACAGATAAAACAATCAATGGCGGCTTAGGCTGGAGCACTCAAGAAGCATTAAGCCTATATGGTATTTACACCGGTCTTGTCTACTTTACTCCTTTAATTGGTGGATGGATTGCAGATAACTACTTAGGTCAACGTCGATCAATTATTATTGGCGGCGTATTAATGGCTATTGGTCAATTTACTCTCGCACTCCCGCACAGTGTCGTGGATCCTCATGCTGTAAACGCTTTCTATTTAGGCCTTACTTTCCTGATCATTGGTAATGGTTTATTTAAGCCAAACATCTCAACCATGGTGGGTGATCTCTACAAAGAAGGCGATAACCGTCGTGATGGTGCGTTTACTATTTTCTATATGGGTATCAACATAGGTTCATTACTTGCCGGTGTTATTGCAGGTACAGCTTCTGCCATTTATGGCTGGAAAGCAGGTTTCTTATGTGCCGGTATCGGTATGCTACTCAGCCTATTGATCCAACTGTTTTTCGCACAACGTTACCTAGGTGATATTGGTACTGTTCCAGCTGCAATTCGTGATGCAGCAAACAACGCAAGCGGTAAAAAAGAGCCACTAACCAAAATTGAACGTGATCGCCTGAAAGTAATTATGGTGATGTGTACTTTTGTTATCGTATTCTGGGCAGGCTTTGAACAAGCTGGCGGCTTAATGAATATCTATTCTCAAGAATACACAAACCGTATGATTGGTAGTTTCGAAGTGCCGGCAGCTTGGTTCCAATCACTTAATCCATTTTTCATTATTATTTGTGCTCCGATTCTTGCTGCTCTTTGGGTAAAATTGGGTAAGAAAGAGCCAAACTCACCTGTGAAATTTGCACTAGCAATGTTCTCGTTAGCAGTAGGCTTTGCTTGTATGATCGGTGCTGCGCTTGAGCAAGGTGGCGATATGACAGTGAAAACCTCTATGCTATGGCTGATTGGTGCATACTTCTTCCATACGATAGGTGAGTTATGTTTATCACCGATTGGTTTATCAATGGTGACAAAACTTGCACCTCTTCGCTTAGCATCATTAATGATGGGTGCATGGTTTGGTGCTAACGCCATTGCTAACTATATTGCAGGTGAGATTGGTTCACGTATTGGTGAAGCCGGTCCTCTAGCAATCTTCTCTGGTATTGCAATTACTGCAGTGATTGCCGGTGTATTACTGCTGTTACTATCCAATACCTTAATTAATTGGATGCATGGTGCAGAATCTTCATCTAATGACGAAACAACAGAGGTTAAAACAGTAGAAGCGTAATGCCGTACTGATAATAATCCATTTAAGGGTAGTGTTGCTAACACTGCCCTTTTTTACATCTTAATGTTTTTAAAGTTCACACTAAAACTAGCATGCCCCAATTGGCTTAGCGATAAACGCCCACCTGATGGAGACAATGCTAGCTTCGATAACATATTGTGCCTTGCTTCTCGTCCAAGCCATTCACCTGATGCGACTTCAAAAGAGGCATCACTTGTTCGAAGTTGTGCTTCAATACCTGCAGGAAGAATATGCAAACATCTATCAGACAAATCAAATACGCCAAACAAAGCCTTGATAGGTGACGCATAACCTGAGTGCTTCATCCCTTTTTCAATCAATGTGACTAAGTGGCTTAAGCTTTCTAAACAATTACCTTGATTACGTAAATAATCATTAAAAAAAGCACGAATTAATAACGCAGTTGCCGTCGCATTATGATCACCACTACTGGTATCAAGAAGGTAAAAGGCTAATTGACCATCTAATAGCCAAGTATAATCAAGAATAACTGGAAGGGAATCAATGGATTGTAAAACACAATAATTTAACTGCCATCGTCCATAAGTCGATTGTGTTTCAGGCATTAGTCCCACTAATAGCTCACGTGCCGCTTTAGGGTTATTTTGCAAATCTTTAATATGCCATTCCAATTCTTCTTCAACAGGCTCTGTATCTTCTGTAGTATCAAACCATCGATTAGAAAAATCTTGTCGATGATGTGTCGCACTGTCTTGCCCCTTCAATACCGATATCATAGAAGATTTCAGCATTAAAATATTTTCTAATGGCTTTATTAAGAAATCCTTAACACCAAGTCGCAACGCTAAAGCGACATCTGTCATTGCTCCCGTTCCTGAAATAACAATAATTGGTATCATTGGATATTGAATAGACACTTCTTCAACAAACTCCATACCTGTCATAACAGGCATAGCGAGATCGCAGAGTAACAGATCAGGAATATGCTCCTTTAATGCACGTAGCCCTTCTAAACCATTATCAGCCTCTTGCACCAAGCATCCTTGGCTCTCAAGAAAGCCAACAATCATATTTCTAAATACTGGGTCGTCTTCTACAACGAGAACATCTTTCCCTTCTAGCAAAACCACCTCCACCAATACCTACTTAGTTTAAGGCACATTACAAACTGAAATTAAAGGCCTTAAAGACTGTCTAATTTTTGCGACTCTATTAAGCATAGAAAAAACACCACAAAAAATATGTATTCATGAACATTTAATAAAAATAAATTCATTTATGTAATACACTTCAAATTATCGTACCCCTTTATTTTGGTAAATTGACCATAATAAACATGATAAAAATACTATTTCAGTAGGAAAAACAAAGAAAAAGAGATGCATTTGACTCATTTTGTTATACAATTGCTCATCATAAGCGTTCAATAATGACTTTTTTATGAAACTTGACGATCTAAACTTATTCCGCATGGTTGTGGAAAATGGCAGTTATACCGCTGCATCTAGAAAAACCCAGGTACCAGTTGCGACACTGACACGTCGAATTCAAGCACTTGAAGAAGGCCTTAATATTCGCCTGCTTAATCGTCATGCCCGTAAACTGTCACTTACTGAAGCCGGTCAAAAGTTCTATCATGACTGTGCGCCTTTACTACAACAGTTACTTGATACGACTGAACATATTAGTGAAGAGTGTAAAGGTGCAGCGGGCAAGCTACGTATTGCCGCACCAACCAATATTACCAAGGTAATGCTTCAACCTTTATTGAATGCCTTTATGTTGGAACATCCAGCAATTAGCATTCAGCTATATATGAGCAATGAGCCAGATCAACTTGATCCGACGGACTGGGATGTTATGTTCCGTATTGGTCCTCAACGAGATTCAACACTGATCGCTCGTCGTATCAATGAAGTAAAAGATATTCTTGTTGCTAGCCCTGAATATTTAAAGAAAAACCCAGAGCCTAAACATGCTCAAGATCTTCACGACCATGTTTTACTGAAGGGTAATCCTTTACTACGCTGGCGTCTAAACAACCACAACGGCGAAACGGTTACGATTAATGAACGAGGTCGCTTTGAAGCAAGCGAACTTAACGTCGTACGTAAAGCGTGTTGTGCAGGCTTAGGGATCACGTTAATGCCTGATGTTATGCTGGAAAAATACATTACAGCTGGTGAGGTGACTCAAGTACTTAAAAACTGGTCAGCAAACCCACGTGATGTATATTTGATTTATAATCACCGTGATTACCAACCAGAAAAATTACGTCTATTTATTGATTTTGCAAGTCACTACTTTGACTTAGAAAAACACTAAAAACATTTATTAATAACGTAATATTTTAGAAAAATGCCATATTAGCCATTAATATGGCATTTTGTTTTTATCCTGTTAAGAACAATCACCCACATAAAAAAAACATACAGTTACAAACCTTGCCCTCCCCCAAAAACCAAGAATGGCGTACTCTTTCCGCATCTCAGTTTTCTCATGATCTCAAGTCTTGTAGAACTGACTTATTCTGTATATTTACTTAATACTGCCGTCCCCATTAATGCGCATCCATAAAGAGCGTGGATTTATTTATGCATGCTCAATTGTTACTGCAGGACAGGCGATTATCACATCGCCAGTGATCTTATAGAGTCATGGTTTGGGGCCTGAGTTTATCCATAAAAAAGCCGGAGTTTTACACTCCGGCTTATAACTCTATTTGCTCACATATAAGACTTAAATGCCTTCGTTATGTAACTCTAAATTAGCTAAATCTTGCTGAATCTCACGCTGCTTTTTCGAGTCATCACTGCGTAGTGAATCTAAATACTCTAAGTACTTTTGGTTCACATCACCGGTTACGTAATTACCATTAAACACAGACGTTTCAAATAATTTAATTTCAGGGTTTCCTTCAGCGACGGCATCAACAAGATCTTGTAAATCTTGGAAAATAAGACCATCGGCACCGATAATATTTGAAATTTCATCCACTTCGCGACCATGAGCAATTAACTCATTAGCGCTTGGCATATCAATACCATAGACATTAGGGAAACGAATTTCAGGTGCTGCTGATGCTAAGTAAACTTTCTTCGCACCTGCCTCTCTTGCCATTTCGATTATCTGCTCTGATGTGGTACCACGAACAATAGAGTCATCGACTAACAGTACATTTTTATCTTTAAATTCAGAGCGAATGGCATTGAGTTTACGACGCACAGACTTACGACGCATTTGTTGCCCTGGCATGATAAACGTACGGCCCACATAACGGTTTTTAACAAAGCCTTGGCGATATGGTTTATCTAACGTACGTGCAATTTCTAGCGCACTGTCACAAGAAGTTTCTGGAATAGGAATAACAACATCGATATCAATATCTGCCCATTCTCGTTTAATCTTTTCACCCAGCTTGGTGCCCATCGCTAAACGCGCGCCATAAACAGAGACTTTATCAATAAATGAATCAGGACGAGCAAAATAAACAAACTCAAATACACATGGATTTAACTGTGGATTATCGGCACATTGCTGAGTAAATAATTGCCCATCAAAAGTGATGTAAACGGCTTCACCAGGTGCAATATCACGGACAAAATCAAAACCAACCGCATCAAGCGCCACTGATTCTGAAGCTACCATGTATTCGGCTTTACCTTGTTCTTCACGCTTACCAATACATAAAGGGCGAATACCATTTGGATCACGAAATGCAATTAAGCCATGACCGATAACCATAGCAACAACCGCATACGCACCTTTTACAATTCGGTGAACTTCACTGATTGCTTTAAAAATTTCCTCAGGGCTAATAGGATAACTTGGACAATGCTCAAGTTGATTTGCCAGAATATTCAGTAAAATCTCAGAATCTGAGGTTGTATTGACATGACGTTTAGCTTGCTCAAATAAGGTCTCACGAATATCTGCTGCGTTGGTTAAATTACCATTATGAGCCAGTGAAATACCGTAAGGAGAATTAACATAAAACGGTTGGGCTTCTGATGCACTAGAGCTACCCGCAGTTGGATAACGCACGTGTCCGATACCTACATTACCTTGTAAGCGTTGCATGTGTTTAGCTTCAAAGACATCACGCACTAAACCATTCGCTTTACGCAGACGGAAACGATTGCTTTCTAAGGTACAAATACCCGCAGCATCTTGGCCGCGATGTTGCAGCACAGTAAGTGCATCATAGATAGACTGGTTTACCGGGGTTGAGCCCACGATTCCAACAATACCACACATTTCCAAAATCCTCGTCGTGCATAAAAATACAGTTACCAAATCGAATAAATTTGGTAACTGCTATTAATTTGGCGCTATTTCATGTTAGGTAAGAAGCTTGAACTGTGTTTGATATAGGAAAAAAACCATTCAATGACAACGCCAAACTGTGGGATGAGTTTTGACTGTTTCCACCAATCAGCACTTGCAAACCCTGTAAAGGCATCGAGAAAGAACAATACTGCCGCAACAATTAACACGCCGCGAACCCCACCAAAAACTACGCCCAAAACTCTATCAGTACCAGATAAACCTGTTTTCTGTACTAACTGACCAATAACATAGTTAACTACCGCGCCAACAATCAGCGTTGCGATAAATAAAACGGCAATAGCGCTACCGTTGCGAAGCATTTCATCATGAAAGTTTGTAAAGTAAACCGCAAGCTGTGGGTAGAAATTACTCGCCACAAAAAACGCAGTAAACCAGATAACTAATGAAAGTGCTTCTTTAACAAAACCACGGATTAAACTTACCAAAGCGGAAAAGCCAATCACGGCTAAAATTACATAATCAATCCAGATCATCATGTGTATTTCGTCTTGTTGATGCGTATTCTAACAGAAAAAATGAAGACGCAAACGTTTACTTAAGGTTTTATTGGGCTAAATTGATACAATTTACCACTTAACCCGGTTAATTTTTTCAAGTTATCAATCTTAGCCAAAAGCTTATCTTTTGAAAGATCTGGTCCCACAACAACTTTTACATACTGACCCGGTTGCGCATCTTTAGGTAATAAATGTGCCTGGTAACCATTTAATCGCAGCTTCGCCACTAGTGCGCTGGCATTCTTAAAATTACCAAACGTACCTAATTGGATCATCCAGCCACTATTTTTTAATCCTTGCTCAGACACAACTGCAGGCTCTGGCTTTACAACAGGTTGGGGGGTTACGACAGTTTTTGGTTGCTCAACGGGCACAACAGGCTGTTCAGGTTGAGGTGCTTTGTCTTCTTCAACGGTATAGGTTTCATTATTATCACCTGATGATGTTGAAACCGTATCTTTACCATTATCCACTGTTACTGTGACAGGATCTTTAGGTAGCTCCGAATTTACCGTTTCAGGGTTAGGTATTTGAGTAAACTCCTTTTGATCACCCATTTTAGGCTGCAACGGAATGCTTTCGAACTGCTCTTTATAGTGCTGTTTTTGCCCATCAAAAAGATCAGGAAGAAAAATCACGCCAACGGTTACCAAAATAATGGTACCAATCAGTCGATTTTGAAATTGGCTAGCCACATGGACTCCTATACTATTTAACCACTTTATAATAAAAGTGTTTTTCACTCATTAACGTAAATGACTCGTTATTTGCCCGACAGTGTAAAACGAGCCAAAGACGATTACCATATCATCTCGGTTAGCTTGTGTTAGCGCTTGGTCAAATGCAGCCTCTGGCTTATCAAAACCCATACAATCTGGTGGTAAATACTGCAATATTTCATCGGCAGTCGCCGCTCTTGGGCCCGTTAAAGAAGCGGGATACCAATGATCTACTACATCTTTCATCATTGCGATAGTCGACGCGATATCTTTATCGTGAAGCATCGCAACGACAGCATGAATATGCTTCTTACCTTCTTTTTGTTTAATTCGGTTTAATTGCTGAGCGAAATACTCGGCTGAATGGGGATTATGTGCGACATCCATAATGATCAATGGATCATCACTCACACGCTGCATACGTCCTGGTAATCGAGCTTTACTTAAACCTTGAATAATATTCTCTTCCGAGATATCAAGCTCTGCCGTTCCTAAAGCCATTAATGCTGTGGCTGCATTAGGGAGCGGTAAATTAGGTAGTGGCAAGTGAGATAAATCAAATGCACCACACTGCCAGTTCCAATGGTCATCGGCTACTTGATAATCAAATTGATAACCAACTTGATGTAATTCTGCGCCAATATCATCCGCGTGAGCAGGAACCGTAGCTGGCGGATGAGGTTGGCCGCAAATAGCCGGTTTACCTGAGCGGAAAATACCTGCTTTTTCATAACCAATTACGTCTATATTATCACCAAGCCAATCGACATGATCGATTGCAAGACTGGTGATCACGCTAACATCATGATCAACAATATTAGTGGCATCTAATCGCCCACCAAGGCCAACTTCCAATACAACAACATCCACTTGATGTGTTTTAAATAGTGTTAACGCAGCAAGCGTACCAAATTCAAATAAGCTTAAACTTATATCACCCCGCGCAGCTTCAACGCTTGCAAATGCTTTGCTATGTTCACCGTCGTCAAGCTCTTTATTATTGATACGAACACGTTCGTTATAACGTACAAGGTGGGGAGAACTATAAACACCAACCTTATAACCCGCTTCAATTAAGATAGCTTCTAGCATGGCACAGGTTGAACCTTTACCATTAGTACCCGCAACAGTAATAACACAAGGCGCAGGTTTAAGAAGATTTGCTTTTTCACCCACAGCTTTAACACGATCTAATCCAAGATCGATTGCACTGGTATGTAATTGCTCAAGATATTTCAGCCATGTTGAAAGCGAGGCTGTCGCTTGTGGTGCAGTCAATCCTGACATGAGAAATCATTCACTTGTTTATAAATTACTTGAGCCATAATTTACCATCGAATCTTAAATAACTTAAACCTATGACGATATAAATTCGATTAAACGCCACGTTAATGGCAATAGCGCTATTACATACTCAAAAAAAAACCGCCTAGCGATTAGCTAAACGGCTTCTATATTCATCAATCAATATAATCAATTAGGTGTTTTCTGAATCTTCAGCTTGGACAGGAGCCTCAACAGACTCTGGCTTACTATCGACAGAAACAACTAACGGTGATGCTTGGTTGGTCATTTTGGCAACAAGACCTGCAACACGCTGACGCATTTCACGGCGATCAACAATCATATCAATCGCACCATGTTCAAGGAGGAACTCACTACGTTGGAAGCCTTCTGGTAGCTTCTCACGTACGGTTTGCTCAATAACACGTTGACCTGCAAAACCGATCAGTGCTTTGGGTTCACCAATATTGATGTCACCAAGCATTGCAAGGGATGCTGATACCCCACCCATAGTTGGATCGGTTAACACAGAGAAGAAAGGTAAGCCTTTCGCTGATAAACGCTCTAACGCCGCACTGGTTTTTGCCATTTGCATCAGTGACATCAACGCTTCTTGCATACGTGCACCGCCACTTGCAGAGAAGCAGATCAATGGGCAGTTATTTTCAATTGCCGCATCCACTGCTCGTACAAATTTAGCACCAACGACAGAGCCCATTGAACCGCCCATAAAAGAGAATTCAAAAGCACATGCAACAATAGGTAGACCTAAGACTTCCCCTTTCATTGCGATTAATGCATCTTTTTCACCCGTGGCTTTTTGCGCGCTATACAAACGATCTTTGTACTTTTTAGAATCGCGGAATTTAAGCTTATCTTGCGGCTCTAGCTCTGCGGCAATCTCAACTTGCGTATCTGCGTCTAAGAAAGTTTCAAGACGACGACGTGCTTTCATACGCATGTGATGATCACACTTAGGGCACACCTCTAGATTGCGCTCAAGATCTGCATGGTACAGTACTTGATCACAAGAGGTACATTTCGTCCAAACGCCCTCAGGAATCGACACTTTTCGTGAAGAGACAATGTTGCTTTTAGTTAGAATCTTTTCAAGCCAGCTCATGAATGACCTTTATTCTTTAATGCTTCCGCCGTCAATGGCCGAAGATACAAATTCATTGGATAACGATCAGAGATTAAAACACAATCTTACTAATCTGTAGATAAAAAACTGGTACTACCTTATCAAGCTAACCCTTGTAACTCAATCAGCTAAGAATAACGGACCTAATGGTACACGCGGTAAATTGTGCTCTTTCGGGTAATCAACATCAACCAAATACAAGCCTTCAGCTTTGGCTGTTGCTCCTGCTAATGTGCGATTTTTTTGCGCAAGTAGCCACTCAATCCACTCTGGTTTTTCTTCACCTTTGCCGACTTTAATTAAGCTACC
Organism: Photobacterium sp. GB-72; assembly: GCF_003026095.1. Lineage (NCBI taxonomy): Bacteria > Pseudomonadati > Pseudomonadota > Gammaproteobacteria > Vibrionales > Vibrionaceae > Photobacterium > Photobacterium sp. GB-72. Next base: position 32,533 of record NZ_PYNV01000002.1, on the reverse strand, counting down.
AGTGATGTTACGTACCATATGGTGAACAAACGCATTCGCTTTGATATCAATGATCACAAAGTCGCCTTGGCGAGTGACATTCAGGTGCATTAAATTACGCCATGGGCTTCGAGATTGACAGTGAACCGCGCGGAACGACGTAAAATCATTTTCACCCAGTAAGTACTGACCAGCCTCATGCATTTTTTTCTCATCAAGATGGCCGTGATAATGGCTAACACCATTACCTAAAATAGCGGGACGTAAGGCGTTATTAAAAATGATGTAACGATAACGGCGTGCTGTCGCAGTAAAACGAGCATGAAAATCCTCATTCACTTCTGTCGCCCAACGTACCGCAATATCTTTAGGAAGATGAGCATTAGCGCCCATCGTCCACGCCACCATTTTGCGATCAATATTAATATCGAAGTGAACAACCTGCCCCGTGCCATGAACGCCAGCATCAGTTCGTCCAGCACAGAAGACTTCTACTGGTTGATTGGCGACTTTAGAGAGAGCTTTTTCCAAACGCTCTTGTACGCTATCTACATCACGTTGGCGTTGCCAGCCATAATACTTAGCACCATCGTACTCTACACCTAAAGCTATTCGCATAATTTATTCAACTTCGATTAATCAAACCTATGTAAACCACTAACACGTAATTTACGAAACTGTTCCGAATTATAAGTAATTCACAAGATAAGGGAAAGAATAGCGCGATAGGGATAACATAATGCAGCAAGTAAAAATAAAAAAGCACGATAGAATTATCCTACCGTGCTTGTTCTATCTTAAACAAGAGTGATGTTACAACTTCAAAAGCAATCTTTTGGCTTCTGCTTGAAGATCTTGTTCAGCATTTTTCGCAATATCCTCTAATAAACCAACAGCACCTTCGCTATCATTCATTTCTAAATAAGCTTTAGCCAAATCAAGTTTACTTGCATACTCACCATTAGTATCAACATCATAGTCACCAATACTGGCTAACATATCAGGATACTCGTCAAGCCCTACCTCTAAATTTAAAGGATTGGTATCGGGATCAACTTGCTGATGCGATGGGTCATCTTTCATTAATTCATCAATACTAATATAAGATGGTTTTTCAGCTATAGATTGTTCAGCCAGTAACTCACTGGTTGCTACGCTTTCCAGATCATTGGTATGTAATGAGAAGTCAGACTCTAACGAAACAGACTTCACGTCGTCTTTTACCAAATGCGGTTGTTGTGTCCAATCTTCTTGAGCTAACTCAGGCTCAGATACCGAGGTTTGCCATACTTTAGCATCATCATCAGACATCTCATCGTCAAAAGTATAATCTGCTTCTAACTCATCTTCTGTTTGCGTTAATAATCCATCACGTTCACCGTCTTCTAAACCCAGCCCAGAGCGATCCACTTGCTGTTTGGGTAATTCATCCATTAATAATGGTTCAGTCTCAACATCAGTCGTGTTGTCACTAACCTCTTGTGGCTGTATTGACTGAGATGGGCCTTCATTATCTGCATTACCTGCATTATCATTTAATGAATCATCAAACAGTAATGCATCCATATCAAGACCTGCAGAATCAACCATGGTTTGATCCAACTGATCTAATACAACTGGCTTCTCTGTTACCTCAATAGGCTCTTCATTGGGTAAACGTAAACCTTGTTCAATTTCATATTGCTCAAGCTCATGTTGTTCATCCAATGAGGCTTGCAGCGCTTCACCTTCATCAAACTCTGGAATGGTCGTTGGATCGAGTTTTTCAAAAGGATAAACATCCCTTTGAGCGGTATCAAATGGCGATACTTCATTTTCACTAGCAACCGTTGATGCTGGTAACGATGACTCATCAGGTAATTCAGGAGCGGTTTCAGCAACAAAATCTACTGTATTTTCAGGAGATAATTCAGATTTAGGTGAATACTTATCTGCAGCTTCCGCGGCTTGCTGCAATTGACGAATAACATTATCAAGTGCGATTTGCTCATCAATGTCGTTATTAAGTTCTGTTTCGTCAAAAGGCTCAGCATCAGGATCATCCAATGCCGCTTGTTCATCAAATTCAGGTAAATCATCGAGTGATAATACGTCTTGATGAACAGCATCTTCTTGTGGTGATTCATACACATCATCAGCAAATGCTTTTAATGCATCCTCTTCATCAAAAGAAGGAAGATCGTCTACATTTAGCGGTTCATGTTGCTCTGCTGCAACATGACTCGCTAATGCATCTTGCTCATCTAGTTCACGTTCAAGATCTGAAACGGTTAATGGCTTAACATCACTGTCTAGCGATTGACGATAAAAGTCTTCGTCTAAAACATCATCTAAGATCTCATCGAATTTCTGTTCACTACTTGGCGATAAAGTTTGCAGCTCTTCAGTATTTTGTGACTCAAGGACTTCTTTCGATGGCGTATCGCGAGTGTCACTCGCAAATTCAGACGTGAAAACATCATTCGGTGCTTCTTCACTAGGCAATTCAGTTACAACTTCAGACCCTAATATATCAGGCTCTAAAGTATCAGCATTGCTTTCATCAGTAAGAGATATGTCTTTTTCCTGTTGTGCATATTTTTCAACATCACTTTCAGGATTAATAACATCCTGTGATTTCTGCTCTAGATCAGAAGCGAATGATGGCGATTCGATAATTTCATCAAGATGTTGATTCTCATTATTAGGAGCATCTTGTTCATCGACTGCTGCTAACTGCTCAGATAAAATTTCATCTAATAATTCAGTACTGGATTCATCAATTGCAATGTGATCTTGTTTTGATGAGATATCAGCATCATTGTCTTTTAATAATTCATCAAGCAATTCAGTACTATCTTCAGCCACTTCTATCGTTGAATCAGATTGTTCCGGTTCATCTTCATCTAAGATCAACTCATCAAGCAATGCTGTACTGTCTTCAGCCACTTCTATCGTTGAATCAGACTGTTCCGGTTCATCTTCATCTAAGATCAACTCATCAAGTAATGCGGTACTGTCTTCTTCAAGTTCAATATCACTACTTAATTCATCATCTTCTACTAACTCATCAAGTAATGCAGTACTACCTTCTTCAAAAACACGTTCATCATCTTGTGTTTCATCCGTCAGTTCATCTGAAACAGTTTGATCTAATTCAGGTAAATCAGCACCAAAGCTACCAAATAATGCATCCAATTCATCTTGGTCAATATTCTCAGAGGCTTTAACTTCAACATCTTTTGACTCATCATTAATTTCAGACGTAGCGCGGTCTTGGCTTTGCTCTTCTGCTTGTTGCAAAATTTCATCTAATAACGATTGCTCTAACAAGCCATTATCTAACTCTTCATCTTCGTTATCTGCTGGCAATGGCTTAACATCGTCATTATCACTAAGATCAAAGTCATCCTGAGATAAATCAAAATCATCGAGACTATTTTCAGAATCTTCATTTTTCGCTGATTCATTGAGAGATTTCTCCCACATTAACGCTAAGGCTTCATCTGAACTTGGCTCGCTCTCATTATCCATTTCATCAAGAGCACGCTCCATGTCTTCTAAACCAATAGCATCATCACCTTTAACTGAAATACTACTACTTAAGTTATTTTCAAAAGCTTCATCAAATTCAATATCATTAACAACTGCTGATTCAGTCTTCGTATCAGCGTCATCGCTAAATTCAGTAACAGACTCTTTTACCTCTTCTTTCTCATTTTTAGTTGACGGATCATTTTTATCATCAATATCTAACGTAAAGTCAGGCTCATTGAATAGATCATCATCCGCAAACAGGTCATCTAGGTCATCTGAAGTATCAAGAGCTTGCTCATCACCATCAATAGGAGGGATGGCAACAGGTGCCGTTTCAGCAGCTGAAACCTCTGGAGCATTTAATGATTTCACCTCATCTTGCTCTTCTTCTTTACGACGCAATAAGAAGAATGCCAGCAATGCAGCAAGTAAACCGCCAGGAATAATACCAGCAGCAGCTAATGCCCAAGGGTTATTAGCCAGTGAATCAAACCAGGTTGAAGTAGGTGGTGTCACAGGTTGTGGCGCATTTTGCAGTTGTTTTTGTTGCTCTAAGAAAGTCAGCAGTTCTTGGCGTACATCATCGCTATCTTTAACTTGATCTTTTAATGCATCAACTTCTTGTTGCATTTCCGCTAAGCGTAAACGAAGCATGTGGTTACTTTCCACCAGCTTTGTCATTTGCTCATCTGTCATCGCTTTTTGCTGTTCTGATAATTCAGGCTTGGCAGGAATAGCCGTATTTTCTACATTATCAACATCAGCAACTTCAACGTTTTCAGTTTTAGGCGTTTCAGAAATATTCGCGGTTGATTCAGCTGGTGTCGCTGCACTAATCACAGCAGCAGTTGTTGCTACCGCTACCGCTTTCTCTATTGTTTTTGCTGGAACATTTGTTGTTGAGTTAGCCGTTTCATCAACTACCGCCACAGGCTTTACAACTGGCTCTGCGGGCTGTGTGCTTTTTACGTCTTTTTTCGCTGCTTGCTCTGCTTGTATTTTTTGTAGTTCTTCAGGCTTAGGCTTTAATTTTACAACACGTTTTTGACTAGCTGGCTTTGCTTTAATATAGGGTGCACGTCTTTTATCCGCTTCTAATTGACGACGGATCAAGCTCTCTTTCTCGTTCTTAACCTGGCTTAATGTTGGCATAACCAAGGTACTACCAGGGATCAATCCATGAATATTGCTGTTTTCAAATGCTTGTGGATTAACGTGATAAATAGCACCGATAACTTGGTATACAGATACTGAAGCATTAGGACGATTTCGAGATGCGATTGACCACAAGGTTTCTTTTTCACCTGTAGGGCCATAACGACGAGTAGAAAGTGGTGCAGTGTTAGACTGCGAAATTGAACGCAGATCAGGTGTATCAATACCTCGGCTCGCTTGCGAATAGGATCCATCCTCATTCGACGGGCCAATAATCCGAACAGTATTCGCATTCACCACAGGCAAATAAGAAGAAATGGTAACGAAAGCTACCGGTACAATAAAGCGCTTTACTATCTTAGGGATATCAGACACTGCCTGCGTTCCTCTCTGGCAGAGATAAATAAGCCGAAAACGTTAATTCAATGAACGCATTTCGAAACAATACGAGTTGCTTATATGTTCTACAAACTACACATATAACGACAACATAAAGAAAATCTTAAGGTTGTTATGGCTAATTTTTGCTAGCTGACGATGTATGTCAAGTGACTACTTAGGGTTTTACCAGCAAGATCATGGAAATGAGAAAGGAGCAATCTCTTGCTCCTTTTTTTATTTCTTTTACAAATATTCTTCAATTAGCTTTTCAGCAATCTGAATACTATTTGTTGCCGCACCTTTACGAACGTTATCAGCTACAACCCACATATTCAGACCACATGGGTGACTAATATCTTCACGGATGCGACCTACCATCACGTGATCTTTACCTACTGAATCTGTTACCTGTGTTGGGTAATCAGTACCATGGAAGACTTCAATACCATCAGTATTTTCAAGTAGATTAATTGCATCTTCGATAACAACAGGTTGATGCGTTTCAACATGAACCGCTTCTGCATGACCAAAGAAAGCAGAAACACGCACACAAGTTGGGTTAACACGAATACTTGAGTCGCCAAGAATTTTTTGTGTTTCCCACACCATTTTCATTTCTTCTTTGGTGTAACCGTTATCCATAAACTCATCGATATGAGGTATGCAGTTAAATGCAATTTGCTTGTCATAAGCACTGTTTTCAGCTGGCAAACCATTTAGCAATTTTGCTGTTTGACCGGCAAGCTCATCAATTCCCTTACGACCAGAGCCAGATACCGATTGATAAGTCGCAACATTAATACGATCAATACCATAAGCATCTTGAATTGGCTTAAGAGCAACTAACATTTGAATCGTAGAGCAATTGGGATTTGCAATAATATTACGGTTGCGGTAATCAGCAATCGCTTCAGGGTTTACTTCAGGGATCACTAACGGAACATCATACTCATAACGGAATTCAGATGTGTTATCGATAACCACTACACCAAAATCTGTGGCAATAGGCGCCCAATGACGTGATGCTTCAGCGCCTGCTGAAAACAAAGCAATTTGAACTTGGCCCCAATCGAAATCTTCCACGTTCTTCACACGGATTGATTTACCTTTAAAACGTAACACTTTGCCAGAGCTACGATCACTTGCCAGCAAGTAAAGATTGCGAACAGGAAAATTACGCTCTTCTAGCACCTCGACCATAGCTTCGCCGACAGCACCTGTTGCGCCTAGTATTGCGATATCATATTCCTGACTCATTGAGTGACCTCTACTACTGTAAAACCTAATTTAGCCAGCGACTCTACCTCAAAATCGGCCTTGCCTGCTACTGTAATTGCACTATATTCACGGCGATCCCAGTAGTTTTTTCGCATCATATCAAAAGCAGTGGCCATTTTGCTGTTATCGTCACCAGCTAGCTGCATTTGACGACGGAACATACCGTCATCTTTACGTACATCATACACCAATTGGGTAAGGCTAAATAAACTTGCCTCGTCCCATTGACGACTTAATTCAACTTGAGGAATTGGCGCAACAGGCAATAGTTCACTCGCATCTACCTGCTTATCAACACCTAGAAACTCACAAAAGCGGTTGAAAACCATGGTTGTTCCACGCGCTTTACCTTCAAGCCCATATCCAGCCACATGCGGTGTCGCAAAAGCTAAATACGGTAGTAGCTCTAAATCCACCAATGGCTCTTGCTCAAACACATCAAGTACTGCTGTAAGTGCCTTCCCTGTACCATTATGAGAAGCCACTAAGGCCGCTTTTAAAGCACTATTATCAACAATAGGACCACGTGCCGCATTAATTAAAATAGCATTGGGTTTTAATGCATTTAGAAAAGCGTCGTTGACTAAGTGATGAGTTGGAAACTCGACATAGCGAGTTAACGGGGTATGGGTTGTGATGACATCACACTCAGCAAGTAGCGTTTCAACTGAATCAAATTGACGTTCATCGCCTTGCGCTTGCTTTAACGGATCGTTAAGCAGGTAACGAATACCTAATGCATCTAAACATTTCGCCAAATATGAGCCAACATTACCAGCACCAATAATCCCAACAGTGCGATCAAAAATAGAAAAGCCTTGTTGCTGCCCTAATACCATTAAGCTACTCAGTACGTACTCGGCAACACCCACTTTGTTACAGCCTGGTGCTGCAGTGAAAGTAATACCACGCTCAGCTAATAGCGGTTGATCAACATGATCTTGTCCTGCTGTTGCAGTTCCCACAAATTTTAACTTATCGGCTTTTTCTAACAGACCGTTATTAACTTTCGTCACCGAGCGGATCATCAGGGCATCAATCCCTACCAAATCATCAGCCGTTAAATTTCGACCTGGTTTGGCGATGACCTCACCAAGCTCACTAAACAACGCCAACGCATACGGCATATTTTCATCAATAAGGATTTTCATTTCGGCTTCCCTGCTTTACTTAATCAGCCCCGAATAAATCTCGGGTATATACTTTTTCTTGTACATCTTGAAGTTCAACCGCCATACGATTAGAAACAATCACATCAGACATCGCTTTAAATGCTTCAAGATCTTTGATGACTTTCGAATTAAAGAATTCATCTTCTTCCAGTACGGGTTCAAACACCACCACTTCAATACCTTTGGCTTTTATACGTTTCATGATGCCTTGAATACTGGATGCACGGAAATTATCTGACCCCGATTTCATTATTAAGCGATAAACCCCAACCACTTTAGGCTGTTTGGCAATAATTGAATCTGCAATAAAGTCTTTACGTGTGGTATTCGCATCCACAATCGCACCAATAATGTTATTCGGCACGTCACGGTAATTCGCGCGTAATTGCTTAGTATCTTTCGGCAAGCAGTAACCACCATAACCAAAGGATGGATTATTATAATGATTGCCAATGCGAGGGTCTAAACCTACGCCTTCGATAATCTGACGACTATCCAAGCCTAATGCTTCCGCATAGCTATCAAGTTCATTAAAATAAGCCACACGCATCGCAAGGTAAGTATTGGAAAATAATTTTACCGCTTCTGCTTCTGTAGAATCTGTAAATAAAACGGCAATGTCTTGCTTTTCAGCACCTTGTTTTAATAGTCCTGCAAAGATCTCAGCTCGCTCTGAACGTTCACCGACAATAATACGAGAAGGATGTAAATTATCGTACAGTGCACGACCTTCACGTAAAAACTCTGGCGAGAACATAATATTTGTAATGCCGAACTGTTTTTTAATACTTTCAGTATATCCAACAGGCACGGTTGATTTAATCACCATGGTCGCTGATGGATTTTTCTCGATCACATCTTTAATAACGGCTTCTACTGAGCTGGTATTAAAGTAATTTGTGATCGGATCATAATCAGTTGGGGTCGCTATAATGACAAATTCAGCGCCATCATAAGCATGTGATGCATCCGTTGTTGCTACAAGGTTCAATACTTTATGCTGTAAAAACGCTTCAATTTCCGTATCAACAATTGGAGAGAGACCTTGATTAATTAACGCAACTTTCTCTTCAATAATATCGAGTGCAACAACCTCATTATGCTGAGATAACAGCACCGCATTAGACAGACCGACATAGCCGGTTCCCACCACAGTAATTTTCATTACCTAACCTCAATGAATAAATGTGCAAGTAACTGTAATTCAACCCTTGCCTACTGACTTTAGTGTAACTGAAAACATGTTAAAAAAACAAAAGCAGCAATAACTAACAACTATCTCACTGTATTATTGAAAAAGAGTGAATAAAAAAAGAGCCATAATCACTTATGGCTCTTTCTTAATATAAACGGTGAGTAATTAAATACGATTACGCTTCGTATTTCTTAATCACTAGTGTTGCGTTAGTACCACCAAAACCAAAGCTGTTAGACATAACAGTCTTCAGTTCAACATCACGCTTCTCAGTCACAATATCAAGACCTTGTGCTGCTTCGTCTAGGTTATCAATATTGATGCTTGGTGCAACAAAACCGTGCTCTAACATCAATGTTGAATAAATCGCTTCGTGCACACCCGCCGCACCCAATGCGTGACCCGTCATGGCTTTTGTTGCAGAAATTGCAGGGCTGTTTTCGCCAAATAGCTCTTGGATTGCACCTAACTCTTTCACATCACCAACAGGCGTTGATGTACCGTGAGTATTGATGTAATCAACAGGCGCATCTAGATCTTGCATCGCCATCTTCATACAACGAACTGCGCCTTCACCTGAAGGTGCAACCATATCGTAACCATCAGATGTTGCGCCATAACCGACGATCTCACCGTAGATTTTTGCGCCACGTGCTAGTGCGTGTTCTAGCTCTTCAACCACAACCATACCGCCACCACCAGAAATCACGAAACCATCGCGATCAGCATCATAAGTACGTGATGCTTTTGATGGATCATCATTATATTTGGTTGATAGTGCGCCCATTGCGTCAAACATCATCGTTAATGACCAATCGAGCTCTTCACCACCACCGGCAAAAACAATGTCTTGTTTGCCCAGTTGAATTAGCTCTAATGCGTGACCAATACAGTGTGCAGATGTTGCACATGCAGAGCTCATGGTGTAGTTAACACCACGGATCTTAAACGGTGTAGCTAAACACGCAGAAACCGTTGAAGACATTGTACGGGGTACCATGTAAGGACCCACACGTTTCACGCCTTTTTCACGTAGCGTATCAACTGCAATGTATTGATTATGCGAAGACGCGCCACCTGAACCTGCCACAAGACCAGTACGCTCATTAGAAACTTGATCTTCAGCTAAGCCTGAATCGGCAACCGCTTGTTCCATTGATAGGTAAGCAAAAGCGGCAGCGTCACCCATGAAACGCATTTTTTTACGATCAATATGTTCTGCTGGGTTAATTTTCAAATCACCCCAAACATTTGAACGTAGTTTCATTTCAGCAAACTGCTCAGAAAAATTAATGCCTGACTTGCCTGTTTTCAATGACTCTAGTACTTCTGCAACGTTGTTACCAATACTAGATACAATGCCCATGCCTGTAATTACGGCTCGTTTCATGATGACTTCCTACTAAAATTAATTGGATATAGCCTAACCGTGAACTTTCTCTACGGTGGATTTTCTCCCAAACGGCTTTAAGATGCGCGTTCATAACAGCAATTTTACCGTCTTAACGGAACATCATATCTTAAAGCGGTTTGGCGTTTGTTATACCGAGATAACAGAGCTATCGACTATAACGGCTTTAGTGGTAAAAAGTGGTCAGCTTTCCTGATATTCGGGTACAATCGGTTCAAAATTGCCATTTCTTTCTATATTACGCCTAAAAGTGGTGATATTTAAACCAAGTTTTTCATAATCGTTTGTCCGTTATAAAAGAGGTTTCCCTTTTGTCTTCTTCACAACAAGAAAAATCCCCCTTACAAATTGAAAATGCCGTTCTTGATTGGAATGATGTGGGAACCCCCGTCTCAAATAACTTTGATGATGTCTACTTCTCCAACATTAATGGATTAGAAGAAACGCGCTATGTTTTCATTAAGCAAAATGGCTTACCTGAGCGCTGGATTGACGGTGACCGTCGTCGTTTTGTTATTGCAGAAACAGGATTTGGTACCGGATTAAACTTTTTAGCCGTATGGAAAGCATTTAAAGATTACCGCTCTCAACACCCTGATGCCACAACCACTGAGCTACATTTTATCAGCTTTGAAAAATTCCCGGTAACTCAGCAAGATTTGATTAAAGCCCATCAAGCATGGCCTGAACTTGCTGAGTTTGCAGAGCAACTTCATGCCCATTACCCACCCGCTATTGCAGACTGTCATCGTATCGTATTAGAAGATGGCATGATCACCTTAGACCTCTGGTTTGGTGATATCAAAGATTGTATGCCTCAAGTATGGGTTGGCGATGAGGGTATCGTGGATGCATGGTTCCTTGATGGTTTTGCCCCTAGCAAAAACCCTGAAATGTGGAATCAAAACTTATTTAACGGCATGGTTAAAATGGCACGCAAAGATTGTAGCGTAGCAACCTTTACCGCTGCGGGCTTTGTTCGTCGAGGGTTAATAGAAGCCGGTTTTGATATGCGCAAAACCAAGGGCTTTGGTACTAAACGTGACATGATCGTAGGTCACGTTGTTGAACGTCAGCATAAAACGAATATTATGCCTTGGTATAATCGTGAAGCACAGACAGAGCCAAACGCAAATATTGCGATTATTGGTGGTGGTATCGCATCTGCAACTACCGCACTGGCTTTGCTTCGTCGTGGTCAAAATGTCACATTATATTGCGCTGACAATGAACTTGCTGAAGGTGCATCAGGCAACCGACAAGGCGCTGTCTACCCGCTATTGAATGGCAATAATGATAAGTTATCCCGTTTTTTCTCTAGCGCTTTTATCTATGCACGACAACTTATAGAGCAAGCCGCAATTCACAGCGATTTTAGTCATAACTGGTGTGGCGTAACTCAACTGGCGTGGGATGATAAATCAAGCCATAAACTCGCAAATATCATCAATGGTGGTTTTGCATCTGAACTTGTTCATCATCTCGATAAGGAACAAACCAAACAAATCACGGGTATTGAAACCGGTTTTGAAAGTGTTCATTACCCACTTGGCGGATGGTTATCACCTAAAGAGTTAACCACAGCGTTAATTGAACATGCCGTTAATGAAGGGAAACTGACGCTACAAACACAAAAAGAATTATGTCAGTTAGAACAAGTTAACAAAACTCAATGGCAACTGACTTTTACAGATGGTAGTGAAACGCGGCATAGCACGGTTATTTTGGCTAATGGTCACCGCTTTAATCAATATCCTCAAACCCAGCAGATCCCTGCTTCTTCTGTACGCGGGCAAGTCAGCCACGTGCCGACCAACCCATCACTGGGCGAGCTAAAAACGGTGCTTTGTTATGACGGCTATCTCACTCCAATAAACCCAGAAACCCAAAGCCACTGCATTGGAGCAAGTTACGATCGTCGTAATATTGATCTTAATTTTAATGAAAACGACCAACAAGATAACAAGCAACGGTTAGTAAACTGCTTACCTAATGTTGAGTGGCCTAAACAAATTGATATCGATGGCTTTGATGTTCACAACAGAGCACGTGTTGGTATTCGTTGTGCAGTACGAGATCACTTACCGTATGTGGGTAATGTTTGTCGTTATGATGATTTATTACAGCAATACGATGATCTTAGAGATAATCAAACGTCAGCGAAAGCTGCCCCAATCTATAGCAATCTTTTTGCTATTGTTGGTTTAGGCTCTCGTGGATTAAGCTCAGCGCCATTACTCGGTGAACTCTTAGCATCGCAAATTTGTGGTGACCCACTACCACTACCACTTGACGTACTTGAAGCGCTCCACCCAGGTCGCATGTGGGTTAGAAAGCTACTTAAAGGCAAAGCAATTCAGGCACTATAAATTAATAAAAAAGCGCAATGACTATCCTCTAATTACTAGCGGATAACTTATTGCGCTTTCTTTATTTTACCGTTACTTCAATTCTGCCGACATAACATTCATTAGTTCATTATTTTCATCGCCAGATAAATCCCATACAAAAAGACCTGCAAGCTTGTTTTTCTTCACCCAATCAGCTTTGGCTTTTACCGAGCGTGAATCATCATAACTAATAAAGACTTGTTTCTCTTCATTCCACAAGTAAGGTGCCTCAGCTTTCTCGTCATAACCTGAGATATAGCCTTGTGCTTTTGTATAGTTACGTTTTAAGTCCCAATACATAAAGTAACCAGGCTCTTGTGCTGAGGTACCAAAACTTGCACCTTGCGTAGAAGAAAGCTCTTTCGGAATGGCTTTGCCATCAAATCCTTTGGTTCCTTCCCAGCCTCTACCATAAAATGCCGCACCAACAACTAATTTATCAGCAGGGATCCCCAGAGAAATCATTTTATTCACAAAGACATCGGTGCCCATTCCCCACCAACCATTATCCGTTGCATGAAGATTAGTTAAATGCCCTGTTTGTGTTCCCCAGCCACCTAAATAATCATACGTCATCGCAAACATATTAGTTAAGTGCGGCGCAACAGCAGCCCAATCAATCGACTCAGCTTTGCTTCCTACACCAACAGCAGTAGAAAGCTCATATTCACGCCCTGTTTTTTTCTCTAAGTTATCTAACTCAGAACGCAGTGTTTTAACTAAATGGGTATACGCTTCTTTTTCTGATGCTTTCTGCTCTTCCGATAATTTAGTATCAGGGTTCCAAGGAGAGGTTGTTAAACCGCCACCACCTGGGTACTCCCAATCTAAATCAATACCATCGAAAAAGTCATACTGAGCAATAAGTTCAACGGCTGATTTTGAAAAGTGTTCAATCGACGCTTTATCTTTCGCCATTGCATGGAAAGGTTCAGACATTGTCCAACCACCAAAAGAAGGCAATATTTTTAATTCCGGCTTTTCATTTTTTAAATCTTTAAGCTGAGCAAAATGTCCTTTATAAGCAACCTTAGCTTTCGTCGGCCCAAAATCTTTCTGTAATGCTGATACTTGATCAACTATCACCGCACTAAAAGGCTCTTTACCCTGACATGCAGCTTCAATTTGTTTCTGTACCGCATCACTCGCACCTTGATGTGGACCACACATGCTTAAAAAAGCATAAATAACATGAGTAAGCTTATCTGCAGGAATATCTTTAACAGTATAAGGATTAGCTTCATTATTGTATTGCCAGTCGGCAAAGTAACCCGCAACAACAGGAGGATCAGCGGCAACGGCTGAAGAGCTTAATAGAGCGGCTATCGTAAGAGGTAAAAGCGCTTTCATAAATGTCCTTATTTATCATTATAACTAGCGGCTAATGCTTTTAGCTTCACAATAAAAACAGAACAACAGCTAAGATAACAATAAGCCAATATAGAGTAATGACTACCTTAGTTTGAATATTGATAAGAAGGGGTAAATAAAAAGCGTAAAGACTAAATTTTAGATATTTTTCAGATTCAGCTCTTATTTATAATTGAAATGAAATTTAAACCATTAATTTTATTCAATACAAAGCATCTTATTATATTGAGAGCAAACAGCGTAATCACTCTCAAAATAAAGACATTAGAAATACTATCGAATTATATTGCTATTCATGAGCAGCAATAATGATATGGGCTTCGGGCTTACAGTCTTGTAAACATTTTGCCAGTTGTGTTTGCGCAACAACATCACCATGAACAACACGGATCACAGAGGGACCCTCATTGATCCCAGCAACAAACTTGACCAAATCATCTTGCGCAGCATGAGCCGAATAACCTGACATTTGATAAATATTGGCTTTAACATCTATTACTTTATTATGTATTTCAACCACTTCATCACCGTTACATAACGCTCGCCCCAGTGTGCCTTCTGCTTGATATCCAGCAAAAATGACATCCGTTCTGGAATCTGGCAATAACGCTTCTAAGTAATTAACAATCCGTCCGCCTGCACACATTCCACTTGCGGCAACGATAATCGCAGGCTCCCCTGAATGCTTTAAACGATTAACTAGCTCGATATGATCTTGATGTGTTTCTATCGTAATACACTGTTCAAAAGAAAGAGGGTGACGCCCCATATAACGTCGATCTTTTGCTTCTTTTGACCATAACTCTTGAAAATGGCGATATTGCTCCGTCACCTTCAAGGCTAACGGTGAATCTAAGATCACGGGTAACGATTTCCAGCGTCGATAGGTATTATCATGACTAGAACCTGTTAACACATCGGCTAATATATTCTCAATATCAAATAATAGCTCTTGTGTACGACCTACACTAAAAGCAGGAATTAAAATTGCTCCGCCATCTTGTAATGAATGTTCTATAATTTTCCGCAAATGAGCTTCACGTTGCTGGGTATCATGTAGTGCTTTGTCACCATAAGTACTTTCAATCACAAGCACATCGGCTTTTTCAGGAGAAACAGGATCGGTTAATAGTGGTGTATTACAAGGACCGAGATCGCCACTAAATACTACAGTATTTTGTTCTGGAAGCTCGACTTCTATATAGGCAGAACCTAGAATATGACCGGCTTGACGAAAGCGAACAGAGACACTATCTCCATTTAATAAAACGACTTTCGCCCAACAATCATAAGGAACAGGACGTATTCTTTGCTGAATAAGTTGTGTAAATTGCTGACATTGCTGAGAGTTAAAACCTAATTGGATTTTTAAACCATCTTCAAGCATTAATGGCAATAATGCTGCCGTTGCTTCTGTCGCATAAATTGGACCGGTAAAACCAGCGGCAAGTAACCATGGTATACGACCAATATGATCAATATGGCTATGAGTGATCAAGAGCGCTTCAATACGTTTAACATCGAATTCAATATCAAACTTATTATTCTTACTTTCAGCACCCTGAAACAGACCACAATCAATTAATAGGCTGCTATTACCAATCACTAACTCATGGCACGATCCTGTTACGCCAGTTTTTGCTCCATGGTGAATAATATCCACGAACATTCCTTGTGTTTATATTTCGTCCAATTTTTGATAATGACAGAGCCATTACCATGATAGAAATATTAACAACTAGAATCGGATCAGGCTCACGAAATCAACGAAAAACAATCTTGTAACACGCAAATAACGCACTACTGACTCAATAAATAAACCATATTTATAAACGGAAGATTAAAGTTTAGCCACCCACGCTTGTGAGGCTTGTTCAACTAACATTAATGAATGCTCAAACGCTTCACGACTTTGACGGTATGGATCAGGAATATCACGCTGACCAATCCATTGCCCGAATAGCATGGTTTTACCTCGCGCTTCAGGCGCAATATTGGTCACAGCTTCAATATGGCCTTTTTCCATCACTAGAATTAAATCATATTCATGACATAGTTCAGGCGTTAGTTGCTGTGCTTGGTGATGGGACAAATCAACATCATATTGCTCCATCACCTCACATGCCATCGCATCAGCACTCTTGCCAATTAACCCACTTTTTTGAGTTG
This sequence comes from Photobacterium sp. GB-72, assembly GCF_003026095.1. NCBI lineage: Bacteria > Pseudomonadati > Pseudomonadota > Gammaproteobacteria > Vibrionales > Vibrionaceae > Photobacterium > Photobacterium sp. GB-72. The sequence continues at coordinate 16,516 of NZ_PYNV01000002.1, read as the reverse complement.
CAATACCCGCAGAGGCGATATGTTTCGCTGGCAACTTTTTCTGCAAAAGACGTTCACCCGAAGGAGAGCGACAAATATTGCCAACACATACCGCGAGGATTTTGTTGAACATGGTTAACTCCGTTTAATTATATTCAATAATCGAAAGTAAACAAAAAGGCCAAGTAATATAGTACTTAGCCTTTCATTTATTTTCTAATTTTCTTCTACGTTAAATTATTTTATTTAACGTTTTTATTAAACGCACTCTTTAATAAAACAATTGCAACACCGAGCATCATACCAAGTAAGAAACCTAATACAGCAATGAGTGGACGCTTTGGCTTATCACGACTGATTGGGTAATCAGTATTTTGTAAATAGCGAACACTTTGTAAGGCTAGATTATGATCCATTTTAATTTTAGAGAGTAACTCTAATTTAGTTTGAATAATTCCAAGCTGAGGCTGGAACACACTAAGATCTGTAATTTTTTTAAGAACCTTACTTTTTTCAGCTAGAGCTTCTGTTCCAAGCTCAATTTGGAATAACTCACCATTATTCATATCGGCTAATGGTTTAGTTACATCAGCTGATTTAGCCATATCTAAAGCATAATTTGTTTTGATTAATTCATTTGCTAGCTGTTGCTTAGCATTTGCCTCTAACGATATTTTGTTAGCTTGTAAAATTTGTTGGTGGTATGAAATTTTAGCATCAAGTTCATCAATTAAATCATTACGAACTTTATTTGAAATAGCGTCTGAGTACGCAACTAAAAGATCGTGTGCTAATTTTGAAGATGTTGCTTCAAAGCTAAGTTGATAAATGCCTGGTTGATTTTTTTTATCTGGTTGTGATGCTGAAATTCTTTTTGCCCAACGAGTGATAAACAGTGCTTTTTTTTCATCAGTAAGCTTTGCTTCATCAGCATATTGCTTCATGATCTCATTATTTTCAATAAATGCTTTTTTATTATCAAAAGCATTAAACTCAGTAATGTAATCATTTAATAAAGCACCACTACTCAAAACTGCATTTATTTTTGAAGGGTTATTAATGACAGCATATAGGTTTGTTATTTGACTCCGAATATTAGCGGTATTTTGGTACTGTCCTTCTGTTATAACAGCTTTCGATGTCCACCACTGCTGAGCCGTGAATGCATAAACAATCGCACAAATAGTAAACACAATTGTACATAAAGCTATTGTCACTTTACCTTGCCAAATTGTTTTGACTAACTCAACTAAATCAATCTCATCACTTGGAGAGTTATTTACAGCTTGAATATCACTCATTATTTTTCCACAAACCTAAAAACTAAGCCGAAAATTTTTGCCACATTTGGCACACAAGAACATAATCTGATGGAGAAAGCTCACTTTTTGCATCAGCAATACTTTGCCCTACTTTTTCCTTCATTACTGATAGTTGTAATTCATTCTTTGATTCACAATCAGCAGCCGCTAATGAAATATGCCCACGCAAATAACCACCAGCAAACAGCTCATCGTCTGTTGCAGTGTCTATCCCATCGTCGATAAGCTGCAATAGCCTCTCTTCATATTCTTGAATTGTCATTTCCTATCCTATACACAACCCATTTCGTTATATCGAACGTGTTGTATGAAATCCTGTTCTGTTAACTGTTTAATACCATAAAAAGCTCGAAATGCATCAGATAGCATTTTTGCTCGTTCTGGAACTCCGCACTCTAAATAGATTAGCACTTGTTCACGTACTTTTAACGTGAACGCTACCCTATCAGGCTCACAGTCACCACTCAAGTTGTCACAGCTTACTTGGAATTTAAATCCGCAACTTGCTGATAAAATCCACTCTATGGCCTGTGGTTTAATCTCTACTTTCTCGAATGCTGCTTGAACAGCTTCAGAGCGTCCATCAGGTTCATACCAATAACCATAATCCTCTAATTTTCGTCGTTCAGCACCTGCGATACACCAGTGTGCTAACTCATGCATTGCCGAGGCAAAATAGCCACGGGCAAAAATTATCTGATTATGCTGTCGCTCACTAGAAGCTGGCAGATAAATTGGCTCTTCACCGCCTAGAAGTAACTCTGTATTGAGACTGTCTAAAAATAACCCATTGAAAATAACGATTAAGTCGTTGTAATCATGTCTCATTCTAATGGTAACTTCTGAAATACATAACTTATCGATTATACAATGCAGTGAATCTAAGTGCGAATATTCTTAAGGTGACAGACTATGACAAACGTCATGTTATTGTCATTTTATAAATGATATGACAATTATTGCTTACTTTTCAGTCAACTACTCTAATAAAAATAAGAATACGCTACTCAAAGCATAACAAACTTAAATACTCAGCTATTAATTTAGGATGAATTAAATTCATGTATAACCATTTTCTTTTCATTAGAAGTAGATGACTATCACAAATACAATCAGTTCAATTTCTTTTTGGACGATGAATATCATGCTGCTTTCAATTTTATACATTATTGGCATTACTGCAGAAGCAATGACCGGTGCATTAGCAGCAGGTAAACGCCACATGGATTGGTTTGGGGTAATGCTGGTTGCAAGTGCTACTGCAATTGGTGGCGGCACGGTGCGAGATATTTTACTCGGTCACTATCCACTAGGTTGGGTCGCTCACCCACAATATTTAGTGATCACATGTGTTGCAGGGATCTTAACTACCTATTTTGCCCGTTGGGTAGTTCGTTTTCATAAAGTGTTTATCTTGCTCGATGCTATCGGCTTAATCGTTTTTAGTATCATTGGATGCCAAGTTGCAATGACAATGGGGCTTTCTCCAATTATTTGTGTTGTTGCGGCGGTAGTGACAGGCGTATTTGGTGGTCTGCTACGTGATATGATCACTCGCCGTAAACCTATGGTGCTACATAAAGAGCTTTATGCATCGGTCGCATTTATTGCAGGTATTATGTATTACGCCATGTCGTATATAGGTATCCATCCTGATATCACCACACTCATTACTTTAATTACAGGTTTTAGTCTACGCATGGCTGCTGTCTATTTTAGCTGGAGCTTACCTGTGTTTGAGTTTAAAGAAGAAACCTTTCACTAAAGCTCAACGTATTATTAGATAAAGCAAAGCCACGTGAATACATCAAGGCGTGGCTTTTATATATCAATTAGTTTATTTGGTTAAATCTTCGGTGTATCGGTAGCAACATCTGCGTTTTGACCACGATGACGTAATAGATGATCCATTAAAGTAATCGCTAACATGGCTTCAGCAATAGGTACCGCACGAATGCCAACACATGGATCGTGGCGACCTTTCGTCACAACTTCCGCTGATTCACCCTGCTTAGTAATGGTTTCACCCGGAACCGTAATACTTGATGTTGGCTTAAGCGCAATATGTGCCACAACATCTTGACCAGATGAAATACCCCCTAAAATGCCACCAGCATGATTAGTTTTAAAACCTTCCGGTGTCATCGCATCACGGTGTTCGCTTCCACGTTGTTCAACCACATCAAAGCCATCACCAACTTCAACACCTTTTACCGCATTAATACTCATTAAAGAGTGCGCAATATCGGCATCCAAGCGATCAAAAACGGGTTCACCTAAACCAACAGGGACATTTTGCGCAACCACGGTAATTTTCGCGCCGATTGAGTCGCCTTCTTTTTTCAGCTTACGGATCAATTCATCGTAAGCTTCAACTTTATCGATATCAGGGCAGAAAAAGGCGTTTTGCTCGATTTGCTCCCAATCTACTTTATCTATTTTTACGTCACCCATTTGTGATAGGTAAGCGCGTACTTCAATGCCATGTACTTGCTTTAGGTATTTCTTTGCCACAGCACCTGCAGCAACACGCATTGCCGTTTCACGAGCAGATGAGCGACCACCGCCACGATAATCTCGTACCCCGTATTTTTGATGGTAAGTGTAATCAGCATGTCCTGGACGGAATAAGTCTTGAATATTCGAGTAATCTTTAGAGCGTTGATCGGTATTTTCAATCAAGAGACCGATAGATGTGCCCGTTGTTACACCTTCAAAAACGCCAGATAGAATTTTCACTTCATCCGGTTCGCGACGTTGCGTGGTATATTTTGATGTTCCCGGACGACGGCGATCCAAGTCATGCTGCATATCAGCTTCAGTTAATGCGAGTCCCGGTGGGCAGCCATCTATAATACAGCCCAGCGCCAAGCCATGGCTTTCGCCAAATGTGGTGACGCGAAATAGTTGTCCAATCGTATTTCCTGCCATTACTTCCTCTGTGATATCTCTATGCTTACATGCATTTTTAATTTTTACTAATACAGACATAGTGCAAAGTTGTCCGATAGATTGCAAGAACAAGTGTACAAATTGCCGCCAGTGCCATCTTTCCAAAACAAAAAAAGCGACAGGCTTTCACCTATCGCTTTTATTTAACTCTTTAAATTAGAGGTTAAGCTGTCGCTAATGCTCGTTCAGCCTTAGCTTTACGTACTTTCTTAAGTGTTACCGCAACAAGAGCAGTAACGACCATACCTGATGCCATACATAATAGGGCAAGAACCGGTTTGTTCATCGCACCCAGTAGAGCAACAACTGGACCACCGTGTGCTACGCTGTTGGTAATACCGAAAGAGAACGCCATCACTGCAGCAACCATACTACCTAACACGTTTGCTGGAATCACCGACAGCGGATCTTGCGCTGCAAATGGAATTGCACCTTCAGAGATACCTACTAAGCCCATTGCACCTGCCGCTTTACCGGCTTCAACTTCTGATTGCTCAAAGATATTTAACTTACGACCAAGTACTGTTGCTAAGCCCATGCCTAAAGGAGCGACTGGAATAGCACATGCCATTGCACCCATGAACTGTGTATGACCGTTTGCAATCATACCAACAGAGAACAAGAACGCGACTTTGTTAAAGGGACCGCCCATATCAAAGCCAGCCATACCACCCAGTACAATACCGAGTAATACTACGTTACCTGTGCTCATTTCAGTAAGCATGCTGTTCATGCTATCCATTAATCCAGCGATTGGCGCACCAATAACGAAGATAAATAAGCTAGCGATAAACAAGGTACCCGTAATTGGCGCAATAAGAATCGGCACTAATGGCTGCACCATCTTATGATAATTACGTGTTGCAACCCAGCGAACGAAGTAACCCACCAGCAAGCCCGCAACAATGGCACCAATAAAGCCAGTACCCGCACTTGCGTCATAAAATGAACCGTTATTAGCAATCCAACCACCGATAAAACCCGGTGCTAACGCAGGACGGTCGCCAATCGCAAAAGCAATGTAACCCGCAAGAATTGGGATCATTAAAGTAAACGCAACAACACCAACATCGAGCACTTTTTGCCATAAACTACCCGCAGGGATCTGCATACCGGCATCTGTGGGTTGACCACCAATGGCCAGTGATAATGCGATTAACAAACCACCGGTAACTACAAACGGTATCATGTGCGATACACCGTTCATCAAATAGCGATATAAGTTCGAACGAGTTTGTGCGACTTTGCTTTCGCTAGAGTCTGAGGTGTCATCACCATCAGCTTCATAAGTTTTCGCCACTAATGCTTGTTGAATAAGACCTTTGGCATCTTTAATTGGCGCTTTTACGCCAGTCTTAATCAGTTTTTTACCTGCAAAGCGAGCCATGTCGACTTGCTTATCACAACTGACAACAATCGCTTCTGCACGTGCAATTTCTTCAGCTGTTGGGGAATTCTTGACACCAATCGAGCCATTAGTTTCAACTTTAATTTCATAACCAAGCTCGGCACCAGCTTTTTCTAGTGCCTCAGCGGCAAGATAAGTATGAGAAATACCAACTGGACAGCCAGTCACACCAATGATCAAACCTTTTGTTTGAGCTTGCGTAACGGCTTGCTCTTTTTCTTCAAGTAATAAGGCTAAGGCTTCTTTTTCATTCTTAGCAGCTAAGAATTTCTCAACAAAACCATCTTCAATCAGCTTTGAAGAAAGTTCAGCTAATACTTCAATATGATGGTTATCGCCGTTATCAGGTGATGCAATCATGAAAAACAGTTGTGATGGTTTGCCATCTTCTGCACCGTATTCGATACCTGTACGGCTAACGCCAATCGCTACCGCAGGTTGTGCAACAGCTGCACTTTTCGCATGAGGGATAGCGATCCCTTCTTCAAATCCTGTATTGCCTAATTCTTCACGTGCTTTTACATCAGCAATGAATTGCTTTTTATCAGCAACGCGCCCTTGCGCTGCCAATATTTCAGCCATTTCATTAAACACGTCATCTTTGGTTTTCGCCTTAAGATTAAGGTTAATTAAGCTTTCGTTGATCAAGGAAGTGATCATGTTCTATCCCCAAGAATTATTTTTATCACCCATCACACTAAGTTTGATGGATTTGAGTATGGGAATATTGTCTAGCGTTTGGCTGCTTCAAAATAGAGCACAGAAAAGGCTTTAACTGGATAAATGTAACCTAACAGCAAGGATGTGAACTATCACACACTTTATTTAAACGTAACTAAACTGACAAATGAAAGATTAAAATTATTATATATCAATTAATTAAAATTAAATTGAAGTTTAAACACATACAAAAACCTATAGCTATAATTTTTTATCAACTAGAAATAACACACATCCAACATTCCATCTCAGCCTACTTTTAGTGAAAGACTTCACACTATCAAAAATAAAAAAAGCGACAGAATATTCTGTCGCTTTAAATAAGTGCTAAGACGTTAGATCTGCTTAGTTGTAAGCGCGGGCAAAAGTACCAACACAAGTTACTTGATACTGCTCAGTATAAGCGGGAATAAATACTGATTGGCCTTTATCTATCACGACACTATCACCATTACTATGGGTCAATGTTACTGGTGCATCAATGGCAAAGACGATTTCAGCACTATTCACAGTAAGATTAATGTTGTCTACTTGCTTATAAACACTGAACTTAAAATCAGGAACTGGGATAGCATAATGTAAACCGTTTTCTGCTTGTGTTGGGGCTAACAACAATGAATCAAACGTCATTGGCGTGAAATAGGTGTTTGCAACGAGCTCAGGTACATCCATGTATTTTGGCGTTAAACCAGCGCGCAATACATTATCGGAGTTCGCCATGATCTCTAAACCAGTACCTTTAATGTAGGCATGTGGCGTACAAGCACTAAGGAACATCGCTTCACCCGGCTGAAGGGTTAATACATTTAGCATTAACGGCGCAAATAAACCAATATCACCAGGGTATTGCTCAGCTAACTCTGATAATAAAGCAAACAATGGCTGATCTTTATGTGCTTCACTGTAAGCCAATAATGCGTTTACCGCTGAAGCTTTTTGCTCACCTTCTAGCGATAACATTGCCGCAAAGAAATCACGTAAGCCCGCTTCCGTTTGATTTACATTAAATGCAGCGACTAGCTCACTAATAGTCGTAATTTCAAGTGCATTGAACTGCGCTGCAATATCTTCAATTTGGCGGAAACCATTCATCGCTTGGTACGGTGTTAACGCAAAGACTAACTCTGGCTTGTGGTTTGGATCTTTGTAATTACGGTTCGCCGCATTACGCGCAATGCCCATTTGCTCTTCTTTCGCAAAGCCGACTTCTGCTTGCTGCTTATTTGGGTGAACCTGAATAGACAGTGCTTTTTCTGCCGCTAACACTTTAAATAAATACGGCAGCTCACCAAATTGTTGCTGGGTTTGCACACCAATGATCGCATCCGGTTCCGTTGCAATAAAGTCAGACAGCTTTACCGCTTTTCCCTGCATTTCAATTTCAGAGCAGCCATTCGCATGAGCGCCCATCCATAATTCTGCTTGTGGTTTCGCTTCAGGGTTTGCGATACCAAACAAAGATTCAATCGAGGTTTTACTTCCCCATGCATAATCTTGAATCACGTTATTCATTTTAAAAAACACAGGACGGTGAATTCCAGCCATATTCATTCCTAAATTTATTATCGTTGTGCATCGATGAAGATAAAATCGTATTCCACTTAGCAAATCTGAAAAGAACTAAGAGGAATGCCATTTAAGCAATGCTAAATGTTACATAAGTCAAAAAGTGGTACATCAATCAGATCACCATAAGCCCTTATTCGATATAATCCATTAAGTGAGTTATGTTTTACGAAATATTGCTCTGCACTATAACAAAAATAGCCATAAATATTTATTGCTAACTCACAATTCCTCACAACATTGGGCGACTTAACGCAAATTATGGATACCGTATTTCTTAATCTTATTGATTCTATTCTCGAAGAACGAGAAAGCTTTAACCATATTTGGTTTGCTAATGATCACACCACACCGCCACAATTTAGTTACCAAGTGAATTTCCCTCGTCTTGAACTCGTGCTTAAAGGCGAATATGTGAATCAATTGGAAGACGGTGAGTATGGCATTCGAGATATTAACTTAATGCTGGGTGATGCTCTGTATATTCCACCGAACTGTTGGAATAAACCCAATTGGGATACGGAATGCTCGGTATTGAGCCTACTGTTTGGTAAAAGACAAATTGGTTTCAGTTTAGTCAGCAAAAGCAAAGACAATCCTCACTTTTTTGATGTGCAAAAACACTCAATCCAAGCCGCGACAGGACATGCTATCGATCCTATTTTATCGGCATTGAATATGCTGGCAAAAGAGCCAACGAAAAAACCAATGGATGAATACCTCTTGTTAGCGCTCCTCAGCTATAGCCGCTCTATGCTCAATACCCCAGATAGAGTGAAAAAAAATCGTTGTGAAGATCTTTATCAAGGGATTTGTATTTATATTCAAGAAAATTTTCACCGCGCGATCAGCCGAGAATCTATTGCTCATCGTTTTAACATTACCCCCAATCACCTCTCGCGCTTATTCAGACAACAGGGACATATGCGATTAGCAGATTACATCTGCTGGGTACGGTTAGAACGCGCAAAATTTATGCTCAAGAAATACAATTTTCGTTTAGCGGAAGTAGCAACCCGATGCGGGTTTCAAGATATGAATTACTTCTGTCGGGTATTTAAAAACAAAACAGGCCGTACACCAACTGAATATCGTAGCCTTTAATCAGACGCTAGCATCGCCTCAATGATCAGCGCTTGTATAACATTACTATCAGAAGCTTGGCGTAAAGCATCTGCATAACGATCTTGTAGTAGTCGCTTTGAAAACCGAGAAAAAGCCATGAGTACAGAACGCGATAAGGGCTTAGGTAATACCATCATCAATACCTTGCTTACATCTCCTCGTGCGCTGTGCCAATTCATTTGCTGACAACAAGAAATCACCATCGCAGGCTGAGTAATAGGTTCTATCATCACATGGGGCATCGCAATACTATTGCCCATTACAGTAGCAGAAATACTCTCACGTTTTTCTATCGCAGCTAACACCTCTTGATAATCATCGACTTTAATCACTTTTTCATCCACCAGCGAGCGCGTCATCGTTGCTAATAATTGTGCTTTATTATTATCGACTTGAATCTGTTTTGGCGTGATAAAAGACAGAGGAAAATCCAGCATTGTCATACGCTGTTTTAAAATAGCATTTCCCTTACTATCGCTCGATGGCAACAATAACGGACAAGCATGTTCGTGAATAATATCAGTCAGCACCAATAGGGCTAATTCAGCATCCACGCCTGTAATAACGAGCTGACACAATTGATAAGGCTTACTTGCAAGCGTTGAAACGCGCAGAGGCTTGGTTACCGATTCAGATCGTAACAATTGCAAGTTAAACACCTGCACATCGGCAGTAAAATAGCTGGCGAGCTTTTTCAATTTGTCTAACTGATAAAGGGGTAATCCACTATGACCACAATAGAACGTAAGGCGCCTTTCCAACATCGTAATGCTCTGCTATTGGGTAATTAATTGCTGGCAACGTTTTAGCACAGCTTCTGGATCAACCAAGACCTCTTCAATAGTAACACAATGGATTTTACTGCCTGTGAATCGGCTACGCTGCTCTACTTCAATATCTGAAGCAATCAAGGTTAAATCTGCTTTAGCTATATCTTGCAGTGTTAACTGATCTTCAATCCCCATCGCACCTTGGGTTTCAACGTGGATCTGAATTCCCATTTTATGAGCCATTTTATTTAGCGCATCTGCTGCCATGTAAGTATGGGCGATCCCCGTAGGACAAGCTGTTACAGCAACAATTTTCATGCTCTTTCCTTATCAATATCATCGCGAGTAACGACTACAAATAAAAACGCCCTTTAAACTATCTACTCTGTCTAGAGAATGTATAGAAAACTAAAGGGCGTTATTTATCTATTTAAGTGTATTAATCTTCTCTTTTAGATTTCCACTTTTTGATGCCAGTACTTTTACCACCAAAACTTGGTTTTGAATCACGATCTGAAGGACGCGCTGGACGACGATTATCATTACGTCCCTGACCACGCTGTTGGCGCGATTCACCACCTTCTTCATTGCGGCGATTTTGACGCTGACCACCAGGACGACGAGTAAATTCCCCCGTACCACTGTAGGTTTTAAACGCTTTTTCTTGAGCACGCTTTTCATTACGCGCTTCTTGCTGGCGGTGATCGTAAAGTTTCGCATCGGTGGCTTTAGCAATTTTACGACCTTCAGCATCAACTTTTGATGCTTCTTCAGTACCTGATGATTGTGCAATTAAACGGTTAATTTCACCGATTTCATCATCAGTTAAGTAACGCCACTTACCATTAGGTAAACCATCAATCGTGATGTTCATAATGCGTACACGGCGAAGTTTATACACTTCATAACCAAGCGCTTCACACATACGACGGATCTGACGGTTCAAACCTTGAGTTAGCACAATACGGAAAGAGAAATTCGTTTCTTTCGTTACCTTACAAGGTAGGGTTACCGTATCTAAGATCTCAACACCTGATGCCATTTTCTCTAAGAATTCTGGCGTGATCACTTTATCAACACGGACTACATATTCTTTTTCGTGAGAGTTACCCGCACGTAGGATCTTATTAACGATGTCGCCATCATTCGTTAAGAAGATCAAGCCATCTGATGGCTTATCTAAACGACCAATAGGGAAAATACGCTTGCGGTGACCAATAAAATCAACGATGTTACCTTCGATATGACGTTCAGTGGTACAGGTGATCCCTGTTGGCTTATTTAGTGCTATATAAATTGGACGCTCTTTGCTACGAAGTGGCTTATCATCAATAAGCACATCATCGTTATCCATTACGCGTACGCCCATCTCTGGTTTTTGACCATTGATAGTGACGCGTCCCTGATCAATCAGCTTGTCCGCCTCACGGCGTGAGCAATAGCCTGTATCACTAATGAATTTATTAAGACGAACCCCTTTTGGGCTCTGCTGTTCAGTTGGATTCTGTGACATGGTTTTCTTCTATAAAGGGCTTTAGGACGATCAGGGTAAAAAGCTGCAAACGTGCAGTTTAATTACTCGATAGTTATCTATGCAGAAGTTTAACTGATTGCTCACTAAAGAGGTAGTCGCCATAAGCTTGCACCGATAAAAAGGTAAATAAAAAGGCGATAAGGTTTATCCTTATCGCCTTTTATTAAGCTAACTCTTTAATAACGTTTTCTATAAAAAGCTCATCTATTTAGGTAAATCACCATGGCTAATACGCCCTGTGTAATCATGTTGCAGCTCTTTTTCTAACAAGCTTTCGACATAACCCGGTGATTTAGTCTTACCTGCCATTAAACGGTACATTGCAGGAATAACAAACAAGGTCACTAAGGTCGCGAACGCCATACCGAAGAACACCACAGTACCCACAGAAATACGGCTTTCAGCCCCCGCTCCCGTTGAGATAATCAGCGGAATTGCGCCAAATAAAGTCGTAAATGCAGTCATTAATATTGGACGCAGACGACGTACTGACGCATCAATGATCGCTTGTTCAAACTCAACACCTTTATCACGCAATTGGTTAGCAAATTCTACAATCAGAATACCGTTCTTGGTTACCATGCCAATAAGCATGATCATACCAATTTGACTGTAGATATTGAGCCCTTGCCCCATTAACCACAAGCCAGCTAAGCCACCGAAGATCCCCATAGGAACCGTCAGCATCACCACCAGCGGGTTTACAAAGCTTTCAAACTGCGCAGCAAGAACTAAGTAAGCCACTAGCAAAGCTAAACCAAAGACAATGGCAATGCTGCTTTGATTGTCTCTAAAGTCTTTCGACTCTCCCGCATAGTTAATCGTAATATCCGATGGCAACTTCTCTATCGCTTGTTGATCCAAGAAATCCAACGCTTCCCCTAAGGTGTAACCTTCAGACAAATTCGCCGTTAACGTGATCGATTTCTGTTTCTGGTTATGGCTAAGCTTCTGCGCTGAGGCGACTTCATCAATCGAAGCAACGGTATCAAGCGTGACAAGTTGACCATTTTTCGCACGTAAATAAATCTGACTAAGATCAGCAGAGCTATTAAAACGATTCTCGTCACCACGCAGGTAAACATCGTATTCTTCACCACGCTCAACAAAAGTAGTTTCACTTCGTCCGCCCAACATCACTTCCAGTGTTTCTGCAATATCTGAAACCGGAATACCTAAATCCGCCGCACGTTGACGATCAATATTAACCATCAATTCAGGCGTGGTTTCTGCGTAATCTAAATCAACCCCTTCCATCATTGGGCTGTCTTCTGCAATGTGTTTTAGCTCCGAAGCCCACTTAAACAACTCTTGATAATCAGAGCCACCGAGCACAAATTGAACTGGCTCAGAAGAACCACCGCGAAAGCCTGGCATAATTGGAATAACACGTACATCAGGAATCCCCGTTAGTGCTTTACTCACCATGCCTAATGCTTGTTGTGCCGACACACTGCGATCTTGCCAATCTTCTAACTGCATGATCACAAAACCAGTTTGATCTCCTGCTCGACCACCAAACGCGGGTGATTGAATACTGACAGATTTCAATACGCCTTTGCCCAACATTGGCAGCAAACGGCTTTCAACTTCATCCATATTGCCGATCATACGGTTATAACTGGTACCTTCTGCACCTTTCACAAAGGCAAACAATACACCGCGATCTTCTTGTGGCGCTAATTGAGCAGGGATCACCTTCATCAACGCGGCACTTGCGCCAATACACGCTAATACAACAATCGGTGCGATAAAGCGTTTTTTAACCGCAAACGTAACACCTTTGCGGTAGACATTTTCAAGCTTATCAAACTGACGATTCACCCATAGGTTAAAGCGAGTTGGTTTTACATTGGCTTTTAAGATTTTACTCCCCATTACAGGCGTTAAAGTTAACGCAATTAATGAAGAGAAGATGACCGCCATCGCAAGCAATACTGAGAACTCAGTAAATAAGCGCCCTACCATGCCTTCCATAAAGGAAATCGGTAAGAACACCATCACCAGTACCGCTGTGGTCGCAATCACCGCAAACCCCACTTCACGGGTACCTTTAAAAGCGGCAAGCAATGGTGATTCACCGCGCTGCATGTGATGGAAAATATTCTCAACCACCACAATGGCATCATCGACCACCAACCCAATAGCAAGAATTAATGCCATTAAGGTCAGCAAGTTGATTGAAAAGCCAAAGAAATACGCGGTAATAAACGCTGAAATTAACGATACTGGCACCGTTACCGCTGGAATTAAGGTTGCGCGAGCTTGTCCAATAAAGACATAAAGCACCAAAATAACCAAAGCACCCGTGACTAATAATGTGCTGTACACTTCACTGATTGAGCGATCTATAAATACCGTCGCATCATAATCAACCGTTAAACTTGTCCCTTCAGGTAAGAACTTCTGCATTCGCGCGACTTCTGCGCGAACATCTTTTGCCACTTCTAATGGGTTAGCATCAGACATAGTGACAATACCCAAACTTAAGTTAACGACTCCGTTGCTTTTAAAGGTTGAATTTTCGTTTTCTGCACCAATCGCAACATCAGCCACATCTTTTAAGTAAATCGGCGTACCATTTTCTGTGGTTCTAACTGTCAGGTATTTAAAATCATTAGCCGTGCGATATAAACGGGCCGTTCGCACAGCCATCACAGTTTGGTCATTACGTACTTCACCACCAGGTAATTCAACGTTTTCATCACGTAACGCGTCAATAATATCTTTGGTGGTAACACCGCGACCTGCCATTAATTCAGGTTTCAGTTTTATGTACATCACCTTATACAGGCCACCACTTAAACTGACTGAACTCACCCCATTAATTAAGCTGAAACGATCTTCCAATACTCGCTGGGCGTAATCCGTTAACTGCGTACGATCCATCTCTGATGAGGATAAATTGATATAAACGGCAGGCTCACCTGAACCATTGTCTTTCGACACAATAGGATCGCTCGCATCATCCGGTAGACGTCGTTGAGCACGGGCAACCGCATCACGCACATCACTGACACCTTCGGTAAGGTCCCAATCCATCGAAAATTCAATCGAAATACGTGACATGCCATTTCGTGTTATCGAGGTGATGTTGTCAATGCCACTAATACCTGACAACTCATCTTCGATCGGAGTAGTAACTTGGCTTTCCATTACCGTCGCAGATGTGCCGTCATATGTAGTCATCACGGTAACAACAGGGCTTTCTACATCAGGCATTTCTCTTATGGCTAATTTAGAGAAAGACACCACACCAAACACACACAGCAATAAGCTTAAAACAATGGCAACAACAGGGCGTTTAACCGAAATGTCTGATAACCACATTAACTACTTGCTCCATGCTGTGAATCATTCTTTGTTGCTGTTATATCCGAAACTTTTATTCCATCTCGCATATTCACTAATCCTTGAACAACAATACGATCGCCAATCTCTACCCCCTTATTAACGACCACGGTATTATCAATACGGGCACCAAGCTCCACTTCAGTTCGATGGACTTTTTGTTTATCGTCAACAAGGTAGATAAAGCGTTTAGTTCCTGAGTATTCAATCGCTTGAACTGGAATTACCGCTTTAGGTTGTGGGACAAAACCTATATCTGCAGCTAACAGCATGCCAGGCTTCAGTGCATTATCTTTGTTATCAAATACCACTCGAACTTTGATATTTAAAGAATCGGTTTGAACACGTGAATCAATCGCTTGTACTTCACCATTAAACACACGATCAGGCCATGCTTGGCTTGTTGCGACAACTTTCATTCCCGGTACAAGGTGTGAGAGATATTGTTCAGGAACAGGAATGTCTAATCGCATTGTCGAAAGATCGTCAAACGTCAACAGTTCCACGCCTTCAGCAACACGATGACCTTGGCTGAAATCAAAGAGTCCAACTGTGCCATTAAAAGGCGCACGGATCATATGATCATTAAGCTCAGCACGCGCCGCTTTTAAACGAGCTTGAGCGATATTGACACTGGTCGTCTGCGCATCAATTTCCGTTTGAGTGATAGCACCACGTTTCACTAAGCGTTTAAATTCGTTTAATTTACGTTGCTCGTCATTGAAATAGGCTAGAGCTTCATCAAAAGCCGCTTTTGCTTTGTCATCATTAAGTTGAATTAATAGCGTGCCTTTTTGAACACGTTGATTTGGTTTAACCTCGATGTTTTTAATCTGTGCAGATGTTTCTGCTGCAATATTTACAGAGTGCTCAGCTTGCAACTTTCCAGTTAAAGAAAGTGATTGAGCGATAGGCATAGAAGAGACCGTTCCCGTCGTGACACTCACAACACGGCTTGATCGCGCATCCTTCTTTTCTTGCGCAGCATGAGAGGTTCCCTGAAAGTAGAAGTAACCACCAGATAACACTGCAGTTACTAATACTGCTACGGCCATTTTTTTCATTATCAACACACCATAAATAATCCTGCCGCAATCATATCTGAATCTACGGTTTAGCAACGTCAAGAAATGTAAATATAAGCAACAATTGGTAATCTGATGAAAATTCAGGCAAACACTCAGTATTTAAAAGAAAAGTCTTTACAGGATCCGAATGTTTGCTATTATCCGCCCCGCACTTGTGGTGGGGTTCCCGAGTGGCCAAAGGGAGCAGATTGTAAATCTGCCGGCACTGCCTTCGAAGGTTCGAATCCTTCCCCCACCACCATCTAATTTGAAAAGCTGTCGCCACTGACGTCTTTTCTGGCGAAAGCCAAATAATAAGCAATACCCCGTGGTGGGGTTCCCGAGTGGCCAAAGGGAGCAGATTGTAAATCTGCCGGCACTGCCTTCGAAGGTTCGAATCCTTCCCCCACCACCATCTAATTTGAAAAGTTGTCGCCACTGACGTCTTTTCTGGCGAAAGCCAAATATAGCAATACCCCGTGGTGGGGTTCCCGAGTGGCCAAAGGGAGCAGATTGTAAATCTGCCGGCACTGCCTTCGAAGGTTCGAATCCTTCCCCCACCACCATCTAATTTGAAAAGCTGTCGCCACTGACATCTTTTCTGGCGAAAGCCAAATAATAAGCAATACCCCGTGGTGGGGTTCCCGAGTGGCCAAAGGGAGCAGATTGTAAATCTGCCGGCACTGCCTTCGAAGGTTCGAATCCTTCCCCCACCACCATCT